>JAIRXQ010000075.1 GCA_031268195.1 Azoarcus sp. | reverse complement strand
GTGAGTTCGCTGTCGAACTGGGAGGATAGGTGTTTTTCGGTCATGTCGTTTTAGCCGAAACGGCCCGTGATGTAGTCTTCGGTTTCCCGGCGACGCGGTTTGAAGAACATTTGTTCGGTCTCGCCGAATTCGATGAGATCGCCCAAATACATATAGGCGGTGCAGTCGCTCACCCGCGCCGCTTGTTGCATGTTGTGGGTGACGATGATGACGGTGTAGTCGGTCTTGAATTCCGCGATGAGCTCTTCGATGCGGGCGGTGGAGATTGGGTCGAGCGCGGAGCAGGGTTCGTCGAGGAGCAGGATTTCAGGCCGGATGGCGATGCAGCGCGCGATGCACAGGCGTTGTTGCTGCCCGCCGGAGAGGCTGGCGCCGCTTTGCGGGAGTTTGTCTTTGACTTCGTCCCAGAGTGCCGCTTTTTTCAGCGCCCATTCGACGCGCTCTTCCATGTCGATGCGGGAGAGGTTCTCGAACAGTTTTACGCCGAAGGCGATGTTGTCGAAGATCGACATCGGGAAGGGGGTGGGCTTCTGGAACACCATGCCGATGCGGGCGCGGATGAGCGCGACGTCTTGCCGGGAAGCCAGCAGGTCTTCGCCGTCGAGCATGATGCGGCCTTCGGCGCGTTGTTCCGGGTAAAGCTCGAACATCCGGTTGAAGGTGCGCAGGAGTGTGGATTTGCCGCAGCCGGACGGGCCGATGAAGGCTGTTACGCGATTGGCGGGAATGTCCAGGCTGATGTTTTTGAGCGCCAGGAATTTGCCGTAGTAGAAGTTCAGGTTCTGGACGGAGAGTTTGACCGGGAGGGAGGCAATATCCGGTGGTTCGGCCGGGGCGTCCGGTTTGGGCGAGAGGTTTGATTGGGTCATCATGATGAGGCGTCGCGCGATAGGGTGCGCGCCAGGATGTTGAGTCCGAGCACGATCAGGGTAATCAGAAAGACGCCGCCCCAGGCCAGATGCTGCCAGTTTTCGTAGGGACTCATGGCGAATTGCAGGATGGTGACCGGCAGGTTGGCGGTGGGGCCGGAGAGGCCGGTTGTCCAGAACTGGTTGTTCAGGGCGGTGAAAAGTAGCGGCGCGGTTTCTCCGCTGATGCGCGCCACGGCCAGCAGGATGCCGGTGATGACGCCGGCGCGCGCCGCGGCGAGCGTGACCTGGAGGATGACCCGCCATTTCGGCGCGCCCAGTGCATAGGCGGCTTCGCGCAGCCCGGACGGGATCAGGGCCAGCATGTTTTCGGTGGTGCGGATGACGACGGGGATGACGATGAGCGAGAGCGCCGCCGCGCCCGCCCAGCCGGAAAACTGCCGGAAGCGCACGACGATGATTGCGTAGACGAACAGGCCGATGATGATGGACGGCGCGGACAGCAGCAGGTCGTTGACGAAGCGGATGGTGACGGCGAGCCAGCCTTGCGGGCGGTATTCGGCCAGGTAGATGCCGGAGAGGATGCCGACCGGCGCGCCGATGAAGGTGGCTAGCGCCACCATGGCGAGCGAGCCGCGGATGGCGTTGGCCAGCCCGCCCGCGCCCGGCAGTTCGTTGGGCGGCGGGGTGTTTTCTGTGAGTAGCGACAGGGAAAGGCTCTCGAAGCCAAGCCTCAGGGTTTCCCACAGTATCCATGCCAGCCAGAATGTACCGAACAGCATTGCGGTGAAGGCGAGGGCGAGCGCGACCCGGTTGATGCGCTTGCGGCGGAGAAAATGCGCGATGCGCGCGGAGTCGTTTTTCATGCGCGCTTTCCTTCGCCCCGTTGCAGGCGCAGGAGCAGGAGCCGGGAGCACACCAGCACCGTAAAGGTAATCAGGAACAGCACCAGCCCCAGATAGATCAGCGCGGCTTGATGCAGTCCGGGGGCGGCTTCGGCGAATTCGTTGGCGAGCGCGGAGGTGATGCTGTTGGCTGCTTCAAATAGAGAGAGCGAGTCTAGTTGGTTCATGTTGCCGATGACGAAGGTCACTGCCATGGTTTCGCCCAGCGCGCGCCCAAGCCCGAGCATGATGCCGCCGAGTACGCCTGTTTTTGTATAGGGCAGTACGACGCGCCAGACGACTTCCCAGGTGGTTGAACCCAGGCCGTAGGCTGATTCTTTCAGGAGCGGGGGGGTGAGCTCGAAAACGTCGCGCATCACCGAGGCGATGAAGGGGATGATCATTATTGAAAGGATGATCCCCGCCGATAGTATGCCGATGCCCACCGGCGGGCCGGAGACCAGCGCTCCGAGCATGGGGACATCGCCCAGCAAGGCTTGCAGGGGTTGTTGGACGTAGCGCGCCAGTACGGGGCCGAACACCATCAGCCCCCACATGCCATATACGATGGAAGGCACCGCGGCCAGTAGTTCGACCGCTGTTCCCAGCGGGCGCTTCAGCCATGCGGGCGCGAGTTCGGTGAGAAAAAGCGCGATGCCAAAACTGACGGGCGCGGCAATCAGGAGCGCGATGGCCGAGGTCATCAGCGTGCCGTAGATCATGACTAGGCCGCCGAAGTCTTCACGCACGGGGTCCCAGGCGTTATGGATCAGGAAGCCGGGGCCGAAGGCGCGGATGGCGGGCCAGGCGCCGATGATCAGGGAAAGAATGATCCCCGCGAGCGATGCCAGCGTCAGCAGAGCCGCGCCACGCGCCAGGCCGTTGAACAGGCGGTCGGCCAGCGCGTTTGACCACAGGCGGCGAGGTTGGACGAAAGCGGACATGGACAGGTTCATGATGATTGAAAGTCGAAAGCGGTCCGCCGTCTATTGCGGCGGCGGGCCGTGTCTCCTGATTTTGCGTTCCATTATCCGCCGACCGGCTTACCCAACGTATCGGCGATATTGCGCCACGAATCCACGATGATCGTCTTGACTGCTTCCGGCATGGGCACATAGTCGAGATCTTCGGCCAGCGCATCGCCGTTCTTGTAGGCCCATGAGAAGAATGCCAGCGACGCGGCGGCCTGTGCGGGTTTGTCCTGCGCCTTGTGCATCAGGATGAAGGTTGCCGAAGTCATCGGCCACGCTTCCGCGCCCGGTTGGTTGGTCAAAATCTGGTGGAAACTCTTTTTCCAGTCCGCGCCGAGCGCAGCGGCTTTGAAGCTCGCCTGCGAGGGCTGGACGAAACGTCCCGCACTGTTTTGCAGTTGTGCATGCGCCAGACCGTTGCGGTGTGCGTAGGCGAATTCGACATAGCCGATCGAGCCGGCGAGCCGCTTGACGAAAGCCGCGACGCCTTCGTTGCCTTTGCCGCCGAGGCCCACCGGCCAATTGACCGCCGTTCCCGCGCCGACGCGCTCTTTCCATCCGGCATTGACCGCGCTCAGGTAATGCGTGAAGGCGAAGCTCGTGCCCGATCCATCCGCGCGCCGCACGACGGCGATGGCCTCATCCGGCAGGGTGAGGCCGGGATTGAGCGCCACGAGCGCCGGATCGTTCCAGCGCGTGATCTTGCCCAGGTAGATATCGCCCAATGTCTGGCCATTGAGCCGGAGCGCGCCGGGTTTGATGCCGGTGAGATTGATCACGGGCACGATGCCGCCGACCACCGTCGGAAACTGCACCAGCCCCTTGCTTTGCAATTCCGCATCGGTCAGCGGCGCATCGGATGCACCGAAGTCCACCGTCTTGGCTTCTATTTGTTTCAGTCCCGCACTGGAGCCGACAGACTGGTAGTTGATGCGGTTGCCGGTCGCGGTGTGATATTGCGCGGCCCATTTGGTGTAGAGCGGCGCGGGGAAACTCGCCCCCGCGCCGGTCACGTCACGCCCGCCGCTCTGCGCCTGGACGCCCGCGATACCCGCCGCCATCAGACACAGCGCCGCGATGGATTGTTTTATGGAGTGCTTGTTCATGTTCGTCTTCCGTTTGTTGAAACGAAGCTGACTTTAGGGCGGCTTTGTGACAGGAAGATGACAGCGGAAGTCTCACGGTCGTGCGCCTGACGCCCCCCGATGCGCGCCATGAAGGCCATCGACCGACGTACTGAGCACGCTGGACAGACGACCCTGACGATTCCCCCGGCGTTGCCCGGCGAACTGCAAGGGCGCGCTTCCGGCGCATGGCATGATTTGCGGGAGGTGTCATGACGATGTGACAATGGCGGACGGCTAGATTCGATGGCGTCCACCGGGGGAAGGAAACGACGATGAACGGCAAGCACTTGCTCGAGCGCGGGCTTGGTTTTGTAGACCAGTTTTTCCGGAACGACGGTCTTTTTTTCAAGTATTTCAATGCTATTGCAGTGCTTATCGCTGTGGGTGGCGGCATTACAATGGTCATCAGTTTCTTCGCTGATAAACTTGTCCTTGCCGGGATATGCGGCATTGCTGTCGTATTGTTGTATGTGTATATGAGGCATAAGAGGCGCGTGCTCTTTAGTCAGTCCGGCGACGCGGATAAGATGTCGCGGCCATCCCTGCCCGATCTCGATTATTTGGCCGACGAGAATGTCAGGATGGCGAAAAACTATTACGAACAACGCAATTACCCCAGGGCGCTTAAATGTTATGCGAAAGCATACGACAGGCAGACGCAGGCATGGAAGACAGCCCTTTCAAAAGGAAAAACGGGAGAGATTCAAAACCGGGGCCGGGCAGACATACTGCTGTCCAAAGGTATCATGCATGGCGAACTAGCGAAATACCCGGAAGCCAACGATGATTTTACGCGGGCAGAGGCCATCTATAAAACCTTGCCCGATAATGCGCGTTATCATACGGCGATATACCATAATCAAGGCTGGATATTTTACAAGCAGGGTGATTACCCCAAGGCACTGGAGTGGTATCTGAAGGCTTTGGCCATCAGTGAAAAAGTACTGGACAAAAAGCATCCCGATACGGCCACGACCCACAACAATATCGCCGTGGTGTATGGCAGTCAGGGAAAGTACCCTGAGGCGCTGGAATGGTATCAGAAAGCTTTGGTCATCAGGGAGAAAGTGCTGGACAAAGAGCATCCCGATACGGCTACGACCTACAACAATATCGCCGTGGTGTATGGCAGTCAGGGAAAGTACCCTGAGGCGCTGGAATGGTATCAGAAGGCTTTGGCTATCAAGGAAAAAGCGCTGGGCAAAGAGCATCCGAATACGGCCACGATCTACAACAATATCGCCGTGGTATACAAAAGTCTGAGCGATTACCCTGAGGCGCTGGAGTGGTACTGGAAGGCTTTGTCCATTTTTGAAAAAGTACTGGGCAAAAAGCATCCAGGTACGGCCACGACCTACAACAATATTGCCGGGGTATACGACAGGCAGAGCGATTACCCCAAGGCGCTGGAGTGGTATCAGAAGGCTTTGGCTATCAGGGAGAAAGTGCTGGGCAAAGAGCATCCCGATACGGCCACGACCTACAACAATATCGCCGCGGTGTACAACAGTCAGGGGAATTACCCCAAGGCGCTGGAGTGGAACCAGAAGGCTTTAGCCATCAGGGAAAAAGCGCTGAGCAAAGAGCATCCCGATACAGCCACGACCTACAACAATATCGCCTTGGTGTACAACAGTCAGGGGAATTACCCCAAGGCGCTGGAGTGGAACCAGAAGGCTTTGGTCATCAGGGAGAAAGTGCTGGACAAAGAGCATCCCGATATGGCTACGACCTACAACAATATCGCCGGGGTGTACGACAGTCAAGGAGATTACCCCAAAGCGCTGGAGTGGAACCAGAAGGCTTTGGCCATCAGGGAGAAAGTGCTGGGCAAAGAGCATCCAGACACAGCTACGACCTACAGCAATATCGCCGGGGTGTACAAAAGTCAGGGCGATTACCCCAAGGCGCTGGAGTGGAACCAGAAGGCTTTGGCCATCAGGGAAAAAGTGCTGGGCAAAGAGCATCTCGCTACGGCCACGACCTACAACAATATCGCTTGGGTGCACGACAATCAGGGCGAGCACGAGAAAGCATTGGTGGAATTTCTCAAGGCTTACAGGGTTTTTCTGCATGTGCTCAAGGAAGCGCATCCGAACACAAAGATCGTGAAAGACGGCATGGAAACAAGCTATCTGAAAACAGCCGCCGCGAAGCAAAAGCCATTCGCCCAATGGCTCGAAGAAGCTTTGGCGTCGGAAGGGGACGCCTTCACGCGCGCGCCTTGAAGCCGGAGGCTTTACCGGTTTTCTGGATACGCCAACAGCCTGGCGAGACGATTGCCATCGTCCCCTACGGGGAGAACATGCGTCGGGGCGGATGGCAATCCGTCCGCAGGCTCGAACTCGCCGCCAAAGCATGACAAAGCCCCCTTTTCCGGTTCGTCGTGGATACGGCGGCTTTGTGGCAGGCAGATGACAGCGAAAGTCCGGGGTCAATCCGCCAGCTGGCGGCGTGCGAAGCACAGGTCTTCCCATGCCTTGCTCTTGTCGAGCGGATTGCGCAGCAGATAAGCCGGGTGATAGGTCACGATGAGCGCGATGCCGTCTTTTTCGAAACGCTTGCCGCGCGCGGCGGCGATGCTGATTTCGCGTCCGAGCAATGCCTGCGCCGCCGGACGTCCCAGCGCGACCAGCACCCTGGGCTGCACGAGCGCGATCTGGCGTTCGAGGAAAGGCTTGCAAGCGGCGATTTCCGCCGCCTCCGGCGTGCGGTTGAGCGGCGGGCGGCATTTGACGGCATTGGCGATGTAGACGCCCTCACCGCGCTTCAGGCCGAGCGCTGCCAGCATGTTGTCCAACAACTTGCCCGCCGCGCCGACGAAAGGCTCGCCGCGCCGGTCCTCCTCCGCGCCCGGCCCTTCGCCCACGAACATCCAGCGCGCGGCGTGATCGCCCACGCCGGGCACGGCCCGTGATCGCCGCTGACACAACCCGCAGGCGCGACAGCCGCAGATGGCCGCCTCCAGTTCTTCCCAACCCATCCCCGCCGCCTGCAAGGGCGAATGGGCATTTGCCCCCGCCTCCGCTCCGGGCGCGGTAACCGGCGAGGTCGTGACAGCCGGAGAGGTGATGGCAACCGGAGAGGAATCAGGTTCAGGCTGCGCCGCGGATAAGTGCGGCAGAGGGGACGGACGGGAAAGTGAGGGCGACTGATCATTCGCCTCTATCTCGACGTCGGGCGGCGCGGCATCGTCGGCAGCGCGCAAGCGCCACAAGGGCGCCAACCCCATTTCGCGCAGGATGGCGGCGCGGCGCGGCGTCACAGTTCCAACCTCATCACGATGGCATCCTCCCGCCCTTCCGGCCCCGGATAATAGCCCTTGCGCCGCCCGATTTCGACGAACCCGGCGCGGCGGTACAACGCTCGTGCGGCCGCGTTGGAGGGCCGCACTTCAAGGAAAAACTGGCGCGCGCCGCTTTGGCGGGCCGCCTCCAGCAGATGTTCGAGCAGGCGAAGGCCCAGCGCGCGCCCTTGCGCCTCGCGCACCACACTGATGTTGAGCAGATGCGCTTCATCGAGCACCGCCAGCGTCACCGCATATCCGGCCAGCCGGCCGTTTTCGCGCATCAGCCAACAGGCATGTCCGGAGGCGAGCGAATCGGCAAAATTGCCCCGCGTCCACGGAAAGCGGTGCAATTCGCCTTCCTGCGCCGTCACCCAGTCGAGATCATCCACCCCCATTGCCACGAAATCCAGCGGCGGCGCGCTCATGCCTTGTTGCCCCGCGCCAAGCGCTCTGCCGTGGTGAGCGCCACTTTATTGCGCACGTAAAGCGGCACGGCCCATTCGGGAGGCACGATGCCCGCCGCCGCCTGCCCCGCGGCCAGCTTCGCCACCGCCGCCGCCGTCGGCACGGCGTCCGGGTCGCAGCCGGAGAGCGCGGCGCGCACCGCCGCCAGTTCCGCCCCATGCGCGGCGAAAGCCGAGCCGATGCCGAACCATGCTCCTTCCTCCGGGCAAACCAGCTCGCCCGGCAAGCAACAGGCAGGGGGCGTCAGTTCGAGCACCGCGCCATCCGCGACGCGGTAACGGGCGTGATAGAGCTCGCCCATGCGCGCGTCGGTCATCGCCAGCGTATCGCCGTCGGGCGCTTGCAGGGCCAGCGCCGCCAGCGTGCACACGGGAATCACGCCCAGGCCCGCGCCGAGCGCCAGACCTTGCGCGACACCGCAAGCGAGCCGCAGCCCGGTAAACGCGCCCGGCCCGGCCCCGAACGCAACGGCATCGAGCGCGCGCACGCTCGACTCCGCTTCTGCCAGCAAGCCACGGACAGCCGCCAGAACGTGTTCGGAGTGGTTCGCGTGCCCTTCCAGCCGGCGCATGTGCACCTCGCCGTCTACGAAAAGCGCCACGCTCGCCCGTTCGCAGGAAGATTCGAGTGCCAGGAGTTTCATCGTCCTGCATTCTACCGGAAGCCCGTACCGGATCTTTTTCGCGGCCCTTTGTCGAGCGCACCGTATAATGCCCGCCCATGAAATTTCTTTTCGACCTGCTCCCCGTCATTTTCTTTTTTGCCGCGTACTGGCTGGCCCGTTTTTTCCCCGATGGCTCGCTCGCCCTCGTCCGCGATAACCTGGGCGGCTGGACGAACACCAGCGACATCGATGCGGAACTGGCGGCCATCATGATCGCCACGTTCGTCACGATCCTCGCCACGGCCTTGCAGATCGTCATCACCTGGGTCAAGCGGCACAAGATTGATCGCATGCTCTGGGCGACATTTCTCATCGTCGCCCTGCTGGGCGGGCTCACTATCGTGTTGCATAACGAGCGGTTCATCCAATGGAAGCCAACGGTGCTCTATTGGCTGATCGGCGGCGTCCTGCTCGGCTCGAATGCGCTTTTTCGGCGCAACCTCATGCGCCGCATGCTGGAGAGCCAGATACGTCTTCCCGATGTAATATGGTCACGCGTGAATCTGGCATGGGCATTGTTTTTCATCGCGCTGGGCGTGCTCAATCTGTACGTGGCTTTTCACTATTCGAAGGATGCGTGGGTGAATTTCAAAATGTTCGGTTGTACGGCACTGGTCCTCGTTTTTTCCGTTGCCCAAGGGTTTTATCTGTCGAAACACATCATCGACGACGAACCCGGCGCCTGAATTCGCATCCTCAACGGCCTTGCGGCCACAACTCTCCAAAGGAAATCCAATGAAATTCACTGCTCATCGGCTGACCGTCGCCCTTGTCGCCGCAGGTCTCCTTGCCTTGTCCGGCTGCGCGGGCGATCAGGTTGGCAGCGGCAATGCGGCCAAGGCCGGGGCCATGAAAGAGTCCATTGCTACCGTCAATGGCGTGCCCATCCCGAAATACTATGTCGATGTCATGGTTGCCGCGCAGGTCGCTCAAGGCGCGCAACAGAACGATCCGAATTTGCAGGAAAGCATCCGCAAGGAACTCATCCGCCGCGCGGTGCTGGAACAGGCGGCCCTCAAAGCGGGCATCGACAAGCAGGATGAAACGGCGGCCAAGCAGGCAATCTCGCAGCAAAACGTGCTGATCGGGGATTACCTGCAAGACTGGATGAAAAACAACCCGCCGACCGACGACGAATTGCAGAAGGCTTACGACACGATCAAGGAACGTCTGGGCGACAAGGAATATCACGCCCGCCACATCCTGGTGGGAACCGAGCAAGAGGCCAATGACATCATCGCCAGCCTGAAGAAAGGCACGAAATTCGCCACGCTGGTGAAAAAGTCGCGCGACCCCGGCTCCAAGGATCAGGGCGGCGATCTGGGCTGGACCAATCCCGCTTCGCTCTTGCCGTCTTTCTCCGCCGCGATGAGCAAACTCGAAAAAGGCAAATACACCACCGCGCCGGTCAAGACCGAGTACGGTTATCACGTCATCCTGCTCGAAGACGTGCGCGACCAGCAAGCGCCGCCGTTCGACGAGGTCAAACCGCAATTGCAGATGGGCCTGCAACAGAAAAAAGTGCAGGAATACATTGAACAACTGGAAAAGTCGGCCGTCGTAAAGGAAACCGAGGTAAAACAGCCCGAGGCAAACCAGTCCGGGGCAAACCAGTCCGAAGCGAGTCAGCCCGAAACGAAGTAAGCGGCAAGTTCCGGCACACATAAAAAACGGGTGGATTGCTCCACCCGTTTTTGTTGCAGCCTGCTTTTGTTGCAACCTACCTCAGAACAACGGTTCGTCCAGACCGAACACCGCCGGGCCGCCCTCGGTGATGGTCGCCTTCAAGCCTTGCGCCTGCACCAGCACATGCTTGGCGTAGTAGCGGGCGGTCGCGATCTTGCCCTTGTAGTAACCGCCGGTTTCACCCGCGCCGAGCTTCGCTTGCGCGATCTTCGCGGACTTCGCCAACAGCCAGCCGCCGGTCACGATGCCGCCAAGCTTGAGATACGGCACGGAACCCGCATGGGCGTTGGCCGGGTCGGTGTTGTAGATGCCGACCACCCATTCGGTCGCGTCGATCAGGGCTTGCGTCGCATCCGCCAGGACCTTGCCGATGTCGCCCAGTTCGGCATCAGCGGCGAGCCCGTTGGCGAAGGCAAGGATTTCCTTGTACAGGCCGCGCGCAGTGAACGCCACGTCGCCGGTTTCCTTGTTGACTTCGCGCGCGGTCTTGCGGCCCACGTAGTCGTTGGCCTGAATGGCCGTCGTGCCTTCGTAGATCGCGGTGATGCGGCAATCGCGGTAGTACTGCGCCGCGCCCGTCTCCTCGATGAAGCCCGTGCCGCCATGTACCTGCACGCCAGCGGAGGTGAGCTCGATCGAGCTTTCCGTGCTCCAGCCCTTGACGATCGGGGTGAGCAATTCAAGGATGGCCTGCGCTTTCTTCTTGGCCGCGGGATCGGTCGAGAAGTTGGCGATGTCCATCTGGCCCGCCGCGTAGTAGCCGACGGCGCGCAGCGCTTCGGTACGCGCCTTTTGTTCCATCAGCAGGCGGCGAACGTCCGGATGGAACAAGATGGGCTTCGGCGTGGTCTTGCTGGCCGCGTCTCCGATGATCGCGCCCTGGATGCGTTCGCGCGCATAGGCGAGCGAGTGCTGGTAGGCGCGTTCGGCCACGGAGATGCCTTCGAGGCCGACGTGGATACGGGCGTGGTTCATCATGGTGAACATGTAGGCGACGCCGTTGCCTTCCTTGCCGATCAGCCAGCCGATGGCTCCGTCGTGGTCGCCGTAGGACATCACCGCCGTGGCGCTGCCCTTGATGCCGAGCTTGTGTTCGATGGCCGAGCAGATGAGATCGTTGCGCGCACCGAGCGAACCGTCGTCACCGACGAGGAACTTCGGCACGAGAAAGAGCGAGATCCCCTTCAGGCCCGGATCGGAATTGGGCAGCCGCGCGAGCACGAGGTGGATGATGTTCTCCGCCATGTCGTGTTCGCCCCAGGTGATGAAGATTTTGGTGCCAGTGATGAGGTAGGTGCCGTCGCCGTTCGGATTGGGTTTGGCCTTGGTCTTGATGGCGGTCAGATCGGAACCGGCCTGCGGCTCGGTCAGATTCATGGTGCCGCTCCAGATGCCCGCCACCATGTTGGGCAGGTACTTCCGCTTCAACTCATCGGAAGCATGGTGCTCGATGGCGTGTACCGCGCCCATCGTCAGCATCGGACACAGCGCGAAAGCGATGCTGGCCGAACGCCACATTTCATTGACTGCGAAATTGACCAGATTCGGCAAACCCTGGCCGCCGTATTCCGGCGCGCCCGGCATGGCATGCCACCCATTGTCACGGAATTGGTTGTAGACGCTTTTATATTCCGGGCTGACCGTTACTACGCCGTTGTCCCATTTGGGCGAATTCTTGCGGTCACCGATGATATTGATGGGGTCGATCTGTTCAGTAGCGAACTTGGACGCCTCTTCCAGAACCGCGTCGACGGTGTCGGCGTCGATTTCGGCAAAAGCAGGCAGCGCAAGAATCTCTTTCAAGCCGGCCAGTTCGTTCATGTCGAACTTCATGTCGGCCAATGGTGCGTCATATGTACTCATTTAGAGTCTCCCTCCAGGTTAAGTGTGTGTGTACGATGCCTATTTGTTCAACAGATAGCGACGGTCATCGAAAGCCACTACCCATTCGGGCCGGTAGACCACGAACAAGGTAATCAGCGCCCCACTGAGCCAAGCCTCGGAGAAACCGAGCAACAGAAAGAACGGCAGATATTCGTTCGCCAGATAACCAACCTCATATGCGCCGGAAAACGCCAGGGCCACACTCGCAAGCACGCCTTGCAGCATGATGACCACGGCCGAACCGGCAAAACCAACGACAAAAACGAAAACAAAAAAATGCGCGGGCAAATGGTGCTCCACCCATTTTCGGATGGCGTTCGCCAAAACAACCGGCACGACCGCCATCAACAGGTAGTTGATCGGCCACGCCTGCCAGTCGATCCCACCGTTGAACGCGATTCCGGTGAGCGCCAGCGCCAGTGCGACCAGCGCCAGACGTGCGCCGAGACACAATACGGCGGCCATCGCCCCAAGCAGGTGGAGATTCAGACCCGGCTTCACGCCAGCCTTCATGCTCCACGCCAAAGCGAGCGCCATGGCGATGCCCAGCAACAAGTTGAGTTGCGTCGCCTCCCTGAGCCGGGCCCACGGCGCGCGCCGCCAAACCTGATACAGCACAAGGGCGGTGAGCGCCCATGAAACCCAATGCCACGCTGTTCCAAACAACGAAGCAGGCAGGTTCATCGGCGCTCCTCACCCTTTTATCGTCTCCGTCGTCCCTCTCGAAACTCAGAGGGCGGCGGCCAGTTCGGGCACGGCGGTAAACAAATCCGCCACCAGACCGAAATCGGCCACCTGGAAGATCGGCGCCTCGGAATCCTTGTTGATCGCCACGATCACCTTGGAATCCTTCATGCCGGCCAAGTGCTGAATTTGCCCGGAAATACCGATGGCGATGTAGAGCTGCGGCGCGACGATCTTGCCGGTCTGACCGACCTGATAATCGTTCGGCACGAAGCCCGCATCGACCGCGGCGCGGCTCGCACCCAGCGCGGCGCTCAGCTTGTCGGCCAGCGGTTCCAGCACGTTGCGGTAGTTGTCGCCGCTGCCCAGGCCGCGACCGCCGGAGACAACGATTTTCGCCGCCGCGAGCTCGGGACGGGCGCTCTTGACCAGTTCGCGACCGACCAGCTTGGTCAAACCGAGATCAGGGCCAGCGGCCACGGCGTCGACGCCGGCCGCGCCACCTTCACCCGCAGCCTCGAACGCCGTGGTGCGGACGGTGAGCACCTTGATCGGATCGGCGCTCTTGACCGTGGCGAGCGCGTTGCCCGCGTAGATCGGACGCACGAAGGTATCGGGCGCCTGAACCGCGACGACATCGCTCACCTGCGCGGAATCGACGAGCGCCGCAATGCGGGGCGCGACGTTCTTGCCGGCGCTGGTGGCGGGGGCGAGGATATGGCTGTAACCGGAAGACAGCCCCTGGACGAGGGCGGCGAGATTTTCCGGCGTTTGCGCCTCGTAGTGAGGCGCATCGGCAACGAGCACCTTGGCGACGCCCGCCACCTTGGCGGCAGCCTGTCCGACGGCGGCGACGTTGGCGCCGGCCACGAGGACATGCACATCGCCCCCGATTTTAGCGGCGGCAGTGACGGTGTTGAGAGTCGCAGCCTTCAGGGCGGCGTTGTCGTGTTCGGCAATGACGAGAATGGCCATGTTCAGATCACCTTCGCTACGTTCTTGAGTTTATCGACCAGTTGCGCGACATCGGAGACGATGACGCCGGCGCTGCGCGTGGGCGGCTCCGCGACCTTGAGGATCGTCAGCCGTGGCGTGACATCCACACCGAGATCGGCGGGCTTCACCGTCTCCAGCGGCTTTTTCTTCGCCTTCATGATGTTCGGCAGCGTGGCGTAGCGCGGCTCGTTCAGGCGCAGGTCGACCGTGACCACCGCCGGGAGCTTGACCGCCAGTTGTTCAAGACCGCCGTCGATTTCACGCGTGATGGTGATGTCATCCGCACCCGGAACGAGCTTGGAGATGAACGTCGCCTGCGGCCAGCCAAGCAATGCGGCGAGCATTTGCCCGGTCTGGTTGGAATCGTCATCGATCGCCTGTTTGCCCGCGATGACGAGCTTCGGCTGCTCTTTGTCGACGAGCGCCTTCAAAATCTTGGCGACCGCCAGCGGTTGCACCTCCGCGTCGGTGTCGACCAGGATCGCGCGGTCCGCGCCCATGGCCAGCGCCGTGCGCAGGGCATCTTGCGCAGCAGCGATGCCTGCGGAGACGACGACGATTTCGGTCGCCTTGCCTGCTTCCTTTAACCGGACGGCTTCTTCCACCGCGATTTCGTCGAACGGATTCATGCTCATTTTTACGCTGGTCAAATCCACGCCGCTACCGTCCGCCTTGACGCGAACCTTGACGTTGGGGTCGACCACGCGTTTGACCGGAACCAAGATTTTCAAAGCCGTGCTCCTTTTATGTGGTATGGGGTTGTGATGGGTTGTGATCAATTATCATGCCGCAGCGATTGTCACCGGGTCGGGATCGCCAAGCAGCGACAATTATGGCACCGAGGGCGGAACATTACATGCTGCACTGCGGAAAACCATAGAATTTTCAGCCATTGGTCATCTATAAATTACTTTTATTCGCGCGCGGAACATTTTCGTCGCGTTGCGCTGCGATCCGCTTCAGGCCAATTTCAGGACCGCACACGCATTTTGACGGGTCGCGGCGATGACATCGGCAACCGATATGCGACGCAGCGCACCGAGTGTTTCGGCGTAACGCGCGAGGTTTGCCGGCTCGTTTCGCCTGCCCCGCCCCCATACGGGCGGAATGTCCGGAGCATCGGTTTCCAGTACGATGGCCCCCAACGGCAATTCGGCGGCGAGTTTGCGGATGCGGCGCGACCCCGGAAAGGTCATCGCGCCACCGAATCCGAGCTTGAACCCCAAAGCAATGAACGCCTCGGCCTGTTGAAGACTCCCGTTGAACGCATGCGCAATGCCGCCCGCCACTTGCACGCGCCGCAATGCCGCGAGTACCGCATCCACCGCCCGGCGCGAATGCAGGATCACCGGCAACCCATGCCGCCGCGCGATATCGAGTTGCGCCGCAAAAAACGCCTGTTGCCGCACGGCGTCGACGCCCACCTCATAGAAATCCAGCCCGATTTCTCCCACCGCCACGCAGCCGCCCTGCGCCAAGCGCTCGTCGAGCACCGCAAGATCGACGTCGCGCGCCTGCTCGACGAGCAATGGATGAATGCCGAGCGCCGGAAAGACGCCTGGCGTCGAAGCCGTCAGCGCCAGAACCTTGGCAAAACTCGCCCGATCGACGGCGGGCACGACGAAGCCACCGACGCCCGCGGCGCGCGCTCGCGTGATGAGCTCCGCGCGGTCGGCATCGAATTCAGGGGCATCGAGGTGGATGTGGGTGTCGATCAGCACGGTTGCATGATGCACCGTTTTTCACGTTGGCCGTACTGCTCGCGCCCGCACGGTCAGCAAGCGGCCGACGGCATGCCATTGCTGGCGTTCTTCCTCGAAGGCGGCGGCGGTGAGTGGCAGCTTTTGCAACCAGCCGGGCGGGGTTTCGACGAGGTAGCCGCGCCTGGTTTGCGAGAGCGTGATCTCCGGTACGCCGCGCGTGTCGCGGGCGCGATGGATCGTCACCGCGAGGCGCAAGCAGGCGATGAGCGGCCAGTCGACGCCGCGGGGGTCGATTTCATCCAGGCGGTCGAGCTTGCCGCGATGAGCGATGACGATGCGCATCAGGCGTGCCTGATCCATGCGCGAAAAACCGGGCATATCGGCGTGGGCGACGATGTAGGCGCTGTGCCGGTGGTAGCCCGCATGCGCGACCGAGATGCCGACTTCGTGCAAAAGCGCCGCCCAACGCAGAAAGCGGCGGTCGAGGTTTTCCGCCTCCGCTGCCGCTGGAACGATCTGCGCCAACAGATCACAGGCGGTATCGGCCACCTGATTGGCATGGCGAACGTTGACGCAGTAGCGCGCCATGAAAGCGTCGGCGGTGGCATCGCGCAGATCGAGGTGGTGATAGCGTCCGAGCAGGTCGTAGAGCACGCCGAGGCGCAGCGCGCCTTCGGAGAATTCCATGCGTCGCAGGCCGAATTCCTGAAACACCGCGTACATGATCGCCAGACCGCCGAGGATGACCGGCAGGCGGTCATCGCGCAGACCGGGAAGATCGATGGCGTCGATGCGCCCCGCGCGCAAAAAGGCAGTGCGCAGCTTTTCCAGGCCCTCGCGGGTGATGCCGCCTTGCGCGAGGCCGCTTTCTTCGAGGATTTCGGTCAGCGCCCTGGCGGTGCCGCTGGAACCGACCGCCACGTCCCAGCCGGCTTCGCGGTAATCGTGGACGATGGTCTGCAATTCGTGGCGGGCGGCGAATTCCGCCTCGTGGAAACTGCGCTTGTCGATCTTGCCGCCCGGGAAATAGCGCAGGCTGTAGCCGACACAGCCCATGTAGAGCGAATCGAGCAAAATCGGCTCGAAGCTCTTGCCGATGATGAATTCGGTGGAGCCGCCGCCGATATCGACGATCAATTGCTGGCGATGCGGATCGGGCAATGTGTGGGCGACGCCGACGTAGATGAGGCGCGCTTCCTCGCGCCCGGCGATCACTTCGATGGGAAAGCCGAGCGCCTCCTCGCCCTTGAGCAGAAAGCTCGGCGCGTTCTTGGCCACGCGCAGGGTGTTGGTGGCCACCGCGCGCACGGCCTCGGGCGCAAAACCGGCCAGCCGTTCGTGAAACTGGCGCAGCGCGGCGAGGCCCCGTTCCTGTGCGTCGGCATCGAGCCACTTATCCGCCGACAGTCCCGCCGCCAGCCGCACCGACTCTTTCAGACCGTCGAAAGCGTAGATCTGGTCATTGACGATGTGCCCGACCTGAAGGCGAAAACTATTGGAACCGAGGTCGATGGCAGCGATCACATCATGCATTGCAAAAAAACCCTTTTACGTCCGAATGTTTCAATCCACGCCCGTAACCGGGCGACCAGGCACGGAAGGGGTGATGCCCCTCCCGTGCCCGGTTTCCAACCGGAGTTGGTTTTGGATGAAAAACGAGGCGCGAATTCTAGCACCGTCCATGATCCGGCCCGCGGCCACGCGGGCATAATCGGTTCGTCATCGTCGGCAGGAGAAAATCATGTCCGTCCCCGCCTCTCTCCAACACTATGCTGCCGAGCATTTCATCAACCGCGAATTGTCGTTGCTGCAATTCCAGCGCCGCGTGCTGGCGCAGGCCGCCGACGCGGCCGTGCCGCTTCTGGAGCGCCTGCGTTTTTTGTGCATCGTCTCCAGCAACCTCGACGAATTTTTCGAGATCCGTGTCTCCGGCATCCGCGAACAAATCCGCCTCGGCAGCCACGCCACCGGCATCGACGGCCTTGAGCCCGCCGAGTTGCTGCCGCGCATCGCCGCCGAGGTACAAGCCATTCTTGCCGAGCAATACCGGCTGCTCAACGATGACATCCTGCCCGCGCTGGAACGCGAAGGGGTCGTCTTTCTGCGCCGGGGCGTGTGGGACGAGGCGCAAAGCGCATGGATACACGCCTATTTCCAGCGCGAGGCCATGCCGGTGCTCACCCCCATCGGACTCGATCCAGCACATCCGTTCCCACGCGTGTTCAACAAGAGCCTCAACTTCGCGGTGGAACTCGAAGGCCGCGACGCCTTCGGGCGTGCATCCAATGCCGCCATCGTGCAGGCGCCGCGCGTGCTGCCGCGCATCATCCGCCTGCCGGAGAAGCCGGGACAAGCGCCCCACACCTTCGTTTTCCTGTCCTCGGTCCTGCATGCCCACGTCGATGAACTCTTTGCGGGGATGCATGTGCGCGGCTGCTATCAATTCCGCGTCACACGCAATTCCGATCTTTTCGTCGACGAGGAAGAAGTGAAGGATTTGCGCGCCAAGTTGAAAGGCGAGCTTCAACAGCGCCATTTCGGAGACGCCGTACGGCTGGAGGTGGCCGACAACTGTTCGGAGGAAATGGCCGATTTCCTGCTCCAGCAATTCCGCCTCAACCCCGCCGATCTCTATTCCCTGCCGGGCATCGTCAATCTCGTGCGCATGAATCAGGTGCCGGATCTCGTCGAGCGGCCCGATCTCAAATATCCGGCTCTCCGTCCGGGACTGCCCAAGCCGCTGGAGCGCCGATGCGACACCTTCGCCGTGCTGCATCATCAGGATGTACTGCTGCATCACCCGTTCCAGAGCTTCGCGCCGGTGATCGAACTGCTGAAAGCGGGCGCGGACGATCCGCAAGTGGTGGCGATCCGTATGACCGTCTATCGCACCGGCACCGATTCCGTGCTCATGGAGCATCTCATCCGCGCCGCGCGCAATGGCAAGGAAGTCACCGTCGTACTCGAATTGATGGCCCGCTTCGACGAGGAGGCCAACATCTCGTGGGCGACGAGGCTGGAAGAAGCCGGGGCGCACGTCGTCTACGGCGTATTCGGCTACAAAGTGCACGCCAAGCTCCTGCTGCTGGTGCGCCGCGAGAGCGGCACACTGCGCCGCTACGTGCATCTCGGCACCGGCAACTATCACCCGCGCACCACGCGTTTCTACACCGATTTCGGCCTCCTGACCGCCAACGAGGACATCGGCGCGGACGTGGCCGAGGTATTCAAGCAGATCACCGGCCTTGGCCGCGCCTCCACCCTCACCCACCTGTGGCAGGCGCCGTTCTCGCTTCAACCCAACGTCATTGCCGCGATCGACAACGAAGCCGAAATCGCCCGCGCCGGACGCCGTGGTCGCATCGTCGCCAAGATCAACGCACTCCTCGAACCCGAAACCATCGAGGCGCTCTACGAAGCCTCGCAAGCCGGGGTGGAGATCGATCTCATCGTACGCGGCCCCTGCGCGCTGCGCCCCGGTGTGCCGGGCCTGTCGGAAAACATCCGTGTTCGCTCGCTCGTCGGCCGCTTCCTCGAACACCACCGCATCCTCTGCTTTCGCGCCGACGGCGAGGACAAGGTCTATCTTTCCAGCGCCGACTGGATGCAGCGCAACTTCTTCCGCCGCATCGAAATCGCCTTCCCGGTGCTCGACCCAAGGCTCAAGCGCCGCGTGATGAAAGAGGGCCTGCGCCTCTACCTGAGCGACAATGCGCAAGCATGGGCAATGCAACCCGACGGCCGATACAAACATGAAACCCCGCGCGGCAAGGCACGTTCGGCGCAGGAGATGCTGCTGGGGGAATTGGCCAGCTAACCGCGCCGCGCCTCCATCACCCCTTTCACCTCCCTGATCTGCGCCAGCGCCCTTTGCAATTGGGCGATGCCGCCGACCTCCAGCGTAAAGCGCATGGTGGCGATGCTTTTTTTGGTTTGGGTGTTGACCGCCGTGACGTTGAGTTTTTCGCGCAGGAGCAGCTCGGAGATATCGCGCAGCAAGCCTTGGCGATCGACGGCCTGTACGATGAGATCGACCGGGAAGGCGGCCTGTTGCCCCTTGTCCAGCGCCTGTTCGCCCCATTCGGCAACGATGACGCGCTCGGGATGTTCGTCCGCGAGGTGGCGGAAGTCGCGGCAATCGATGCGATGGATGGAAATGCCACGGCCGCGCGTGACGAACCCCTTGATGACGTCGGGCGGCGCGGGTTTGCAGCAGCGTGACAGCGATGTGAGCAGCTTGCCGACGCCGACGATCAGAATTTCGCCGGAACTGTCGCTGGAGCGGCTACGGCTGACGACGATTTCGGGCTTGTCGTCCGGTGCGGCATCGGATGCGCCCGCGGCGGCGGCGGCCATTTCGCGCATCGCTGCCTGCAAGGTGCGCTGGCCAAGCTCGCTGCGGCCGGCGGCGAGATAGAGCGCGTCAGCGTTCTTGAAACCGAGACGGGCGGCGAGCGCCTCGACATTGGCTTGCCCGTGCCCGTCGCGGCGCATTTCGGTGGTCACGAAGGCGCGGCCGCGCGCGGCCAGCTCTTCTTCGTCCTGCGCGCTGAAAAACTGGCGAATCTTGCGCCGGGCGTGCTGACTGGTGACGTAGCCCTGGCGCGCATCGAGCCAGTCGCGCGAGGGGCCGCCTTCCTTGGCGGTGGTGATTTCCACCGTCTGACCGCTTTCCAGCCGGGTGTTGAGCGGCACGAGATGGCCGTCGACCTTGGCGCCCCGGCAGCGATGGCCGATGTCGGAGTGCAGGCGATAGGCGAAATCGACCGGCGTCGCGCCGCGCGGTAGATCGAGCACCCTGCCCTGCGGCGTGAGCACATAGAGGGTGTCATCGAGCGAGGCGCGCTTGAACTGCTCCACCCATTCGGGGGAACCGGCCACTTCGTCGCGCCATGACAGGAGACTGCGCAGGAGCGCGATCTTGTCGTCGTATTCGCCGCCGCCGAAGCCGGTGCCCTCCTTGTAGCGCCAGTGCGCCGCTACGCCGAGTTCGGCATGGCGATGCATGGCGAAGGTGCGCACCTGCACTTCGAGCGCGCGCCCGTCGCTCGCGAGCACGGCGGTGTGGAGCGACTGGTAGTTGTTATCCTTGGGACGGGCAATGTAATCGTCGTATTCATTATGGATCGGCTGCCAGATCTGGTGCACGATGCCGAGCACCGTATAGCAGTCGCGCACTTCCTCGACCAGCACGCGCAGGGCGCGGATGTCATGGACCTGCGCGAAGTCGATCCCCTTTTTGCGCATCTTGCTGTAGATGCTGTAGATGTGCTTGGGACGGCCGTAGATTTCAGCCTCGATGCCCACCGCCTCCAGTTCCGCGCGCAGACGCTCGATGGCGTTCTGGATGAACTGCTCGCGCTCGGAGCGGCGCTCGTCGAGCATCTTAGCGATACGGCGATAAGTGACCGGTTCGAGGAAACGGAAGGACAAATCCTCCAGTTCCCACTTGAGTTGCCAGACACCGAGGCGGTTGGCGAGCGGCGCATAGATATCGAGCGATTCGCGCGCCATCGCCAGCCGGCGCTCGCTCGGCTCGTCGGTGCAGTAGCGCAAGGTCTGCGTACGCGAAGCCAGGCGCAGCAGCACGACACGGATGTCCTCGACCATCGCCAGCAGCATCTTGCGCAGGGTTTCGTTCTGGATGCGAATCTCCGGCGCGGCAGCGGCGATGGCGTTGCGCGTGAGCATGCGCAGGCTGTTGAGACGGCGCAGACCGCCGACCAGATGCGCAACATGCGCGCCGAAACCGGTTTCGATTTTTCCGCGCCCGTCCTCCATCCATTCTTCGACCGAAAACAGCAACGCCGCAATGCGGGTATCGGCGTCGAGCTTGAGCGAGGCAACGATGAGCGCGCAACCGAGCGCATGCGTCCATGCCGATTCGCCCGTGCCGAGGTTGCGGCCCGCGTAGGCTTCGCTGGCGAGCGCGAGCGCACGCTCGACGGCAGCGCGTTCCTGCGCCGTCAAGCCTTCGGCAAGCAGATCGAGGGGCGGCGCAACCGCATCGCGGTCGACAGAATGGGTGACGGAAACCATAACATGTGATTATCTCATACTGCCCGTTATCATTTCCCGACGAGGATGTGCGATTCTTGATAGATGCTCGACAAACTCAAACGCTGGTTCGGCGTTACCCCCGCCGCCACGCCCTCCCCCGAACTGTGGATGCGCATCGAAATGCGCCTGCCGTTTCTCACCTACCTGCCCGACGAGGCGCGCAGGCGGCTGCGCACACTTGCCGCCGGGTTCCTGGCCGAAAAAGAATTTTATGGCGCGCGCGGACTGGCGCTCGATGACGAAATCATGCTCTCCATCGCCGCGCAGGCTTGCCTGCCGATTCTCTCCACAGGACTCTCCGCTTATCGCGGCTGGGTGGGCATCGTGGTCTATCCCGGCGATTTCGTGGTGCCGTGCCGCGAGATGGACGCGGCAGGCGTGGTGCACGAATTCGACGACATCCTGCTCGGCGAAGCGCGCGCCGACGGGCCGGTGCTGGTGGCGTGGTTCGACGGCGGCGGCCCGGCCGGGGTGAATGTCGTCATCCACGAATTCGCCCACAAACTGGACATGGCAAACG
The DNA here is from genome assembly GCA_031268195.1 of Azoarcus sp. Taxonomy (GTDB): domain Bacteria; phylum Pseudomonadota; class Gammaproteobacteria; order Burkholderiales; family Rhodocyclaceae; genus WRNU01. Next base: position 41,967 of record JAIRXQ010000075.1, on the reverse strand, counting down.
GCCCCGCCGACGGCTCGCCCGCACTGCCCGCGGACATGTCGCGCAAAAAATGGGGGGACGCCTTCAGCGCCGCCTATGAACGCCTCTGCCGTCTCGACGATGCGGGCATCCAGACGATCCTCGATCCGTACGCCGCCACCCATCCCGCCGAGTTTTTCGCCGTCGCATCCGAAGCCTTCTTCGAGATGCCGGCCAGCCTGCGCGTCGAATTTCCTGCCGTTTACGTCCAACTGGCCGCGTTCTACGGCGTCGATCCCGCCGTCGGGGAAGAGCGCGTCAGCGGAACGCGCTTCGCCCCCAGGGAGTGACCCAGACGGTCCCCAGCGCGTCGAGCGCGGCAAAAAATCACGGTGCGGCCGGGCGAGCACGCCAGCGCATATTTGCCCATGCCGCCCACGCCTGCGACAATGCTACCTTTTCAGAAAGCGCGACGACGCACCATGTCCGACCCAAACGCCGACCCAACCCCCCACGACACACCCTCTCCTGCCTGCCCCACTGACGAGAACCACCTCATCGCCGAGCGACGTGAAAAGCTCGCGCAGTGGCGCGCGACGGGACACGCCTTCCCGAACGACTTCACACGCGAGAACACGGCCGGCGCGCTCGATGAGCACTATGGCAGCAAGCACGCCGAAGAACTCGACGCCTCCCCCGTTCAGGTCAAGGTGGCGGGCCGCATCATGTTGAAGCGCCTCATGGGCAAGGCGAGCTTCGTCACCATTCAGGATCTGTCGGGCCGCATCCAGCTCTACGTCGCGCGCGACGCGCTGGGCGAGGATGTTTACGCCGACTTCAAGCACTGGGACATCGGCGACATCGTCGGCTGTCGCGGCACGCTGTTCAAAACGCGCACGGGCGAACTCACCATCAAGGCCGACGCCCTGCGCCTGCTCACCAAAAGCCTGCGCCCGCTGCCCGACAAGTTCCACGGGCTCACCGACACCGAGGCCAAGTACCGCCAGCGCCACATCGATCTCATCATGAGCGAGGCGTCGCGCTTCACCTTCGTTGCGCGCAGCCGTCTGGTGCAATCGATCCGCAACTACATGAATGGCCACGGTTTTCTCGAAGTCGAAACGCCGATGATGCATCCGATTCCCGGCGGCGCCACCGCCAGGCCGTTCGTGACGCATCACAACGCGCTCGACATGGATCTCTACCTGCGCATCGCCCCGGAGCTTTACCTGAAACGACTGGTGGTGGGCGGCTTCGAGAAAGTATTCGAGATCAACCGCAGTTTCCGCAACGAAGGACTGTCGCCGCGCCACAACCCCGAATTCACCATGATGGAGTTCTACGAGGCCTATGCGAACTACCGTACGCTAATGGACTTCACCGAAGGGCTGCTGCGCCACGCCGCGCGCGAGGCGCTCGGCACGGAGATCTTCGACTACCAGGGCCGCGCGCTCGATCTCTCCACACCTTTCGCGCGCCTCTCCATCACCGGGGCGATCCGCAAATACCATCCCGGCTTCACCGAAGCGCAGTTGGCCGACGAAGCGTGGCTCAAGCAGAAAATCAAGGATTTCGGTGAGGAGGTCAAACCCGGGGGGCTCGGCAGCCTGCAATTGCAGTTGTTCGAAGCCTCGACCGAAGCCGAATTGTGGGAACCGACCTTCATCGTCGATTACCCGGTGGAAGTCTCGCCGCTGGCGCGCGCCTCCGACACCCACCCCGAAATCACCGAACGGTTCGAACTCTTCATCGTCGGGCGTGAAATCGCCAACGGCTTCTCCGAACTGAACGATCCCGAAGATCAGGCCGCCCGCTTCCGCGCGCAGCTCGAAGCCAAGAATGCGGGCGACGAGGAAGCGATGTATTACGACGCCGACTACATCCGCGCCCTCGAAACCGGCCTGCCCCCCACGGGCGGTTGCGGCATCGGCATCGACCGTCTGGCGATGCTGCTCACCGACAGCGCCGCGATCCGCGACGTGATTCTGTTCCCGCAAATGCGCGGCGAATGAGGCAAAAAGGAGCCCCCATCATGGAAGACACGCTACAGGATTTCCCGCCGCCGCTCCCGGAAGAACTCGAGGCCCTCGAACGTCTGGTCCACATCGTCACCAGCCACGATGGCAGCATGATGCACGGCAGTACCCACCAGAGCATGATCGTGGCGGATTTCCTGCTGGCATGGTGGGATGCGGTCAATTGCGGCTATTTCGATTTTTCCAGCCTGTGGGCGGTCGATGCTGAAACCGTGGCCGACATGCAAAAAGTGTTCGGCATGATCGCCCGCGTGCGGGTGTATCCCGATGCGCTCGGCTACGAGGACAAGTTCAAAGAAATCGTGCTCAGGTGGAGAACGCCGCTGGAAACCGAGGCGTCACAGACGTAACGCGAGCATCAGGCGCTCCAGCCGCCCTGGCGGCGGATTGGGTCTGAGCGGCGGCTCGAGCGCCGCGACGATGCGCGCGCCGATGCGCCTGAGCGCGTATTCGCGCTCGACCAGGGCCTGCCCGGCGGCGGCAATTCGATCCGCCAAAGCGGGGTCTGCACGCAGCATCCGGAGCTTGGCCTGAAGTTCGTCGACATCCCGGTAAAGCACTAGATTTTCCATATCCACGAACCCCAGCACACGATTTTCCGCCTCGCCCTGATCGTAAGTGCACAGCACACAACCGCAGGCCATCGCCTCGAAGTTCTTGATCATGTACTCGTTCATGCCCACGTCCGCGCTCACGAAAAAGCGGATGCGGTTCAACATTGCGCAATAATCCGCGCCCGATTCCGTACGAACCGTCATCAAGGGTTCGCGCGCCTTGATCGCCTCGAGCATGGACAAACGCTCACGATAAGCCACGTTCTTCGTGCTGCCGACGAAACCCAGTTCGATGTCACGCGGCGCGCCCGTGACACGCAACAGGGTTTGGTCATAGCCTTTGGGCACGAACACCACATCGACGCCCTCGGCACGCAACGCTTCGCTGACCTGCCAGCCCGAACACAACACCCGCGCCGCGGGTAAGCGACGGTAATGGGCGCTGAATTTGCCCTGGTACTTACCCGGAAAATAATTCTGCCAGGCGTCGTGCTCCAAAATGATGAGATTGGGAACGCTGCGAATGAAAAGCGGCTGGCGCAATTCCTTTTTGAAGCGGAGAAAAAACACGATGCGGTCGTAACGTTCCGGTTCGACGTTTTCGCGAAAATAACGGCGCAGATTCGCCTGCTCGGCACAGGAAAGGCGCCGCAGATCGCAATCCGAGCGGGCAGCGACGCCATCATAGAGGCAATCCAAATCGATGCGCTGTTCGTCTTGCACCAAAAAAAGGATCTTCATCGTCATTTTTGTCTCACCCATCGCAAGGCGTGAAATAACCGGAGAGCACTGCCTCCGAAAAACTTTCCCATTCCTTCTTTTTCCACACCATGAAATGCAGGTAAGGAAATTCCCTCGTGCCGTCTCACTGCTCGGTCAGCCGAGCGTCGCGCCAATTCAACGCCCTTTTCCCTCGATAGCACCGTTTTCAACCCAAAAGACTTCATGCCGCCGCACGGCCTTGCGGAAAAACTCATTTTCGCCATACGGCGGCGACGCGCGACCCACGATAACGCCCTGCAACACACGGCGCAGGCGCTGTTTGAAAGTCAGCGGCAGCGTGAGATCGTGCATCATCGCCAACGCCATCGCCTTGTCGAGCTGAACCGGGCCAGTGAGCGGCAACGCCCAGGGCGACAGGGTGGTGGAATCGTCGAAAACCGGCGGTAAGGCAACGCCACTATGCGCCGCGCCCATTGGCCAGCGGTCATTGTCATGCAGGTGGTTAGCGTAACACAGTAAAGCTTCAGGTCGCCATGCCAGGCTCATCAGCGCCTCCCGCACGGCGGCGTGGGCGGCGACATGATCGGGATGAGGATCGAGGCGCGAATGCGGCAACACGACGACTTCCGGTTTCGCCATCAGGACGATTTCGCGCAGATCGGCCAGAAGGTTGTTCCAGGAAGGCACGCCATCCGCGTCGCTGGCCAGACGGATCGGGTTGAAAGTACGGAAAAACCGCGTATCGCACAGGTCGGCCCGGCTGGAGGCCACCGCCGCGCCGGGCGCTTCACGCATGGCCGACAAGCGCATGCAAAAATAGCCCAACTGGATGGAACGCCCGGCGGGCATGCCCGCCCAGATCGGCGCCGCGATGCTGTCCCAAGCACGCAAACGTCCCTTGAGACGCGCCGCTTCGGGCACGGACAGCCCCATGCGTTCGTAATGCTCCGCCTCGATTTCACCCGCCGTCAGGGTGACGATCCAGGCGTCTTTCGCCTGACTGTACAGCCCGAAAGCGGCCAATTCGGCATCGTCGGCATGCGGCGCGACGACGAGCACGCGTTTCTGGCGGAAATCGGGATGCTTCACACGCCAGAGCCGCGGCTCGCCACCAAGATGGCAATGCCGCCCTTGCAGGCGCAAGCCGGATTCGCGCAGGAATCCGCCGAAGCCGGTGAGATTGAGATAGCGCACGCCCTGCGCGCCACGCTCGAAAACCTGGCAGTCCCGCATCGCGGCGGAGTCGGGCCGGTTCGTCTCGATGACGATGGCGGGATCGAAAAAACGGCCAAGCCAGCTTGAACGAACAGACAGGGCAAGAATCAGCGTGTCCAGTCCGCCGAGCGCCGCCTCATCGGAGAGCGTCAGCCGGGCATCCGCAAAAATGACCGGCAGCGCTTCGGCCCGTTCGTCAAAACAATAGGCGTAATCGGTCGCGGGCGAATAGAACAGATGATCGGAAAACCAGGCTTCGTGCGCCCCCCAGCCGCAGACGAGAAGCAACAAGGCCCACTGAACGCCGAGCGTCAGCGCAACGCCGATGGACAGCAACGCAAAAACGAGGAGCGCGCATCGTTTCATCCGCCGATACCGTGCGAGAAGCCGCTGTTTGCGCGGCGCCCTCTCAGCCATTCAAGCCTCGAACACCGGTTCGGCGACGCACCACATTTTCTTGTAGTCGCGCCCGGTCCGGCCAAAAGAGTAGCGCAGAGACTTTTCCCGCGCCGCCGCATCTTCCCGCGCGGCTTCGACGTTGACATACGTCAGGACGCTGCCCGGACTGAATTCCTGCGCCTCCGGGGCAACCCCGCCGTTGATGTATTCGATGCTGATCCATTGCGGCGATTCGACGCGATACAGCACTTGAACGGCGACCGGTGCGCCGTGCAGCAACAAAACCGAACCCGTCATCCATTCGCGCAACAGGGAAAAGACTTCGGCCATCGCCGCCGCGCCGGTCGCGGTTTCCTCCCAGCGCTGCTCGAAAAGATCGATATAGATCGTCGCCAGTTCTGCCGGGGAAAATTCAGCAACCGGACGAATGACGCCGCCCGCCTCCGTGAACAGTCGCAACTGCCGCCGCTGGTTGTAGCGAAATTTCGCGGAAAAAGCATCCGCCGTCTTGAGGATGGCCAATGCTTCTTTCTGCCGCCGCAAGCCGGAGAACTGTGCTTTGTGCCGAGCCGAGAGATAACGCGCGGCATGGCGCAAAGGAATACCCGTTGCATCGGGCAGGACCGGCAACACTATTTCCATATTGCCCGGATCGAAAGTCCCTTTCTTCCCCATCGCCTTCAGCGCCGCATTGGACATCGCCAAATACCGCCCCCAGACAGGAATGGCGGCGACCGCTTCGCCATCCTCGCGCCAGGCCAGATAACGTACGGGAATGCCCGCGAACCCGGAAAGACTCCCGACGAACGCGGGATGAGTGGCCACGCTGCCGCCGTACCGCTGCCAGATTTCAGCGTAGTCGGCGGCAGCAATTTCGGCCCAGCCCCGCTCCCGGAAAAAACTGAAACGGCTCAACATGACTCGCCCCGCGTCAGCTCGACGATCATGGGAAGTTTCCAATACACCTCGGCGCTGGCTTCATCCGAAAATTTCATCCGCAAATGTTTTTCGGCCCGTTCGGCATAATCCTCCGGAATGCCACTTTCCGCCAGACGGCTCAGCGCTCCCGCCAGCGCGGCGGCATCTCCGAACGGGAACAGTTCGCCGACCCCCGCCACCACTTCGCGCCCGCCGCCGCAATCGCTGCACACGACAGGCAACCCGGCGGCAAGCGCCTCCAGCAGCACCATGCCGAAGGGTTCCCGATCCGAGGAAAGCGCGAAGACATCGAACGCGCTGAAATAGCGCCGCCCATCCGGCACCTGCCCCAGAAAGCGCACCGATGCCGCGATGCCCTGTCTGGCGGCCAGGGATTTGAGCTCGCGCGCCAGTCGCCCGCTTCCCATGATGGCGAGAAGGCTGCCCGCGGGCAACGCGGGCAGAGCCGCCGCGAAAGCCCGGATGAGCGTGGCCTGGTCCTTGTCCGGATGCAATCGCCCAACGTTGCCGACGATCCAGCCCTCCGGCGGCAGATCGAGCGCGGCGCGCGCCTCTTCGCGTGACAACAATCCCGCTTGCAATGCGGCGACATCGACCCGGTTGTACAAGGCTTCGATGTGGGAAGGCGGCCACGACGGCAAATCGACACGCAAGTCATCACGCACGGCCTCGGAGACGCCCAGCAGGCGCAGGCGTTTTTTGAACGTTTGTGCGAACGCGCGCCGGCTCAAGCGCCGGTAATCTCCAAAAGCGTGATGCACGCCGATTACCGGCAGATTCGTGCCAAGCAGCGCGGTATAGACGGGCTTGAAGCGATGCGCAATGCAAAACGCGAAATCGCGGCGGGCGGCGATGCGGCGCACCTCACGAATGGCTTTCAGCTTCAGTCCCCGGATTTCGGCGCTCCGAAAACGCAGGAAGATCACCTCGTCCGAAGCCGAACCGCGCACGACCCGTTCATCGGGCTCGCCCGTCAGATAGACCGTGACGACCTGGTAGGGCGAATCCCGAAACAGGCGGGCGTACTGGCGCGCGCAATCGAGAAAAGGGCCATCGTAGCCATGACAGATCTGGAGAATGCCGCGCGCTGTGCTCAAGGCCATTTGTCTGGGGGGGATCACCCAATCAAGCCAGTTTCCTGAAAATCAACGAGGTGTTGATGCCCCCGAACGCGAAGTTGTTGCTCATCGTGTATTCGCATTCGAGCTCGCGCCCGCTCCCTACGATGTAGTCCAACTCACTACAGCGCGGATCGACATTTTCGAGGTTGATCGTGGGCGCGAACCAGTTGGCGCGCATCATCTCGATGGTAAACCACGCTTCCAGCGACCCTGCCGCGCCGAGGGTGTGGCCCATGTAGCTCTTGACCGTACTGATCGGCATACGGGAACCGAAAACGGCGTGCGTCGCCTGAGTCTCCGCGACATCGCCCCGGTCAGTGGCGGTGCCATGCGCATTGACGTAGCCGATGGCCTCTGCCGGCAAACCGGCGCAAGCCAGCGCCAGACGCATGGCGATAGCCTGCGTCTCGGCGCGCGGCTGCGTGATGTGCGAGCCGTCGCAGTTGGTGCCGTAACCGACGATTTCCGCGTAGATTTTCGCGCCGCGCGCGCGGGCGTGCTCGTATTCCTCAAGAATCAGGGTGCCAGCGCCCTCCCCGATCACCAGGCCATCGCGGTCGCGGTCGAAAGGACGCGGCGTCCGCTCCGGGGTATCGTTCTTCGTGCTCGTGGCGAACAAGGTATCGAAAACCGCCGTATCGGCGACCGTCAGTTCGTCCGCCCCGCCCGCGACCATCGCATCCGCATGACCGTAGCGAATAGCCTCGAAAGCGTAGCCGATGCCCTGGCTGCCCGAGGTGCAGGCGCTGGATGTCGTGTGCACACGACCCGTCAACCCGAAAAAAACGGCGATGTTGGCTGGCGTCGTGTGCGCCATCATGCGGATGTAACTGCTGGCGTTAAGCCCTTCCACGACGCGGGTGTCGATCAAGCGGGCGAAAGCAGCCGTGGCGTCCATGGCGCCGGTCGAAGAACCGTAGGACACCCCTACCCGACCGGAAATCAGAAAGGCGCGATCGTCCAGCAGACCCGCCTCGGCCAGCGCGAAGTCGGCGGCGCGGCAGGCCATGATCGCCACGCGCCCCATGCTGCGCGTCGTTTTGCGGTTGTAGCGCTCGGGCGGCAAACTGAATTCGGCGGCGGGGGCGCCCAGCCATGCGTGCAACCCCTCGATATCACGCCAGTCTTCGATGACCTGCACCGCATTCTTGCTGGCAGCGCGCAGGCGCGATTCGATTTCGTCCCACTGGCAACCCAGGGGGCTGATGCCGCCCATGCCGGTCACGACTACCCGGCGTCCCGACTCCGCGCTCACGACATGCCTCCATTGACTGCGATGACTTGCCGCGTGAGGTAGGCGGCATCCTCCGTGAGCAGAAAGCTCACCACGGCAGCGACTTCCGCCGCCTTACCCGCGCGGCGCAGGGGAATCATCGGCAAAATCTGTTCCATGAGCTCCGGTTCGACCATCTCTGTGTCGATCAGGCCCGGCGCGACGCAATTGACGGTGATGCGACGCTTGGCCAGTTCGATCGCCAGCGCCTTGGTCGCGCCAATCACGCCCGCTTTGGCGGCGCTGTAATTGACCTGACCGCGATTGCCAATCTGCCCTGAAAGCGACGACATCGTAACGATCCGCCCCGGCCGCCGCGCCTGCACCATCGGCAGGACCAAGGGGCGCAGCACGTTGTAGAGACCATCGAGATTGACCGTGAGCACCTTGTCCCACTCCTCGTCGGTCATGGCGGGAAACGCATTGTCGGCCGCGACGCCCGCATTGCAGACGATGCCGTAATAGATGCCGTGCGCCTCGGTGTCGGCGAGCAACGCGGCGCTGGCCGCAGTGCGATCGGCCACATCGAACTGCAACACGCGCGGCCGGACGCCCGCGCACGAGGCGGCGAGTTCATCGGCCAGCCGCTCCGTGCGCTCACGCTGGCTGCGGCAATGCAATACCGGCAGGAAACCGTCGGCCGCCACGCGGCGGGCGATGGCCTCGCCAATGCCTTGCGAAGCGCCGGTGATCAGGACGCTTTTGTCAAAAGAGGATTTCGTGTTCATGTCGTTTTCAGGAAAGCGTCGAGATCCTTGGGCTGATAGGCGGTCAGTTGGCCTTTCGCCAGCAGATCGCCGCTGGAAGCATAAATCGAACAGGCCATGACACCAATTCCATTGTCATTATCACGCATCATTTCCTTTGCTTCTACCGTGAGCGTCTCGCCGGCCGCGAAACCGTCTACGCGCGTGTTGAATTTGCGGACCGAGACAAGAAAGCCGACACCCGCCTCCTTCTTGCCCTCGAGATGATCAGGCCAACTGATCAACACCCCCGCCGCCTGCGCCATGTATTCGATGCCGACATAGGACGGCACGCGTCCTTCCCGGCAAAACGGGCTTTCCTCGCGCAAGACGACCGTGCAGCGCACGCGTTGCGGTTCGGCCTCGATGAGGCGTTCGAGCAAGGCCATGGGGCCACGGTGCGGCAGCAGCTCGGAGATGGGCGGAAAGTGGTGTGCGAAGTGGTGTGTGTCTTGCCGGTTCATACGGTGGTTTCCCGTCCGAGGATCAGCGCGGTATTGCTGCCGCCGAAAGCGAAAGAGGTGGAAAGCGCATATTTTAGCGGTTCGGCGGCGCGTTCGCCCACCGCGACCAGATGCAGAGGCGGATCGTTCGCATCGGCCACGCCATCCCAAAGATGCGGCGGCAAACGGCATTCGGCATCGGAGAGCGCCAGCCAGCAGATCGCCGCTTCCAGCGCGCCCGCCGCGCCCAGCGTGTGGCCGGTCAGCGGCTTGGTCGAACTCATCATCGCTGCGGAGAAAACAGAGGCCATCGCCCGGCTTTCCATGGCATCGTTTTGCCGCGTCGCGGTGCCATGCAAATTGACGTAGCCAACGGCTTCGCCGGGAATGCAGACACGTTCGAGCGCACCCAGAATCGCCCGCCGCGCCCCCTCGCCCGAGGGGTCCGGGGCGGAAATATGATACCCATCCGAGCTCTCGCCCCAGCCGGCGAGCGCGATGCACGGCCCGTCGGCGGGCTTTTCACGGGTGAGCAGAAACAGCGCGCCAGCCTCGCCAATATTGATCCCCTTGCGATTCGCCGAGAACGGCAGGCAGGCATCGGGCGAAATGGCCTCCAGCGACGAAAACCCTGCCACCGTGAAGCGCGTCAGGGTATCCACACCCCCCGCCAGCACGAGCTCGGCCATGCCCGCCCGGATGAGGCGCGCACCGGAGATCAGCGCCTTGGCACTGGAGGTGCAGGCGGTCGATACCGCATAGGCCGGGCCGTCGATGCCGAGATGTTCGGCCAGCATGCGCGCCGGAGAGCCGAGTTCTTGTTGCAAATAGTGATAGCCCTCGGGCCAGCTGCCCTGCTCTTCCCGGAATCGCACGGCGGTTTCCGACTCGGCCATGCCGGATGTGCTGGTGCCGAGCACCACCGCGATTCGCGACGACGGGAGCCCGGCGGCGAGCGCGCGATAGCGCGCCTCGATACGGGCGAAGGCCGCCAGCGCCAGAGCATTGTTGCGCGTGCGATCCTGAATGGGCAGAAAACTCACCTCCGGCAGCGCCGCATCCACAAACCCCAATCGCAATGGACGCCCCGGACTATAAACATCGCTCGTGCGCATGCCGGGGCTCACGCCCGCGAACAGCGCCGCGCGAATGGCCGCGAGATCTTCGCCCAGCGCGCAGAGGACGCCGGGTTCATGCAGGTAGACCGGCAATTCAGATTTCATGCGAGATCAGAATCAGTTCGTAACCCTTGGCGAGGTTCTTCAAAGTGACCTTACCCTGCCAAGGATTCGCGGGAAAGCAATCAGCATAATGGATTTCGATCTGTTTCACGCCGTCCGCGAAAATTTCGCGTCCCGCCGCGCGTGAAACCGAGCCTTCGTCGCTGATCCCGCTCGCCAGATGCTCTTCCAGCGTCCACCCCGCAGGCAAGGCGTTTTGCAATTCGTCTCGCGGCGCGGCGATCATCATCAAATCGTTGAGGATACGCACGCCGTCTGGCGCATGCGGCACGAAACGTTCCTGCGTGAAGGTCTTGCCATCGTAATCCAGACTCAGGACGCGCATGCCAAACGCCATCAGGACGAGGCGCAGGCGCCCATCTTCGATTTCCAGCGCAGCATCGATGACACGCTCACCGCCTTGCCAACGAATTTGCAATTGCTGCTCAACAGTCCGATCACCCAATACGGCCGGAGAAACCGGCAGCAAAGACTCCTGTTTGGGCGTCAGCAAGGAGCAGGCGCTCAAACACAGGAGGCATAAGGAGAGAACAAAAAACAGTCCCGGACGCGATCTCGCGGACAGCGCGAATCTCCTGGATGGACGGGGTTGTCGTGGCATGACTCAATTTCCTGTGGGGACGGTAGGGTGCATTGCGCTCATCCGCGTCTCATGACGGCTATTGTCAGCGTATGTCCACCAATGCCCAATCCATCGATGGTTTCCTCTATCATGAATCCCGCGCGGCCCAGATATTCTTCAAGCATTTTTGCGCGGAAAAAACGGCTATTGCCATTGGCCATGCAGGTAAAGTAAAGCGACGTGACATTCAAGGTCAGCGCGCTTTCCTCGAAACGCTGGCGGTCGCACAGCGGCTCCAGAATAAAGATACGCGCATCGGGTTTCATGGCGCGCCGGATGCGCGTCAGGATTCCGATGATCTGGTTTTCTGGAAAACAGTCGAGAAACTGGCTCATCCACCATACGTCGGCCTCGCCGGGCAAAGCCCCGTCCTCCAGAATGTTGATGGGACGCGCATGGATACGGGTGGAGAAATCCGGTTGCTGCGCCGCCAGTTCGCCTTCGAGCAACGCAACCTGCTCCGGCAGATCAAGCACCGTCACATGAACATCGGCATCGTATTCCACACAACGCAAGGCCCATCGTCCCGTATTGCCGCCCACATCGTAGATGTGCCGGGGATGGTCGCGGAAAACGTGCGGCAAGACCGGGCTGAAGGCATTGTCCGAATAAAAATGATCGAAGGCAAACCAGCTCTTTTTCGCCGGTTCCGGCAACGAGGACAACGCCGGGTAGATCGTCGGCCAGTTTCCGAAAACGCTCAGCCCGCCGGGGGCTCCTTCCCTGATCGCCTGCCCGAGATTCGCCATGCCCGCGTAGCAGATATCCCGTATGAAATCCATGTTGATACGTGTCATCTTGTTCTTGAGCAGACATAGCCCCACGCGACCGAGGTAAAAACGTTCTTCTTTCTCGTAAATCATGCGCGCGCTCAAACCCGCATCAAGCAAAACGCCGGCCGCATATCCGCTCAGCGCGGAATCTGCAACGATTTCGTCGAGGGTCGCGCCCTCGGCGCCTCGACGCTTGAGGCACGCGAGAATGCCGAAGTCGCGCAAACAGACCGCCGCCTGAAAAATGATCGGGCCAAAAGCGATGCGTTGCGCTTCCAGAACCGCATCGGCAACGCCTACATTGTCATGATCATAAACAAAAGGTTTGTCGGAAACAGTCATGTTTCATGGATTCCTTCGTAGAAAAATCGGGGTCAACAACCACGACAACAACACCCCCAGGGTGACGGTCGTCCCCAACGCATGCAGGGCGGGCGTCCGGGACAGCGCCAGCAGCCCGAACGAGAGCAACGTGAGCGAAGCAGCAAGCGTGGTGGCCAGGAGCGTATGAGCATGCATCTGCCGCGCCTGCAAAAAGATGGCGTAATCGACGCCCATGCCAAGGGTGAGCAGCAAAGCGAGGATGCTCAACATCTGGAGAGGAATCCCGGCGCAGCCCATGAAGGCGAGCGTCAGCGCCCCTGCCGCCAGCACCGGCATCACGATGCGCCACACACGCGACCTGAAGAACGGGAATAACAAAAGCGGCACAGCGAGACACGCGGCGAGCAGCGTTTTGACGAGCAGGCCGCGATAACGCGCCATCAAGCCGGAAATTTCGCGCGTCTGATCGACCCATTCCACCCCCGGCAAGGGCACATCCCCGCTCGGCAGCGCGGCGAGGCGGGCGGCGGCTTCAACGCCGGCCAACCCTTGCAGCAGCACCATGCTCGCATGGCGCGGCGTGCCGGAGGCATCCGGCGTCGCGCCCAGCCACAGGGCGCGGAACGGCGCGCTCATCGGCGCGGCAAGCCAGATGTCCGGCGTGAGCATTTCGGTTTTTTCCGCGCTGGCGTGCCAGTCGGGAGGCAATTCCAGCGCCTTTGCGATCCGCGTGCCGCTGGCGCGCAAACGTTCCTGCAAAGTAGCGTTCTCCCGCTGGCGCGCGGCAGACGGCAACCAGCGGCTCACCGCCTCGAAGCCGCCGATTTTCCTCTCGGCCACGAGCGGACGCAGGCGTTCGATCAAGGCTTCTTCGGCCTGTAGCACCGCTTCGGCGCTATCGCCGCTCACCAGGAACATTTGCGCCGGGCTGGGCAGACGCAGGATTTCCGAAACCTGCCGATGTTCGTCGATCAGTTCGGCCTCGCCGCTGAAGAGCGCGCGGATGTCATCGTTGGCGCGCAAGCGCGCAATACCCAACGCCGCGACGACGACGAGCAAGAGTACAACCGTCCATGCCATGCCGTTATTCTTCCAGCGCGGCCAGCGATCGAGCAGTCGTTTCAGCGGATCGGCGTTTTTCGGCAATGGCAACGTGGCGGGCAACAGATAAGGATAGAAACACACCACGCTCGCCCATGCGCCGAAAATGCCGCACACGGCGAAAATCGCCATTTGCTTGAGTCCGGGAAACGGCGTCAGCGCCAGCGCGAAATAGGCGAGCGCGGGGGTGAGCAGCACCATGCTCAGTGTCGGCAACAGTCGCCGGAAGCGATCCCACACAGGTTCCGTGTTCCCCAGATGCTGCGCGAACACGAGGATGGCATAGTCGACGGCGACGCCGATCAAACTCGTGCCAAAGACGAGCGTGACGAGATGGACGCGCTCGAACAGCGCGAATGCCGCCGCGAGCGCGACGATGCTGCCGGCCACGAGCGAGGCGGCGATGAGCGTCAGGGCGCGCGCGCTCTGAAAAACGAAACCGATCAGAAAAAAGGTGCCGAGCAGCGAGCCCAGCCCGATCAGGCTCATCTCGCCTTGCGCCTGCCGCGCCGCCGCCGCCGCGTGCAACACCACGCCCGCACGCAGAAGGCGGGCATCCGGGTCGAGCGCGCGCGCGCGTTCGCGCGCATCGTCCAGCGCAACCAGCAGCTTTTGCTGAAAATCAGCATCGAACGCGCTTCCGGGCAGCGTGAAAATGAGCGCGACATACGCGCGGCCGGCGTGCCGAACCGTCAATTCGCCGCCGGATGGACGCACTGGCGTTGCTTCGCCCAGCGCTTGCAGCCAGTCACCAAAAAAGCCGTAGGGGTCGTCCTGCCAAGGCAGGTTGCTGAGTGTAAACAGCGCGTAGGCCCGATCCAGCGCGCGCGCCGTCGCCGTCTCCGTGCTCGCGCCTGTCAGCCATGCGCGGTCGGCGGGCGTCAGCAGGCCGTGGCGATACGGGAAATAAAAATCGCCCGGAAACGCCATCGCCCCACCCTGCTCCGTCAGTCCCAGCCCGGCAAGCGCCGCGCGCGTGGCTTGCGCGGCCTGCCGCGTCAGCGCCTCGTCGCGGGCGGACACCAGCAGCGCCAGTTGGCGCTCGCCCTGTTTGGCGAACGCCTTCAGCGCCACTTCGAGCATCGGGCGGCGTTCGTCGCGCGGCAAGAGCGCCAGCAAATCGGTATCGACCCGCGCCACCCAGTCGGCACGGCCGGCGACGAGCCAACACGCCGCGCCGAGCAACAGCGCCAGCCAAAACCACGCCAACAGGCGATGCACCCGCGCCAGACGCGAAGCGGGCGGCGCGTTATTCAAAACGTTTCCCGATGTCCGCCGGAATTTCGCGGGCATGCGTCTGCGCCTTGAACTCGATGTATGTCACATCCCCGGCGGCACTGATGATCTCTACCTGTTCGATGTCGCGCGCGCCGCGCAAGGTGAGTTGGCGAATCAGGCGGGCGAGATTGGCGTCGCGCGGCGTGAAATCGAGCCGCCAGTGCGTGCCCTTCACCTCTCCGGCGTGATCGAAACCGCGCGCGAGCGCATCGAGATCGCCCGCGAGCACACCGAACAGGATGCCGGTGACCGCAGCGACCGCCGGCTCCTTGTCCGCCGACAGATGCATCAACGTCTGACCATCGGCGGTTTGCAGGATTTCATCTTTCGTCAGCCGCATCGTGCGTGCAAACGGCGCGATATCCTCCCAGATCACGCCGAGTCCGCGCGCCACGACGAAACGGCCGGTCGAGATCAGCGGCTTTTTGATGCGCGCGAGCTGGCGCGTCTGCACGAATTCACCCTGCGTCACCGGCTCCAGCGCGAGGCGTTCGCGTGCCGCGACCAGCACACCGGCATCGGCGGCATGTAGCGGCGTGGCCAGACACCACGACGCGGCCAGCATCAGGCATCGTTTGAAAATTTTCATTTCATCCCCAGTTTTTCGGCCAGAACGGCAGGGCTGGCCAGGCACATTTCACCGCTACGCATATCGACGGCCACCTGCACGGTATAACCGCGCGTGAGGCGCTTGCCGGTTTCGACATCGCGGATGACATAGTCGATCCGGAGCCGGTTCTCCCATTCCGTCAGGATCGCTTCGACCTCGATGCGTTGCCGATAGCGTAACGGCTGCGCGTAACGGATGTACAACTCGATGACCGGCCAAGCATAATTGGACGCGCGCATTTCCGGATAATCGTAGTCGATCGTGCGCAACAGCGCGTTGCGCGCGCACTCGAAATAGCCAACGTAATGCCCGTGCCAGCAGATATCCAGCGGGTCGAGATCCCGAAAAGGGATTTCCAGCGTCACACTATCACGCCAACGGCTTTGTGGATTTCTCATCGTTTGAACGTTGTAGGTCGCTCTTCGGCGTCTGCCAGAAAGGGAAAAAATTAAACCATTGCAAAGGGTGTTTGCGACATTCCTCGGAGAGCGCGGCGACGTAAGCGCCGAGATATGACCGGAGGGCTGCTTCCCGCCCTTTGCGCGGCAAGACGACTGAATCGGCGAGCGAACGCACCGCCACAGCAGTCCCGGTCCGCGTGCGAGCGCCGAACATCATGAACACCGGGCAGCCCAGCGCGGCGGCAAGGATGTACGGCCCCACCGGAAAAGATGCCTCTTTGCCCAGAAACGGCATGCGCATCGTCGCATCGCTCATCGACGCAGGGACACGATCGCCCGTAATGACCACGATGCCGCCCGCCATGATGCGTTCCGACAGCGCCATCGCCGTGCCGACGCCGACGCGGTCAACCCGGATCAAATCCAGTTCCAGCCCCGGATCCAGCGCTCGCAGGATGCGCTGAAAGCGCACGGCATGCCGCGTGTAGGCGAGCAAGGTGATTCTGACGTGGGCGCGGTGACCCTGCCCGGTCCGCCGCAGCAACATGAGATTGCCGAAATGCGCTGTAACGATGAGGACGCCGCGCCCGGCATCGACTGCGCGATGAAACGCTTCCAGCCCCTCGGCGCTCGCCAGCTCAGGAACCCGCTCCCGCTCGTCCGAAGCGAGAATCTTGCCCAGCATGGTCTCACCGAAGGCCATGAAGTGACGAAAGCCGTTCCACCATGTCGGCGCGGGCGTCACGCCGCCGCTCGTTGCGTGCAGACGGGCAAGGTATTCCAGCGAGGCGTGACGGGCCTGCGGGCGGGTGAGGAAAAACCAGCCAATCGCGAAAATCAGGCAGAAACGGAAAAGCCAGATGCCGCCATGCCAGTAAATCCAGAGCAGAAAGCGCAAACCGACATCGAAACCCGCTTCGCCCACGCGCGCCCAGTGCATGTCAGGCATCCCGGCGAAAATGGCGCGCCAGCAGGCGAGGCGAGCGCCACAGCATGCCGAAGAACAGGCGGGCATGCATTGCGCAGATGCGTGCATTGTCGCGCCATACGCGGAAGTGCGACACGCCGTCCGCCGGATAATGCACCGCAACCGGCAAATTGACGATAGGCACCCCTTCCCAATCGAGGCGCACCAAAATCTCGGTGTCGAAATCCATGCGCGCCGCACGGTGCAGCGCGGGCAACAACGGCAGCGTCGCCGCGAGCGGATAGAGGCGGAAACCGCACATCGAATCGACGATGCGCAGCGACAACGTGTTGATCCACACCCAGACATGCGTCAGATAACGCGCGATCAGCCGCCCTTTCGGCACACTTTGGTCGTAACGCGGGTAACCCGCGATCACCGCGCCAGGATGTTGTCGCACGGCTTCCAGAAAACGGGGAACGACATCGAGATCGTGCTGGGCGTCGGCGTCCACCTGCAAAACGTGGCTGGCCCCCGCTTCGCTCGCCAGCCGGAACCCCGTCATCATTGCCGCGCCCTTGCCCCGGTTCTCCGGATGACGCGTCAGCCGCAGCGGGGGCTCCGTGCCCTGCATTCCGGCAGTGAGCGCATCGAGTTTGCGCGCCGTGGCCGCCTCGCTGCCATCGTCGACCAGAATCACCGCCAGTCCGTGCGCCCGCAAGGCGTCGATGACCACACTCACGGTATCGCCATGATTGTAGACCGGCACGACGGCGACGGAATTCACGTCCCCGCCTCCGTTTCGATGCGCGATTTTCTCGCCACGAAAACGCCGTGCGAATAAATCTTGTCGTCCCGAAAAAAGGTGAATTCGATCTCCTTGCCACCGCACCGCAAGGACAACTTCAGGCAAGGCGCATCGCCGGGCCGGATGATATGTTGAAATTTGAGGCTCGCTATATCGCAGACGCTCGCATCGAAAGAAAAATAAAGCCGCGCGAAATGCGCCGCCCAATCGACCTGCACCACACCGGGAAGGATTGGCAAGCCGGGGAAATGGCCCTCGAACCATGCCAGATTGTGCGGCACGGCGAGTTGCAGCACCACGCTATCGTCATTATCTCCATCGGATCGCGGCAACACCTCGGCATGCGCCAGGCGCGGCGCGAACAGGCGTTCCATGTCCTGCCGGGTCGTCTTGCCCATGTCGTTGCACGGAAAAGCTTCGACGTAACGCCAGCGGCGCGGCAAGGCGAGCGGATCGAGACGATCCCGCAAACGAGCGCGCAAGCCAAGATCGAAATGCGCTTTTTTCTTTGTCGCGCGCAAAGCGCGCCCCTCCGGGCTGAGGACGACGACCGCGCCGAGCAGCAGGCGATCGCTTTCGTGCTCGTGCGGCAACGGCAACACGCGGGCGCTCGCCACTTCGGGCAAGCGGGAAAGCTCCTGCTCGATCCGTGTCAGGGAGATCCGTTTTTCGCCGATCTTCACCACACGGTCGGCCCGCCCGATGAGCTCCAGACCGCGTTCGCCCAGACGAGCGATGTCGCCGGAGAGAAAACCGCTCTCCCGTTCAGCCTCGGAGAGCAGCGGCGAATGGATCAGCAGCCGGGATGTCCCTTCCTCCAGCGCCAGCCGCACGCCGGGCATCGGTTGCCAGGGCGCGTCGGCCACGCGATGCGCCGCCGCGCCGGTTTCGGTGCTGCCGTAGATTTCATACAGCGGCGCATTCATGTACGCGATACCGGCGCGGGCAACATCGAGCGCGAGCGAACTGCCCGCCGAAGTCGCCATTTTCCAGCGCACGCCAAGCGGCGGCGGCGGCGCATCCGGCAGGTGCTTGAGGAAAGTCGGCGCGGAAACGAGCAGATAATCGGCGGGCGGCAACCTGCCGAGATCCTCGGGATAGCGGAGCTTTTCCACCCAAAAGGGATGCGGCGCGCTCAGCGACCACAGCATGAAGAACGGCAGCCCGTACATATGCTGATGCGGCACGCTGGTAACGAACCGGGTCTCCGGCGTCAAATCCGCGCCAAAGGCGCGCTCGAACATCTCCACCTCGGCTCGCAGCTGCGACAGCTCCTTCCCGATGAGCGAAGGCTTGCCGGTGGAGCCGGAAGTAAACACGAACATGGCCGGGCGGCCGTGATCGAGCGCGCTCGGCGGGCCGCCGCCCGACCAGTCGGAGAGCGCCTCCCCTGTTTGCGCGCTTCCGATCCACGGAATAGGCAGCGCCTCCCGCGTCGCCGGCAGATCGTCGCCGGGCAGGACGACCGCAAGGCCGAGCGACCAGGCCGCCAGTAGCCAAACGGCGAAACGGTAGGCATGCGTATCGTAGAGCGCCACGCCGGGGCGTCCATCGAGCTCGCCGGGATCGAGGCCGGCGAGCGTTCGCCGCGCCGCCTCGATATCACGATAAAACCTGGCGCGCGCGATGGGCTGCCCGCCGCACCAGGCGATCGGCCGGCCATTGTCCGCGGGCAGCGCCCAATGACGCGAGAGAAGGCGCAAATCCGGCTCAGACATGGTGAGCATCCCGCATGACCTTGCGCCGCACGAGCCATTCGCCCACGAACATGCAGCCCATCAGGATGTAGGCAATAAAACCGTTGTAGATCGCCCAGGCGACATCACTCGTCTTGATGCACACCAGCGTGACGACGGTATTAGCTATGAAGAATACGCACCAAGCCTGCGTGACCTTGCGCGTGTAGCGCACCCCGAATTCCGGCAGATCGGGATAGGCCCGCCGCGCCAGGCGCTCGATGAGGCTTTGTTCCTGCAGGAGGCTGCCCGCGAACACGGCAAGGAAAAAAAGACTGCTCAGCACGGAATAATATTGAAGCGAGATATTGCTGCGAAAAGCCAGCGCGACGCTGCCGACCACCGCCGCCAGCACCCCCGGCAGCCAGCGCATGACGTGCGGCATGACGCCGGCGGCGTAGATGCCGCCCCCACTCCGGCGCGGCCAGGCCAGCGGCAACAAAACGAGCCCGCACCACCAGAATTCCCAGCCCTGCCAGCGGCACACCCAGAACATCACGGGCAAAAGCAGCCCGGCGGCAAACGCCCACCCCCCAGGCATCAGGCGTTCCCGGCGGGCGGCGTGCCGAGGATATCCAGAATGTCGGCGACGGTACGTATCTTCTTGAATTCCTCCGGAGTGAGCTGCCGTCCGGTCTGTTTCCGCAATTCGACCGCGAGATCGACCGCATCGATGCTGTCGATATCGAAATCCTTGAAAAGATCAGCGTCCGGCACGACCTTTTCGGGCGCGATCTCGAAGAGTTCATGCAACAGCTTCGAGAGCAGGGCAAGACCTTCGTCTTTATCCATTTTTCGGGTTCTCATTCATGAATATCGGGTCAAAGCGCGCGATGCGCGGCGACATAATCGGCCAGCGCGCGCGCCGAGGAGAAA
This sequence comes from Azoarcus sp., assembly GCA_031268195.1. GTDB lineage: Bacteria > Pseudomonadota > Gammaproteobacteria > Burkholderiales > Rhodocyclaceae > WRNU01. The sequence goes on along the minus strand of JAIRXQ010000075.1, from coordinate 21,883 downwards.
ATCTTGCGCGTTTCCTCGTTTTCGGCGGAAATTTTCAGACTGTACCGTTTTTGCAGCCCCACCCCGAGTTCGAGCGAATCGATGGAATCGAGCCCCAGTCCGTCGCCGAACAGAGGCGCGTCGTCCTCGATATCTTCCGGGGCGAGATCCTCCAGATCCAGCGATTCGATGATGAAAGCTTTGATCTCCTGAATCAGATTGTCACTCATTTTAGTACGGTTCCCTTCATGAAAGATGTGGGGCGAAATACATATTTATCGCACCGGCATTTGCTCGCACAGGCATACGCCCAAGTGAGCGCTTGATACCAAACCTTCAGGCGCACTTCGCCGGCGAATCACCGGATTCCGGCGAAACACGCGAGATGCGCTGCAAAATATCCTGCGTCAAAAAGGCATCCAGATCCCGCGTCAAGGTCCGCGCCGCAACACTGGGCGCGTCGCCTGCGTAGGCCGCCACGGAAATTTCGTCCTTCACGTCCAGAACGAAATGAGGCCGGCGCACAGGCGCCCGATACCATGCCAGCCCCTTGCCCAGCGCGGGCTCGGAAACCGTGATGACGACCGGCGTCAAATCGATATTGCCGCGCAAGGCGATATTGGCCGCACCACGCTTCATCGGGCTCAGAACGCCGTCATGGGTAATACTGCGCGTGCCTTCGGGAAAGATCACCAGACTGTCGCCCGCGCGCACCGAGGCGATACTGTCCTCGACGAATTGAGGCCCATCGGAATTGACGATGAAACCGCCGCACTTCACCGGCCCGCGCGTAAACAGATTCGTCTTCAGGCTCGCCTTGACCACGCAATTGGGCCGCCGCAACAAACCGATGAGAAGTACGACGTCGATCAGCGAAGGATGATTGGCGACGATGAGTAACCCATTTCTCGCCAACCTTTCTTTGTGGCGCACCTCCAGACTGATGACGCCGCAGACAACCATCAGCTGCGTAAACCAGCGCATTCCGCCCTGCAAGATATTGCGCACCCGCTGCCGCGATGCGGGCGTTTTCGGCCAGACGAAACTCGCCAGCGGGACAATCACGCACAAAATGAAAAGCCCCAACAAGCCGAAAACCCCAAAACAGAATCCGGTCGCGATGATGCGATAGGGGCGACCCAGCCCGGCGGTCATCACAGCCCGGCTCCAGCTCGGGCGGCGCGCCGCAAAGTCCCGCGTCGCAGAGTCCCGCGTCGCAAAGTCCAATTGCCACGCGCGGACAGACAAATACTGTCTCGTTCGGGGCACAGCAGAAAAGAAAGCAATTCCAGCGGCGATGCGGTGCGGGACGCACCGTTCTGAACAGAATGCGCATCAGGAGCGAGTTGAAACTCGTCGCCAGCGCTCCACGCGAACAGGAGGGCGAAATGACTGGCGCGCTCGTCCGGCGCTGCAAAAAAATGATATTGCTCGGGCAGTGGCTCCGCGCAATAGAGCAACCACACAACCTTCGCGCCATCGGCAAGTTGAATGGCGCTCTCCTGCAAGCCCGCAAGCGAACCCTCCGCCCCCGCTGCCAGCGCGGTGAGCGGCGCGTGCGCCTTTTCCGCCATCATGAACAACCCGCCGATGGCGTTATGCACCGCCATGCTGAACTGCTGCGGCGATACGCGGCCCTCGCGCGCCATTTCCGCTTGCAGCTCAAATGAACGACGGAATTCTCCCAGCCGACTGCACAGCACGAGGGGCTGCCCCCCATAGGGCATTTCGGGCCGGGTCAGCACGTGCAGCGCGGCGCGCCCCATCGCGTCGGCGCGACGGCGCAATAAAGGGGGAATGCTCTTGAGGGGCGGAGGCGCGGCGAGCGCGCCGGAACCCGCCGCATCGCCCCCCTCCTCTCCAGCCAGAGCCCACCGACGCCATGCCTCGGGTGTCTCCCGCCCCGGCGCCCAGGCAACCCAGCCTTGCAGGTTCAAGTTCGGCCCTGCCGCTTCTATCTTACGATGGCCGCTTTTCCCTTCAGGGCCGCACCAACCATGAACTTTCCGGCATGGCATTCGTACTTGGAGACGTCCTGATACTCGACTTCCTTGTAGTAGCTCACCAGATCGATCACGGCATTGGCGCCGTTTTTCTTGGCGTTGTCTTGAAACGAGAGCAGCGCGGCGCGCAATGCCCAATCACAACGCGCCTGATCCCCGTCCTTGCCTGCGCCAGTAGTGCCTTTTTTCCCGGTCTTTCTGTCGGAGACGGCCTCGGGGAACGTTTGCGTGACTTTGCCGGGGATCTTTTCACCCATCAGATAGAACTTGACCGTGCCATCCAGCGCGCCATCCGCGAGCGCCTCCTCGACGACGAGGTGGAAATCGTAGAAATGCTGGGTATCACGCGCCTGCGTGGTGGCTGGCACGACGAAAGCGACGATAGCGGACAAAGCAAGCAGGCCTTTTTTCATTGCAACCCCCTTCGGAAAACGGCAAAAAAACAGGAAAAAAACATCAAGATAGAACCGCCCGGTGAATTCTGGCAGATACGCCGGGCGGATTGTGTCAAAACTGCACTGCGCACACAAGCACCGCAAACCTCGAACGTATCGGCTCGATGCTATCCGCTCCCCACATGCTATGCTGCCCCGCATTTCGTCGGCCCGTATTTCGTCGGCTATATTCGCCTCCTTTGCCTCATGGACCCTCGCCCCTCGCCCCGGCTGCTGCGCAACCCGATTCATCTGGTCTCGCTCGGCTTCGGCTCCGGCCTCTCCCCGGTCGCGCCGGGGACGGCGGGAACGCTGGCGGCATGGTTGCTGTACCCGCTCCTGCGCGTACCGCTGCCGGATGCCGTGTTTCTGGCGCTGCTCGCGTTTTGCTTCGTGGGCGGCTCGCTCGCCTGCGATCGCACCGGGCACGCGCTGGGGGTGCCGGATCATGGCGCGATCGTCTGGGACGAGATGGTGGCGATGTGGCTGGTGCTCTTTTTCACGCCGGCAACGCTTGCCTGGCAGGCGGTGGCGGTCGCGCTGTTCCGCTTGTTCGATATCGTGAAGCCGCCGCCGGTCCGGCAGGCCGACGCACGGTTCAAAAACGGCTTCGGCGTCATGTTCGACGATCTGCTCGCTGCCTGTTACACCCTGCTGGCGCTGGCCGTGCTCGTGCGGCTCGTTCGCCTTTTGCCCGGAGTCTGACCGATGGATGAAGAACTCGCCGCGCTCTCTGCACGACTGGGAAAGGCGCTTGTCAAGCGCGGATGGATGCTCGCCACGGCGGAATCCTGCACCGGCGGCTGGATTGCCGAAACCGTCACCGCCACGGCGGGCAGTTCGGGTTGGTTCGAGCGCGGCTTCGTCACTTATTCCAACGAATCGAAAGTCGAACTGCTCGGCGTCTCGCCCGCCACACTCGCCCGCCAGGGTGCGGTGAGCAAGGAGACGGCGCAGGAGATGGCCGACGGCGCCCTGGCGCACAGTCATGCCGACTTGACGGTCGCCGTCACCGGCATTGCCGGGCCAAGCGGCGGCAGCGCGGCCAAGCCCGTGGGGATGGTGTGCCTCGCGTGGAGCGCGCGGCGCAGCGAAGGGACGGTGAAAACGCGGCGCTTCAAGGGCGAGCGCGAAGCCGTGCGGCGGCAGACGGTAGTGACGGCCCTCAAAAAGCTGATCGAAATGGCCGAAGAAACGAACAAATAGCCGCGGGACAAATAGCTGCGAGACAAATAACCGCGCCGCCCGCCGTCAAACGTTCGCTTTCACCCACGTTACCAGCGCCGCCGGCGTCTCGACGAGCGCCAGGGGCGATTCGGCGCGCAGCACTTCGAGCGGATGCGCGCCGAAGCCAACCCCCAAGCCGGCCACGCCGGCACTTTCCGCCATGCGCAAATCGTGCGTGGTATCTCCGATCATCAGCGTTTTTTCAGGCGGGACGGCCAGCTCGAACATCAGCTCTTCGAGCATTTGCGGATGCGGTTTGGAGAAACATTCGTCGGCGCAGCGGGTGGCGTGAAAGAACGGGCCGAGCCCGGAGCGTTCGAGCGCGTGATCGAGTCCTTTGCGGCTCTTGCCCGTGGCGACGGCGAGCAGCCGCCCCTGCCGGGCGAGCCACGCGAGCAGATCGGCCACGCCGGGAAAGAGCACGAGATCGTCGAAGCTGGCGAAATAGTGATGGCGATAGCGTTCGGAGAGCTTAGGGTAATCCTCCGGCGGCAGGTCGGGCACGGCGTATTGCAGCGCTTCGATGAGTCCGAGGCCGATCACGTGACGGGCGCAAGCCTCGTCGGGCACCGGCAGGCCGAGGTCGCGGCAGGCGCACTGGATGGCGTGCACGATGGCGGCGGCGGAGTCCATCAGGGTGCCGTCCCAGTCGAAAACGATGAGGTCGAATTTAGTCGTCATGGCAGATCATCGAGAAAGGATTGCAATCCTGCCGGCAGCGGCGATTCCAGTTCGATGCGTGCGCCGGAGACCGGATGAGAGAAAGCAAGCTTCGCGGCATGCAAAAACATACTGCGCAAGCCTTCGCCTTCGAGCGTTTTGTTGCGGGCGAAATCGCCGTACTTGTCGTCACCCGCGAGCGGGAAGCCGAGGTGCGCGAGATGGACGCGAATCTGGTGCGTGCGTCCGGTTTTCAATTCGACTTCGAGCAGGCTGAAATCCCGCCAGCGTTTGAGCAGACGCACGATGCTGTGCGCGGGCTTGCCGTGCGGCGCGACGCGGACGCGGCGCTCGCCCTCGGCGGTGAGGTATTTGAAAAGCGGCGCCTTCACGTGCTGGAGCGGATTGAGCCATTGCCCGGCAACCAGCGCCAGATAGCGTTTTTCCACATGGCCCGCGCGCATCATGTCGTGCAGCGTCGTGAGCGCCGAACGCTTTTTCGCCACGATCAAGAGGCCCGACGTTTCGCGGTCGAGGCGGTGCGCAAGTTCAAGCAGCCGCGCTTCGGGACGCTGCGCGCGCAGCCGCTCGATGACGCCGAAGCTCACGCCGCTGCCGCCATGCACGGCGAGCCCGGCGGGTTTGTCGAGCACGAGCAGCGCCTCGTCCTCATAAGCCACCGGCAACGGCGGGCCCGCGGGCACGGGCCGTTCGGCGGGTGCTTCGCCCGTGCGCAGCGGCGGAATGCGCACTTCGTCGCCGAGGACGAGGCGGTAGGTCTGGCGCACGCGGCGGCCGTTTACGCGCACTTCGCCGCCGCGCAGGATGCGATAGATATGGCTTTTCGGCACGCCCTTGGCGATGCGCAGCAGATAGTTGTCGATACGCTGCCCGGCGACGGTTTCGTCAATCCGCTCGCGCCGCACAGTAATTGCTTTGCCTTGAGTCATCATCGTGAATATAATCCGCCGGCCGAAACCGGATCGCGGCTGTCGACCCCATGCGCGAAAATGCGATGGATGGAGGCGGCGCTTGAGTCCATGTTTGAGTCCATACGTGTGCTCCCGGTTGGAAGCTCGCGCGAAACCCGCTCCAAAGGGTAGCGATGGTAGCGCAATACACAATTCCGACACACCCATCCAGCCGCAGGGCTGGATACAAAGAACGCGCAATACGCAACTCGCAGGATCAAATGCTCCTGCCCGCGCGGGACGGACGCGACGCGAGCGTCATCGCTCGCCAGAGGCGCCCCCGCACCGGCAGGACAAGTGAAATACGACCGACCAACCCATCACATTCAAGACTATCGCCGGATGAAAGTAGCCCGAATTCAACGCTCCTGACCCCCGGATAGCGCGGTGGTGCGCGCCGGTCGTTCCTGCTCGTGTGCTTTTGGCGCGGGAGAACGACCCACAATGAAGCGCATGCTTTTCAACGCGACGCAGGCCGAGGAACTTCGCGTCGCAATCGTAGACGGTCAAAAACTGATCGACCTCGATATCGAATCGGCCAACAAGGAAGAACGCAAGAGCAACATCTACAAAGCGCTCATCACCCGCATCGAGCCGAGCCTCGAAGCCGCTTTCGTCGATTACGGCGCGGAGCGCCACGGTTTCCTGCCGCTCAAGGAGATCGCCCATTCCTACTTCCAGCCCGGCACGGGCAAGAACGCGGGCATCCGCGATGTCTTGCGCGAAGGGCAGGAACTCATCGTCCAGGTCGAAAAGGACGAACGCGGCAACAAGGGCGCGGCGCTCACCACTTACGTGTCGCTCGCGGGCCGCTATCTCGTGCTGATGCCGAACAACCCGCGCGGCGGCGGCGTATCGCGCCGCATCGAGGGCGACGACCGCTCTGAATTGCGCGAGACGATGGATCAACTCGAAGCGCCGCACGGCATGAGCCTGATCGCGCGCACCGCCGCCATCGGGCGCAGCGTCGAAGAATTGCAGTGGGATTTGAATTACCTGCTGCAACTGTGGTCGGCCATCGAAGGCGCGGCGCGCGAGCAAAGCGGCGCGTTCCTCATCTATCAGGAAGGCAGCCTCGTCATTCGTGCCATCCGCGATTACTTCCAGCCCGACATCGGTGAAATCCTCATCGACACCGATGACATCTTCGAGCAGGCGCGGCAGTTCATGGGCCACGTCATGCCGGGCAGCATCAACCGCATCAAGCGTTACCACGACGACGTGCCGCTGTTCTCGCGCTTTCAGATCGAACACCAGATCGAATCGGCTTATTCGCGACAAGTGAATCTGCCCTCGGGCGGCGCTGTGGTCATCGACCACACCGAAGCGCTGGTGGCCATCGACGTCAACTCCGGCCGTGCCACCAAAGGCGCGGACATCGAGGAGACGGCCCTGCGCACCAACCTCGAAGCCGCCGAGGAAATCGCCCGGCAGCTGTGCCTGCGCGACTTGGGCGGACTCATCGTCATCGACTTCATCGACATGGAATCCTCCAAGAATCAACGCGAAGTCGAAAACCGCCTGCGCGACGCCCTGCGCTACGACCGAGCCCGCGTGCAAACAGGCAAGATCAGCCGCTTCGGCCTGCTCGAACTCTCGCGCCAGCGCCTGCGCCCGGCGCTGGCCGAAACCAGCTACATCACCTGCCCGCGCTGCACCGGCACCGGCCATATCCGCAGCACCGAATCCTCGGCGCTGCACATCCTGCGCATCCTCGAAGAAGAGGCGATGAAGGAAAACACCGGCGCGGTGCATTTGCAGGTGCCGGTCGATGTCGCCACTTATCTCCTGAACGAGAAGCGCGTCGACATCGCACGCGTCGAATTCCGCCACAAAATTCAGCTCATCATCGTGCCCAACCGCCACATGGAAACCCCGGCGCACGAAATCACGCGCCTGCGCCACGACCAGCTGAATCAGGAAGACATCGCGCTCGCCAGCTACCAGATGGTGCAGGACCCCACCGAGGAATTGCCCGCCGCCAACGGACGCGACGGCGACAAGCCCACACGCAAGGAAGCGGTCATCAAGGGCATCGGCCCCTCGCAACCCGCCCCCGAACCACGTCCCGCCGCCCGCGACGAACAAGCCGCCCACGGCGGCGGCGTGATCACCCGTCTCACCGGCTGGTTCTCCGGCCTGTTCGGCGGCAACACGCGCAGCGAAGAACCGGAAGCCGCCCACTCCGTGGCCGCCACGCGCGAACCACGTGAGCGTGGTGGACGCGGCGGCAACCGTAACGGCGAGCGCCGTGCCGGTGGCGCGCGCAACGGACGCACCGCACGCGGCGAACGCGAAGAAACCCGCGAAAGCCGCACCGAGCGCCCCGAAAAAGGCGACGCCGCCACGCACGAAAAGCAGCATCGCCAGCCCAAGGCGCGCGGCGAGCGCGCCGAACGTCAGGAACGCGCGCCGCGCACCAGCGGCGAGACGCCGGAACGCGCGGCGGAAGCCGATACTGCCCGTTCCGCGAACGCTCGCCGCCGTCGCAACCGTGACAAGACACCCGAGGATGCCAACAAGCTCGCCCCGCCCGCCGCCGCCCAAAATGACGTCGACGCACTGGAGGCCCCCGCGCCCAAACCGCGCCGCCGCGACCCTGCCGAAGCACAAATCGAAGCCACGCAAGCCGACGCCGTGACGGTGGACGAAACCCCGGCCGCGTCAGGCGAAACGGAAGCCGCGCCCGAAAAACGCCGCCGCCGCAGCCGCGGTGCTCGTCGCACTCGCAGCGCCGAGGGCGAAGCCATTGCGTCCGCCGCACCGGAAACGGACACCGGCGGTGCGGCCGAAGCCTTGCCCGTGGCGGCGAGCGAACCGTTCGACGCCCCACCCGCCGCGCTCATTTCCGCCGCGCCCGCAGCCGCCCTCGGAGAGTCGTTCGAGCCTGCCGCCGCCACGCCGGTTCCCCTGCCCCTGCGCAAGGAAACCGATTCCTTTACCGGTGCTGACACACCCGCTTTCGTCGCCGAAACACCCGTGTTGATCCCTCAGCCGCCCGTGTTACCCCCTCAGCCTTCGCAGAAGGAGCCCGAAAGCGCGCCTCCCTCCCCGAAGAGAGGGACGCGCGGCGCCGGAAGGAACACGCCGCCGGTCGAGACGCCTGCGGCTGACCTCTCCGATACCTTGCAGAACGTCGGCCTGGTCATGATCGAGACGAGTTCGGAGAAAAAGGCCAGCGCGAGCGACGCGATACCGGGAGAACCCGTGCGCCGTGGCCGCAAACCGCGCCCGCTTACAGTGATCGCGGACGAACCGTTGCAGCAGGTGGAGACGCAAAAAGACGCCTGAACAGCCCGCACAAAGAAAACCGGCGCTCTTCGAGGGGCGCCGGTTTTTTTACGTCCAATGGCCGTGCGCTACAGCACCCCGGCAATCGCCTTCGCCACGACGGGCAGGTTCTTGCTGTTGAGCGCCGCCACGTTGATGCGCCCCGAACTGACGGCATAGATACCGTATTCAGTTTTCAGGCGCTCGACCTGATCCTTGCTCAAGCCCGTAAAGGAGAACATGCCGCGCTGTTTGGCGATGAAGGAGAAATCCTGCTGCACGCCCGCCGCCTTCAACGCCTCGACGAGGCCGGAACGCATGGCGCGGATGCGGTTGCGCATGCTGGTGAGCTCTTCTTCCCAGCGCTTGCGCAGTTCGGCGCTGCCGAGCACCGCCGCCACGATGCTCCCGCCGTGCGTGGGCGGATTGGAATAGTTGGTGCGGATGACGCGCTTGACCTGCGAGCCCACGCGCGCAGCTTCTTCCTTGTTGGCGGTGACGATGGAGAGCGCCCCCACCCGCTCGCCGTAGAGCGAGAAGCTCTTGGAGAACGACGATGCGACGAAGAACTGTACGCCGGAGGCCGCGTAGGTGCGAATGGCGACGGTATCCTGCTCCAGCCCCTCGGCGAATCCCTGATAGGCGAAATCGAGGAAAGGCACGAGGTTCTTGTCTTTGGTGATGGCGGCCACTTCCTGCCACTGATCGCCGGTGAGATCCGCGCCGGTCGGGTTGTGGCAGCAGGCGTGCAACAGCACGACGGACTTCGGCGGTAACGCGGCGAGCTTTTGCTTCATGCCCGCGAAATCGACGCCGCGCGTGGCCGGGTCGTAATAAGGATACGTTTCGATGGGGAACCCGGCGGCCCCGAACAGGGCGCGGTGGTTCTCCCAGGACGGATCGCTCAAATAGAGCGTGGTCCCGGGCAACAACTGCTTCAGATAATCCGCGCCGACCTTCAGTGCGCCAGTGCCGCCCAGCGCCTGAATGGTAACGACGGAACCGTCGCTGGCGCGTTGAGAACCCGCGCCGAAAATCAACTCGCGCACCGCCTGGTTGTAGGCGGGGTTACCGTCGATCGGCTGATAACCACGCGCCGGTTGCGCTTTCAGGCGCGCTTCCTCGGCAGCCTTGACGGCGGCCAGGAGCGGCAATTTATCGTTGTCGTCCTTGTAGACGCCGACGCCGAGATTGACTTTCTCGGTACGCGTGTCGGCGTTGAATGCTTCGGTGAGGCCCAGAATGGGGTCGCGGGGCGCCATTTCGACGGCGGCGAACAATGATGCGGACATGGGTGCTCCTGTGGAGTAGGCGGAGGCGGCGCGGCGTCGCTCGAAGACAACGCTGGCTCGGCCTCCAAAGGGTAAAACTTTGGGAACGAGTCCGGCTGAAAATTCTACAATGTTTGTCGGTACCGCAGGGCGGTGGTAGAGTTACCACATCTTCGATGACAGCATCTTCGGAGGCGGCGTATGAACACGATTTCCGTACGAATTTCGCACGATCTGGTGGACGCGGCGCGGCAGGCGGCAGGCGTGTTTACCCGCACGCTCAGCGGCCAGCTCGAACACTGGGCAAAACTGGGCCAAGCCCTGGAGCGCGCGCCGGGTTTCACCACGGAGCGCATGCGTGCCACACTCGAAGGGCGCATGGACCTCGATACCTTGCCGGCCGCCGAGCGGAAAATTTACAAAGATATTGCGTCAAAGTGCCGCGAAACGTCTGCTGTCCGGCGGACAAAGGGCCATGAACCATACTGAAGGCTATGAATCACACCGAACACATGCCGGAAGCCCCCAAAGACATCGACGTCCTCACCTTCCCCAACAGCCCCTTTCGCCTGCACCGCACCTTTCTTCCGGCGGGCGATCAACCGGAGGCGATCGAGCAGTTGTGCGCGGGAATCGAGGACGGGCTGACGTGCCAGACGCTGCTTGGCGTCACCGGCTCCGGCAAAACCTACACCATGGCCAACGTCATCGCGCGCATGGGCCGCCCTGCCCTCGTGCTCGCGCCCAACAAGACGCTGGCGGCGCAGCTCTATGCGGAATTCCGCGAATTTCTGCCGGAAAACGCGGCCGAATACTTCGTGAGCTATTACGACTACTACCAGCCCGAAGCCTACGTACCCGCGCGAGATCTGTTCATCGAAAAGGACTCCGCCATCAACGAACACATCGAACAGATGCGCCTGTCGGCCACCAAGAGCCTGATGGAGCGGCGCGACACGGTGATCGTGGCCTCGGTTTCCTGCATCTACGGCATCGGCGATCCGGTGGATTACCATGCGATGATCCTGCATCTGCGCGAAGGCGAACACATCACCCGCCGTGACCTGATCGCGCGGCTGGTGGCGATGCAATACACGCGCGCCGATCTCGATTTCCGGCGCGGCACTTTCCGCGTGCGCGGCGATGTGATCGACGTGTTTCCGGCAGAAAACGCCGAATACGCCGTGCGCATCGACCTGTTCGACGATGAGCTGGAGCATCTCACCTTGTTTGATCCGCTCACCGGGCATCTCCGCCACAAGCTCGGCCGTTTCACCGTCTATCCGTCCAGCCATTACGTGACGCCGCGCGCCACGGTGCTCAAGGCGATCGAGGCGATCAAGGCAGAATTGGCCGAGCGCACTGCTTTCTTCCAGCATGAAGGCCGCCTGGTGGAAGCGCAGCGCATCGAGCAGCGCACGAGATTCGATCTCGAAATGTTGAACGAGATGGGTTTCTGCAAAGGCATCGAAAACTATTCGCGCCACCTCGCCGGGCGCAACGCGGGCGAGCCGCCGCCCACCCTGATCGACTATCTGCCATCCGATGCGCTGATGTTCATCGACGAATCGCATGTCACCATCGGACAGATCGGCGGCATGTTCAAGGGCGACCGTTCGCGCAAGGAAAACCTCGTCCAATACGGTTTCCGCCTGCCCTCGGCGCTCGACAACCGCCCGCTGAAGTTCGAGGAATTCGAGCGCCTGATGCCGCAGACGATCTTCGTTTCCGCAACGCCCGCCGCTTACGAGGGACAGCATCAGGGGCAAGTCGTGGAACAGGTCGTGCGCCCGACCGGGTTGGTCGACCCGGAAGTCATCGTGCGCCCGGCAACGACGCAGGTCGATGAGCTCCTCTCCGAAATCCACCGTCGCACCGGGGCGGGCGAGCGCGTGCTGGTGACGGTGCTCACCAAGCGCATGGCCGAGGATCTGACCGACTATCTGGCTGAAAACGGCATCAAGGTGCGTTATCTGCATTCGGACATCGACACCGTGGAGCGGGTAGAGATCATCCGCGATCTGCGTCTGGGCGAATTCGACGTGCTCGTCGGCATCAACCTGCTGCGCGAAGGGCTGGACATCCCCGAAGTGTCGCTGGTGGCCGTGCTCGATGCCGACAAGGAAGGCTTTCTGCGTTCCGGGCGCAGCCTCATCCAGACCATCGGCCGCGCCGCGCGCCACATCCACGGCACCGCCATTCTCTACGCCGACCGGATCACCGATTCGATGCGCGTCGCCATCGGCGAAACCGAGCGCCGCCGCACCAAACAGCTCGCCTTCAACGCCACGCACGGCATCGTGCCGCGCTCCGTCTCCAAACGCATCAAGGACATCATCGACGGCCTCTATAGCGACGAGGATGACGATACGCGCCACGCCCTCGTCGCGAACGAGGCACGCGCCGATTATGCGATGCTGGACGAAAAAGCCTTGGCGAAAGCGATCAAGAAACTGGAAAAGACCATGCAGGAACACGCCCGCAATCTCGAATTCGAGCAGGCCGCCGCCGCCCGCGACGAACTTTTTCGCCTGCGCCAGCGCGCGTTCGGCGCGGATCGACACGGCACGACCTGACATGGCGAAGAAAGAGAAATACCGTGTCCTGTTCGTGTGTTCGGGCAACATCTGCCGCTCGCCCGCGGCGGAAGGCATCGCCCTGCACCACTTCGAGCTGTACGGACTCGACGAGCGTTTCGAGGTCGATTCCGCCGGACTCATGGGCGACAACTTCGCGGGCCAACCGCCCGACCGCCGCATGCTGAAAGCCGCCGCCGCGCGCGGTTACAACTTCGCCAAACTGAGAGCACGCGCACTCGTACCCGCAGATTACGGGCGCTTCGATCTCATTTTGGCGATGGACAAAGGCGTTCTGGCGGAAATGCGCGAAGAATGCCCGGAACAGCACCTTCCCCGCCTGCGCCTGTTCCTGGATTTCGCCCCCGACACCAAAATGCGCGAGGTGCCCGACCCGTATTACGGCGCCTTCAACGCCTTCGAACAGGCGCTGGATTTGTGCGAGGCGGGGGTGTTCGGGTTGATGCGGGCGCTGACCGCGCAGGCGCAATGACAAAAACGGCAACGCGGCCGAATGCGCCTGACCCCATGCGCATTGCTTCGCTCTCACGCGTGCTCAAGCCCCCTCGCTTTTTCTCACCACCACATCCTGCATCACCAGATACTGCAAATCCGAGCCACAGAACATGTTCAGCGCATCGGTGGGCGAGCAGATCATCGGTTCGCCGCGGCGGTTGAGCGAAGTGTTGAGCACCACGCCGTTGCCGGTGAGCTTTTCGAGTTCGAGCATCAGGTCATAGTAGCGTGGGTTGAATTCGCGCTTCAGCACTTGCGCCCGGGAGGTGCCGTCCTCGTGCACGACCTCGGGCACGCGCGCTTTCCACGCCTCACTCACCTCGAAAGTGAAGGTCATGAACGGCGCGGGATGGTCGACCTTGAACATCTGCGGGCCGACGGTATCGAGCATCGAGGGGCAGAAAGGCCGCCAGCGTTCGCGGAACTTGATCTGGGCGTTGATGCGGTCGGCCACGCCGGGGCTGCTTGGGCAACCGAGGATGGAACGGTTGCCGAGGGCGCGCGGGCCGAACTCCATGCGACCCTGAAACCAGGCAACCGGGTTACCTTCGGCAAGGATTTTGGCGACGCGTTCGGGGACGGCATCGACTTTTTCCCAGGCAAGCTTGATGCCGCGCATCTGCTCATGATGGGCGATGGCGGCGATGACGTCCTCGTTCGAATACTCGGGACCGAGATAGACGTGCTCCATCTTTTCCACCGGCACGCCGCGTTCCTGCGAAACGTAGGCCGCCGCGCCGACCGCCGTCCCGGCATCGGAGGCGGCCGGTTGCACGTAGAGTTCCTTGACTTCCGGCCGGGAAATGATTTTCTGGTTGAGCTTGACGTTGAGCGCGCAACCGCCGGCGAAGGCGATCTTGCCGGTTTCACGGATGATGTCGCCAAGGTAGTAATCCATCATCTCCAGCGAGAGTTTCTCGAACAACGCCTGCATCGCGGCAGCGTGATGGACGTAAGGCTCGTCGGCCACATCGCCTTCGCGTCTGGGGCCGAGCCATTCGATGAGCTTGGGCGCGAAGTAGTAGCCCTTGCCCTTTTCCTTGTAGCGTTTAAAGCCAATGACGTTGACGTAGTCGGTGTTGACCGTGAGCGCCCCGTTCTCGAATTTCGCCAGGCGCGAAAAATCGAACTTCGTCGCATCGCCGTAGGGCGCCATGCCCATGACCTTGAATTCGCCATCAAGCATATCGAAGCCGAGGTATTCGGTGATCGCGCCGTAAAGCCCGCCGAGCGAATCTGGATCGAAGAACTCCTTGATTTTGTGTATTTTTCCGTTCTCGCCCCAGCCAAAGAAAGTGGTGGCGTATTCGCCCTTGCCGTCGATGCCGAGGATCGCGGTCTTTTCCTGGAAGCCGGAACAAAGATAGGCGCTGGCAGCGTGCGCGAGGTGGTGCTCGACGGGCTGAATTTCCGTTTTCTTGAGATCGAAGCCAAGTTGCACGAGGCACCATTGAATGCGCTGTCTGTATCGCCGGAAACGGCGATTGCCCATCAACAGCGCATCGAGCGAGCGATCCGGCGCGTAGAGATAGCGCCGCGCGTAATGCCAGCGCGCCCGGCCCATGATGCTGATCGGCGCGTAGGGAATGGCGACGATGTCGACATCGGCGGGTTTGATGCCCGCCTGCGCAAGACAGAACTTCGCGGCCTCGTAAGGCATGCGATTCTTGGCATGCTTGTCGCGCACGAAACGTTCTTCTTCGGCGGCGGCAACGAGCTTGCCGTCGATGTAGAGCGCAGCGGAAGGATCATGGCTGACTGCGCCGGAGAGTCCGAGGACGGTGAGGGACACGGGGGAAACCTCGGTGAAACCCGCAAACGAAGCCGATCACGGGCAAAAATAAAGGGGTGCCGGATTATACCCGGCTCCTTCGGGCACTTCACTTGCGGCCCCCTCACCGCAAAATCTCATCGGCCAGCATGCCAGCGGCGACCTTGCCTCCAAGCCAACAGGCGCTTCCAGGCGGGGGGTGAGCATAACATCACGACCCCCGAAATACATGACAAAAGCATTACAGGGGCAATCCCCTTGTCACCATAGCCTATTCACCCGGCGGCATGATACCGTATGTTATTGTTTATCACTATTTGCATGGATACCGGCGATATCTGTTCGACATTTTATTGCCGGGTTAATATAGCCTCTGCCGATGAACCTCCGTCTTTATGAACCTCCGCCTTTTCCTCGTATTCCTGCTTGATCTCGCCGCTGTCTTCGCTGCATGGGCAGGAAGTCTGGTGATCCGTTTCAATTTTGTCTGGCCGAACGATTACGGACTTGAAACGGCCATCGTGCCGGGCGCATTGATGATCGTCCAGGCAGTGGCTTGTTACTGGGGGGGGCTCTACCGTGGCATCTGGCGCTTCGCCAGCGTGACCGACATCAAGCGCGTGCTGCGCGCCGTGGTCATTTCATCGATTGGGCTGCTCATGATCAAGGCGTTCTCCCTTCGTTCGGGACCGTCGATTCCGCGCTCGATGCTGGTGCTGTACCCACTGCTGCTCGCGGCCATCATGTGCGGAGGGCGGGTGGCATGGCGGCTCTGGAAAGAACAGCTGCTTTACGGAAAAGTGGCCGCCACGGGCAAGCCGGTGGTCATCGTCGGCGCAGGCACGGGGGGCGCAATGCTGGTACGCGCACTGGAGCGCAGCCCGAATTGGCGCGTGGTGGCACTGATCGACGATGACCCGAAGAAATGTGGGCTGGAGCTCTCCGGCATCCGTGTCATGGGCGGAACCGAAACGTTGTCGCAAACACTGGCGGACAAGAACGCCGAACACGTCATCCTCGCCATGCCCTCCGCGTCTCCCGCGGCTATCAGGCGCGTTGCCGACATTGCCGTTGGTGCAGGCGCCAAGGTGTTCATCGTGCCGGGACTCGACGAGCTGATGGGCGGGCGGGTCGGCATCGACGCCATGCGTCCCATTGAAGTCGAGGATTTGCTGGGACGCGAGATGGTGCGCATCGACACCCTGAACGTTCAAAAGCTGTTCAAGGGCCATACGATTCTCATCTCCGGCGCGGGCGGCTCCATCGGCAGCGAATTGTGTCGGCAGGTCGCGCGCTTCGAGCCTCGCAGACTGCTTTTGCTGGAAGTAAACGAATTTGCGCTGTATTCGATCAGTGAATGGTTCGCGGATCATCATCCCGACGTGGAGATCGTGGCGCTGATCGGAGACATCAAAGACAACGTCCGCCTCGATGAAATCTTCGCCGCCTGGCGTCCGCAGGCCGTCTTTCATGCCGCCGCCTACAAGCACGTACCGCTGATGGAAAACGACAACGCCTGGCAAGCGGTACGGAACAACGTCCTCGGCACGCTCCGGCTGGCCCGCTGTGCAAAAAAGCACGGCGCAGAACGTTTCGTGATGATCTCCACCGATAAGGCGGTCAACCCGGTCAATGTCATGGGCGCGACCAAGCGGCTGGCCGAAATGGTCTGTCTGGCGCTGACCGCCGTGGGCGAAACGCGCTTCGAGGTGGTGCGCTTCGGCAACGTGCTGGGCAGCACCGGCAGCGTGATTCCCAAATTTCAGGCGCAGATCGCACACGGCGGCCCGGTGACGGTGACGCACCCGGAAATCAACCGCTTCTTCATGTCCATTCCCGAAGCGGCGCAATTGGTGCTGCAAGCGGCGGCGCTGGGCAAAAACGGCGACATCTTCGTGCTCGACATGGGCGAGCCGGTGAAGATCGTCGATCTGGCGCGCAACATGATTCACTTGTCGGGTTATACCGAGGCACAGATCGGCATCGAATTCACCGGCCTGCGTCCGGGTGAGAAACTCTACGAGGAAGTGCTGGCCGATGCGGAGCAAACGCTGCCGACGCCGCACCCCAAACTGCGGATCGCACAGCCGATACCGGTTCCCGCAGATTTTCTCGATTCCTTGCAAAGGTGGCTCGAACAACCCGGCCCGGTCGACGACGAGGCCGTGCGGCGCAACATCCAGCGCTGGGTAAGTGAATACACCCCGGTACGACACGAAACGGCTAGCCTGGCGATCAGGGCAGCCGCGCAATGAAATCGGAACGTATTGGGTAAACTCCGGGGTCACTCCAGCATCCCATCTGGCGAATACGTGCAAGCGAATACGTGCAATAATCGCCGCGCCAACCGTCTTTCCGCTTCAAGAGGCCTTACATGACGTCCTCCCAAGCAAAAAAAAACCGCTCTCCCGCCGGAACTGCCGGTTCAAGCGAAGTGGACACGGATTCGCCTTCCGAAGTCGAAGTCGCGCGCGAGACGCTGCGCCGACTCGCGCAGCGCAAGGTGCCGCCGACGCCGGACAACTACCGCGAACTCTATTTCGAGATCCGGGGCAGCGCTGACGAACTCAAGCCCTGGAATGCGCTGATCCGCGATTTGATCGCGCAATTCGAGCGCATGCATGGCGAACTCACCCAGGCCCGCAAGCGCGAGGCGCTCAATCATGTGCTGGAAGGCCATCCCAACGCCAATATCCTCAACGAACGCCTGAGCGCGCTCGTGAAAAGCTGGACGCAGGCCAAGGGCGCGTCGGGAGCCGCGTCCATGGTGCCGTGCGGCAACGACGAGCGTGCGCCCAAAGCGCCCGCCCCCACTGAATCTGCCCCCCCCGCCGCCATACTCGCCACCACACCTGCCCCCCTCGCCGGCGGCGTGCCGGATACGCCGTTGCGTCCCCTGCTCGCCAACCTGCTCGCCAACGGCATCGCGCCGGTGGCGGGCGACGACGAAGCCCTGGCCAGCGAAGCGCGCGCACTGGCGAACATCCTGCAAGACACGGCAAGCGAGGCGAGCGCCGCCGATTTTGCCGCCCGGCTCGAAAAACTCATCGCCCACATGGGCTGGGCGGGTGAAGAACACCGCGCCATGCGCGTGGCGCTGCTCGATCTGCTGCGTCTGATCGTCGACAACATCCGCGAACTGGTGATCGATGACAGTTGGCTGCACGGCCAGTTGTCCGCCATCACGGAAACCTTCGCGGGCCCCTTGAGCCTGCGCATGCTCGATATCGTCGGCCAGCAGTTGCGCGACGTCATCGACAAGCAGAGCCATTTGAAGCGCGACCTCTCCGAAGCGCAGGCGCGCCTGAAGGAGATGCTCGCGGGCTTCGTCGACCGCCTCTCCGAAGTCACCATTTCCACCGGCGATTACCACGAACTGCTGATCCAGAGCGCGCGGCGAATCAGTGAAGCCAGCAGCATCGACGAACTCTCCACCGTGGTCGGAGAACTGCTGCTCGAAACCCGCCACGCGCAGGAATCCACCCTGCGCGCCGGGCAGGAACTCACCGAACTGCGCGAACGCGTCGACAAGGCCAACCTTGAGATCGCCCGCCTGCAAAACGAGCTGGACACCGCCAGCCGCCTCATGCGCCACGACCCGCTCACCGGCGCGCTCAACCGCAAAGGGCTGGATGAGGCGCTCATGCGCGAGATCTCGACGGTAAAACGCAAAGGCTCGCCCCTGTGCATTGCCCTGCTCGACATCGACGACTTCAAGAAAGTCAACGACGTACACGGCCACAGCACCGGCGACGAAGCGCTCTGTCACCTCACCCGCACCGTCACCGAAACCCTGCGCCCGCAAGACGTGGTGGCGCGCTACGGCGGCGAGGAATTCATCATCCTGGTTCCGCGCAGCAGCGAAAAGCAGATGGAACGGATATCCGAAAAACTGTGCTCGAACATCGCCGAAGCGCACATCGCGCAACTTCCGCTCACCGTCAGCTTGGGCTATACCCTGTTCAGGCCTGAAGAATCCTCGCTGGACTTCATCAATCGCGCGGATCAGGCGATGTACGATGCCAAGAAAAAAGGAAAAAACCGGGTTTGTTCGCTTTGACCTTCTTTTCAAATCGCCCGTGGTGTGGCAAGGCGGTGTTAACGCGGGCGAAAATCATTTTCTTCCGCTCGGCCTGATCTCCTGCATGATCGTCGCCGAAATTTCCTCGATCGATTTCAGCGATGAGTCGAGCCAGTGGATGCCTTGCTGGCGCATCATCCTTTCCGCCTCGCGGATTTCGTAACGGCAGTTCTCCAGATCGGCATAACGGCTGTTCGGGCGGCGCTCCGTCCGTATCTGCGCGAGGCGCGCGGGTTGGATCGTGAGACCGAAAAGCTTTTCCCTGTGACGCGAAAGCGCCTTCGGGAAACACTGGTTTTCGAAATCTTCCGGGATGAGGGGAAAATTGGCCGCGCGGATTCCGAACTGCATCGCAAGGTAGATGCTCGTCGGCGTCTTTCCGCAACGCGAAACACCGACGAGGATCACGTCGGCCTCCTCAAGGCCCAGGTCCGTAATGCCATCATCGTGAGACAGGGTGTAATTGATCGCGCTGATGCGGCGCTCGTAATCGGCGTTGTTGATCTCGCCGTGTGTTCGGCCGACGGTTTCGCTGCGTTTTATTCCTAGCTCTGTTTCTATGGGCGCGATGAAGGTATCGAAGAAATTCAGGCAGAGACTGCCTGTCTGCCCGAGTATCCGATTGAATTCCTCGTTGACGAGGGTGGAAAAAACGATGGGGCGGGCACCGTCCTGCTCGAAGGTCCTTTGTATTCGGTCGCGGCAATCGCAGGCTTTTTCGAGTGTGTCGATGAAAGGCAGGCGAACCGTGTTGAAACGAACGTCGTTGAATTGCGTCAATAAACTTAAGCCTAGCGTTTCCGCGGTAATTCCGGTACCGTCCGAAATGTAGAAAATTGTGCGTGAAATCTGCCCAGAAGATGACGCCATGAATTTCTCCGGTTGAGAGTCGTTGAGGCGCGCGAGCGCCTTGGGAAAGTCGAAGGTAGCATTCCAATAACTTTACAGGAAATTTATTATGAGCGATTACGTGATCCATTTTGATCAATTGCGCATGACCGATGTGGAAAGCGTTGGAGGAAAAAACGCCTCACTGGGCGAGATGATCGGTCAACTGGAAGGTGCTGGCGTGAGAGTTCCCGGAGGTTTTGCCACGACCGCCAGGGCTTTTCGGGATTTCCTCAAACACGAAGGGCTTGCGGAACGCATTGATGCGGAATTGTCCGCGCTCGACATCGACAAGGTGGCGGATCTCATCGCGTCTGGCGCGAAAATTCGCCGGTGGATCCTTGAAACGCCTTTTCCGGATCGCTTGAAAGCCGAGATCGGTGAACATTACGAAGCCTTGGCCGCCACATCGCCGGCGACGGCTTCCTTTGCCGTGCGTTCCTCGGCAACCGCCGAGGACCTGCCCGACGCTTCGTTCGCCGGTCAGCAGGAGACTTTTCTCAACATCCACGGCTTCGACAATATCCTCTATGCGATAAAGGAGGTTTTTGCCTCGCTTTACAACGACCGCGCGATTGCCTACCGCGTACATAAGGGCTTTACGCACGCCGAGGTTGCGCTCTCGGCCGGTGTCCAACGCATGGTGCGTTCCGATACCGGCGCGGCCGGCGTCATGTTCACGCTCGACACCGAATCGGGTTTCCGCGACGCGGTCTTCGTCACATCGTCTTACGGCCTCGGAGAAGCCGTCGTCCAGGGCGCTGTCAATCCCGACGAATTCTATGTCCACAAACCGATGCTTGCGGCGGGGAAAAAAGCGATCATTTCGCGCACCCTCGGTTCGAAACTCATCAAGATGATTTTCACCGAAGAAAGGAGCGCGGGTAAATCGACGGAGACGGTCGAGGTTACCGAAGCGGAGCGGAACCATTTTTCGCTTGACGACGCCGAAATAGAAGAGTTGGCGAAGTACGCGGTGATCATCGAAAATCACTATCGGCGCCCGATGGATATCGAATGGGCAAAAGATGGCGGCGATGGAAAACTCTACATCCTCCAAGCGCGCCCCGAGACCGTGAAATCCCGCGATGCGCGCGGCAAAGTCGAAAAATTCAAAATCAACACCTATTCCAAGTCGCTCATTTCGGGGCGTTCGATCGGTCAGAAGATCGGCATCGGACCGGTGCGCGTAGTTCATAATCCCTCGGAAATGGGCAAGGTACAGCCTGGCGATGTGCTTGTCGCCGATATGACCGATCCGAACTGGGAGCCCGTGATGAAGCGCGCGTCGGCCATCGTGACCAACCGTGGCGGGCGCACGTGCCACGCGGCGATCATCGCGCGCGAACTCGGCATTCCCGCGATCGTCGGTTGCGGGGACGCGACCGAAAAGCTTGTCGACGGCGAGACGGTGACCGTTTCGTGCGCCGAGGGCGATACCGGACACGTGTACCGCGGCAAGCTCGATTATGAAATTATTACGCGCGATCTTGGCAATCTGCCTGAAATCGGCGTCAAGATCATGATGAATGTGGGCAATCCCGAGCTCGCATTCGAATTCTCCCAACTGCCCAACGAAGGTGTCGGACTCGCGCGGCTGGAATTCATCATCAACAATGTGATCGGAATCCACCCGAAAGCGATCCTGCAAATCGACAGCCTGCCGCCGGGAAAGCGCGAGGAAATCCTTCGCCGCGCGCGCGGATATGCAGGGCCGGTTGCCTTTTTCGTTGACAAGCTCGCCGAAGGCGTTGCCATGATCGCAGGGGCTTTCTGGCCCAAGAAGGTTATCGTCAGACTTTCCGACTTCAAGTCCAACGAATACCGTAAACTTCTTGGTGGGGAGTTCTACGAACCCGAGGAAGAAAACCCGATGCTGGGCTTTCGCGGCGCTTCCCGTTACATTGCCGCCGCTTTTCGCGACTGCTTCGAACTCGAATGCCGCGCGATGAAAAAGGTCCGGGAAGAAATGGGACTGACCAATGTGGAACTCATGGTGCCTTTTGTGAGAACGCTCGAAGAAGGCAAAAGCGTCGTCGATCTTTTGGCTGAAAACGGTCTTAAACAGGGGGAAAACGGTTTGCGCGTTATCATGATGTGCGAGATACCATCGAACGCCCTGCTTGCCGACGCTTTTCTCGACGTGTTCGATGGTTTCTCGATCGGCTCGAACGACTTGACCCAGATGACCCTTGGACTGGACAGGGATTCTGGTCTCGTTGCCGCGCGTTTCGAC
>JAIRXQ010000037.1 GCA_031268195.1 Azoarcus sp. | reverse complement strand
GCCACCTGGCATCGGGCCTGGGATCGGGTCATCCCTTTCTTTGTCT
Source organism: Azoarcus sp. (assembly GCA_031268195.1). GTDB lineage: Bacteria > Pseudomonadota > Gammaproteobacteria > Burkholderiales > Rhodocyclaceae > WRNU01. The sequence continues at coordinate 75,064 of JAIRXQ010000037.1, read as the reverse complement.
TTCCGCCTGCGATCCGCCGGATCATTTACACGACCAACGCCATCGAGAGTCTCAATGCCCGGCTGCGCAAGATACTCAAGACCCGTGGGCATTTCCCAAGCGACGAGGCTGCAAGCAAGCTGATCTGGCTGGCCTTGCGCAACATCACCGCCGACTGGCAACGGCCCGCCAATCACTGGAAAGAGGCCATGAACCAGTTCGCCATCCTCTACGCTGAACGCTTTGAAGCGCTTCGGGGATAAAATGACCACAGACTCCCCAAAGCATCGTACCAAAATGGCTACTGCCTTTGCCCTACGTCGCTGCGGAAAGTCTATTCACGCCTCACACACAGAAATTCAGACACCCCCTTTTTCGCCATCCCCTATCCCCTCCTTTGAGGGCCGCATGCGCCATGTCGGGCGCACGCCTGTATGATCGCGTCCCGGAACCCTCACAGACCCGGAACGATGAACCGACATGACCCTCGACATGCGCTGGTGCGCCGGGCAATGGTGCTCGATGCGGACAACCTGACGCAGCGGGTTGTGAGCGGCGCGAGCTTTACTTTTCTCGGCATCGCCCTGCGCACGCTGATCACCGTCGGTTCGATGGCGATCTTGGCGCGTCTGCTGACTCCGGCGGATTTTGGCTATCTGGCGATGGCGACGGTCGTCACAGAATTCGCCGCGATGCTTGGCAGCTTCGGGCTGACGAATATTCTGATCCAGCGCCGCCGCGTTACACGACTGCAACTCGATACTATTTTTTGGGCGGCATTTGGCACGGGATGTGCCTTGGCGCTGCTGGTATTCGGGCTGTCGTTCGTCGCCGGGCGGCTGTTCGGAGACGCGATCATCGGAAGCCTTTTGCGCCTGCTTTGCCTGAATTTCGTCATCAGCGCACTGGGCACGGTCTCCGAGGCATTGCTTGCCCGCCTCATGCGCTTTCGCGCCATCTTCGTCATTCAGGTCACGGCCATCGCCCTACGCTCGACGGTCGCCATGATCTGCGCCTGGCAGGGACTCGAAGTATGGAGCCTCGTCGCCGGGTCGCTGACAGGCCCCATCGTGACGGTCGTGCTCCTGAGCGCTGTCGCGGGCTATGTGCCCCGCTGGCGTTTTTCCATGTCTTATCTGCGCTTCACGTTGAAAACGTGCGGCGGCTACCTGGGCAACACCGTACTTTTTTACCTCTGCATGAATATCGATCTATTCCTGATCGGAAAGCAGCTGGGCGCAAACGCGCTGGGTTATTACCAGACATCCCGCTCGCTCACCGACGAAGTGCGAGGCCGTCTGGCGTGGCCTTTGCAGCGCGTGCTTTTCCCCGCCCTTTCCTCGCTACAGAACGACCTGTCCCGCCTCCGGCATTCGGTACTCAAGGCCACCCGCTTGCTGGCGGCGCTTCTCTGCCCCATTGGCTTTGGCATTGCCGCGGCCGCGCCTGAAATCGTGCCGGTGCTTTACGGTGAAAAATGGCTGCCGATGATTCCCATCCTCACCATGCTCGGCATCAACATCGCGGCGCGCGCCTCAACCGCGCTCGCACCGCCGCTTTTCTATTCCCAGAACAAGGTCACGCTCATATTCCGGTACAACGTCATCGAAACGATGCTGCTGGTGACGTCGGTCGTCATTGCCCTGCCATACGGGCTTGAAGCCATCGCCACGGCAATTGCCGCCAATTCTTTATTTTCCGTCATTATTTTCTGGTTTGCGTTCCGGCTCATCGGCCTGGGCTTCTCCGATGTGTTACACGTTCTTTCATGCCCGCTCTTCGCCTCGATCACCATGTGGATCGCCATCTCATTGCTTCGTAAAGTCGTTCCGGTCGAGGATGTCAACATCGTCCTTCGCCTGATCATGACCATTGCCTACGGCGCGATCGTTTATTGCACGGTGCTCGTCATGATGTCACGCCAATATTGGCATGCGTTCGTCGAACTCTTTCGACAAGTCGGCCGCCGAAAATAGCCCGCCCAGCGCACTCCAGACCCGAACACTCCCGATCCGAACCGTTATTTCGCAATTTCGGAACAAATCCCGGCAAATACCTCGGCCTGCGCCGCACGGGAATAGAGACGCACATTTTCCTGATTCTTCGCCAAGCGATTCGGCAATTCCGGCGATTTCAGGGCATCGAGCCACGCCGTGATCGCCTGTCCGATATCGTGTTCGTCTTCGATATTCCCGGCGCTCACCGCCTCGAAAGCAGACAAGAGTTTCGCCGTATTGCCGCGCGGATCGACGAGCGCCAGCAACGGGCGTCCGGCGCGCAGGTATTCGTAAATCTTCGCCGGGATCTGGGCATTGAAGGCGCTGCCCTGAAACACGAGCAAACCGTCCGCGCCCATCATCTCGGCCAACGCCTCCTGGTACGGAATCGGCGGCGCGACATCGACCACATCATCGAGGCCATGCGCCTGCGCCGCCGCGCGCACTTCGTCCGCGTGGTGCGGCGCGCGGAAACGGATGCACAGCCGGTCGCGGTCCATGACGTTCGCGCCCAACAACGAGCGGATCGCCGCGAAGAACGGGCCAGGGTCGCGCTCGTGCGGGTAGATGATGCCGCTGTGCAAAAGCAAAAGTGTATCGGGCCGCATGCCTTGCCGCACCGCGCTCACCGCAGCGAACGCGGCTTCGTCGTAGCCGTTCGAGACGACCCGGCAGCGCGCGGCATGGGCTGGGTAGCGTTCGCGGTAGGTTTGCGCCGCATGCTCGGTGGTAAAGACGCAAGCGCTCGCCTCGGCCAGCACGCGCGCTTCGATGGCTCGCCAGACCCGGCGTTGCAGGCAGTCGGGCGGGTAGTCGCCATTGATCATCGGGTCACGGAAATCCGCGATCCACGGGCAGCCGCTGTCACGCGCGAGCGACAAGCCGATGAGATGCGCGGTCGAAATGGGATAGGTGCTCCAGATCAGATCGGGCCGCTGCCGCCGGATTTCAGCCCGGCCCGCACGCGTGGCCCCAAACCACCACGACCCCCAGCGGTCGGGCAGCGCAAACAGGCGCGGATATTTTCCGAGCAGGCTGAAATGGCGGGCCGCATCGAACGCCTGGGCGCGGATGACTTTGACATCGGGCGGAATGCTGGAGAGCAGATCGTCGCGCATTTCCGCATAGGCGCGCGGATGCGCGGTAAGCACCGTGGCCTGCCAGTCGTGGCGCGGCAGATATTTCACGAAGCTGAGGGTGCGCAAGATTCCGCTGCTGCCTGTCTGCGGCGGAAAGTGGAAGGCGGTCATCAGAATGTTTTTCATGAAAAATCAGGCAGAAAAATTCTGGCCGTGGCGCATGCTTTCGCGGCGGCGCAAAAACAGGGACACGGGCAGTTTTGCCAAGGCCAACACATTTTTCCAGATCAGCCCATAGCGCATGGATTGCAGGTTCATGCCGATGGATTTGATCGGACAGCCGTTTTGCTTGTACCGCCAAGCCAGATCGAAGCTCGCCTTCGCCATTCTCGCACCGATGAGCCTGCGCTCATTGGCACGCAGCCCAGGATAAGCCAACATCATCCGACAGGCACGCAGATGGTTCAGCTCCACCTGGCCAGCGGAATCCGACGAGAGATTGCTGGCGTGCCGCCGCACACAAACCTGCGGCGCTTTCAGACAGGCAAAGACCCGCTTACGGGCCGTCCGCGCCCAGAATTCATAGTCCTCCGTGCTGCTCAAAGTCTCCGACATCAGTTCCCGCGCGGCTTCGGCCCGCATCAGCACGGAGCACAAACCGAAATAGCATCCGGCCTCCAGTAGGTGCGCGAAAAAATCCGGCCCGAAAACGATCGTGCTTTCGTCCTCCTGCGTACGAGGTGCCCGCCGGATGTTTTCCTCGAATTTCGGCACGAGATGCGGAACGTCGATACCGTTTTGCTCGCAGCGCATGCGTCCGAAAACCAGCCCGACGTGCGGATAGCGTGCGAAAACCGCCACGGCCGCCGCAAGATGGCCAGGCAGATAGAAATCGTCCGAATCGAGGAAAGCCACGAACGGAAAGCGCGCGGCAAGGATGCCGGTGTTACGCGCCCCTGCCGGTCCCTTAGCGCGCGTATTGCCCATTATTCGAACGCGAACATCATGACCATAGCGCACGATAAGTGTCGCCACGGTGTCGTCAGTGGAACGGTCATCGACGACGATCACTTCGAGCTCCAGCGCAGCGGAGGTCTGCGCCAAGGCCGAATCGACGGCTTCCGCTACCATGTCGCGGCGGTTGAAGACAGGGATGACGACGGAGACGCGCACCGGGGCTTCGAGCTGATTCATAGCGGACCCCGCACCGGCGCGCGCATGAGATTGCCCATCAGGCGCAGCCCGAAGCGCCAGCGGCTGCGATCCCACGGCGTGAAGCGCGCCAGCTGATACGGGTCGGTCTGCCGTGTGTTGCTGCCCCACTGTGTCGTCACCGCCGCTTCAAACCCCAGCCGGCGCACCATGTCGATGTGCCGGCGGGCATAGTCCGTCCCCGGCTTGCCGTTGGGATAGGCGAAAAAGCGCACGGGTTCCCCGATCGCAGATTCGAGCCGCGACTTTCCTTCCGCGATCTCGGCTTCGGCCTCGGCGTCGGTACAAGCGGTCAGCAGCGGATGGTTGTGGGTATGCGAGCCGATGTGCATGCCTGCCGCGCGCAGGGCGCGCAGTTGTGCCGCATCGAGCATCGGCGCGCCGGACAGCTCGACGCCGCTCGCCTCGACGATGCGGGCAATCGCTTCGCGGCGCGCACTGAGCGACAGATATTTGACCGCCGGAATCAGGCGCCCGAGAAAAGCCCGCTTCTCTTCGAGCGTGCGCAACGGCATGGCTGGCGCTTCAACGAGCCCCGTCTCCAGCCGCTCGGCCTGGGTGCGGCGCACGGCTTCGATCAGGCAATCGTTCCACATGTGACCGCCTGCGAGAAAACCGCTGCTCACGAAAAAAGTGGCATTCAGCCCGTATCGTTGCAACAGGGGAAGCGCGCGGGTATAGCTTTCGGCATAGCCGTCGTCGATGGTGATCACGGCGGCGCGCGGCGGCAGCGAACCGTCGCGCAGCTGTGTCAGGGCACGCTCGAACGGCAGCACATCGAACCAGCCCGCAATCCAGCGCAAGCGCGCTTCGAAGCGCGCGACATCGAGTTCGCCGGGAAAGAGCGGATCAGGCGCGGAGAGGATGCGATGAAAAATCAGGATCGACAGGCGAGCGCGCTGGCCTGCGGGCGAAAACAGGCCCAAGGCGGATCTCAGCAACATATGCGCTCACCCGGCCGGCGCGGCAGCCACCGGCGGACGATGTGGCTCGCGGCTCTTGAAACAATATTCGAAAAATCCCATTTGAGGATCGCGCTCCCACCCCCTGGTTTCCACCCAGTGCCGGGCCAGCACCACCATCACCATCATGTTGAACGGAATGTCGACGTACGCCAGCGATAAAAACGCGCCGCCGACCGCGAACCCCGCCATGGCAACCTGCACCATCGAGCCGAGCATGGCCGCCCATTTTGCCTCTGCAATGTCACGCGCATGACGACGCAGCCAGCCCGCCGATTGGTAGGTCGTCACGCCGATCATCAGGTAGAAAGACAGCCCGGCGAAACCGTGATTGCCAAGAATCTGAAAATAAATACTGTGCGCGGCAATGGCCTTGCCTTGATCCTGCGCGGTGGAATAGTCCCAAAGATAAAAAACGATCGGATGCTGGTACAACATGCCCGCGCCGGTCACACGATGCAGGGCGACCTCAACCGCCACCCACCATGAGCGTATCCGGTTCATCGCGGAGAGATCCTCCTCATAGGCCATAATCGTGTTCATTCTTTCCCAGTACTCGTCTGGCATCAACAGCAAGATCGCCGCGACCGTTACGCCAATGAATAGCGCCAGTTTCGCTTTATACGGGCTGCGCCACCACAACACCACCACCATGGCGCTCAACGCAAGGAATCCGCCCCGCGACTGGGAGCCGATCGCCGCAATCGCGCAAAGCACCATGATGGACCACAGACCCAGCCGAAGCATTCTCTGTTCGAGCTTCACTTGCAGCAGCAAAAAATACAACAACGGAATGATCGTCACCAACGCCAGCGCGAACTCGTTGTTGTCTTCTATGAAGGAACCGGGCGGCCCCCACACCCGGTACGCCCCCAGGGTCGCCAGGGTGAAAAGCCCGCCCTTGGCGCCGATGATGCCGAGCGACATGACCACCACCCAGATGAAAGCGACGATTTGATGCCGGTTGCGCAGCAAGGCCATGGTGACGAAGATCATCAGGAAGGTCTTCATCACCCGCTTCCACATGTCGTAATCGCGCAGCCAGATATCGGCGTCGGAACTGCGTATGCCGTACCCGAGAAGCCACGACAATGTCATCCATCCCGTGAACACGAGTAGCCATTTGACCGGCGCGCTCATGAACGGGTTTTGCCGCTCGCGGGCAATCAGCAGGCCAAAGAGCGTCGCCCCGGCGGCCATCGCCGCCACCGGCGCTTCCACAGCGAACCCCCAGCAGAAACGGTGCGGGTTCATGATGCTGACCCATGTCCACAGCAGCACGCCGAACCACGGGCGGCGCAAGGTCATGATCATGCCGATCACGACCGCGCCGACGACGATGAAATCCCGCACGGCGCCTTACCTCGCCCCGAATTCCGCCAGTTTCAACAACGGCAGTCCGCGTCCGCATGGGCAGGAGTCCCAATCCAGCGCCCCAATGTCGCCGGTGCGGTAACGGATGAACGGGAAATCGCGTGACGCGGTGTTGGTGAGGATGATTTCGCCCGCCTTGCCCGACGGCAGCGCTTCGCCGTCTTCATCGACGATTTCGACCACCACGTTCTCGGCGGCGATGTGCAGGCCGCCCATCGGACACTGGCTGGCGACGAGTCCGCTGCCGCGATTGCCGTACAGGTAGACGAGCGGGCAGCCATAGCTGCTGGCGATGAGTTCGCGTTGCGATGCCCATAACCGCTCGCCTGCGGCGAAAATCGTCTGGATGCCGAGATCGTTGAGCGCGATGTCCCGCGCCTGCGCAAAGGCGGCGAGATAGGCGAGCGTCGAAGGATTGCCGGTCAGGGTCTTGGGGCGGCGCTTGCGCAGACGGGCGATGAAGCGCTCCGCTTCCGTGTCGGGCATCTCGAAGGCCAGTACCCGCGCTGAGCGGATCGAACGCGCGCAGGAGATGCCGAGCAATTCCCGCGTATCGGCGTCGATCGGCGGCCCCCAGACGACGATGCCGGGATCGCCGATGTCCACGTCCCACCAGCGCAGCGTCCGCCATCTGGCGGCGATGTCATGACTGGTCCGCACCGGGCCGACGTACAAAAGCAACGGTTCGCCGTTGGCAGCGCCCGACTCGAAACGCGCCAGATGCGCCTGCCCTTCGATGCGCAGGCAATCGACATTGGCGCGCAAAATTGCTGCATCGAGAAACGGCAGCCGTTGCAGGCCGGACAGGCTCGTCACTTCCTCCGGTACAAACTCCGTCTGCGCGAACAGGTTCCGGTAGTAAGGCACATGCGCCCCCACATCGCGCAGGAAAGCGCGCAGGCGCTCCGACTGGAAAGCGAGGAGGTTCTCGCGCGACCACCATTGCCGCGCTTCCATCTCGCGGCGTATGCGCACGGTTTCGCGCCCCTTGAGACGCTCCCGCAAGGGAAACAGAACGTTCGCCGCGAATCGGGTGTAAAAGCCGGACATTCTGAAACTCCTTCAACGAACCGGGCGGGCCGCCCCGTGTATCGACATCATTCCCTGATCGTGCGCCCCGTCAATTCGGTAAACACCCGACACAGGCGGTCGATACGCCCGTCCCAACTGTTCGATTCGGCATAGCGCCGGATGGCGGCACGATCCCACGACCGCGCCAGCGCGTGTTCGAGCGCCGCTTCCAGCGCCGACGGTTCACCAAAAGGCACGAGTTCTCCCAGTTCGGGACGGCAGACGACTTCGCGGTTGCCGCCGACGTCGGTCGTCACTACCGGCAGGCCGCAGGCCATCGCTTCGAGAAAAACGTTGGCCCATCCCTCGGCGCGCGTGGCGAGCACGAATACGTCGGCAGCGGACAGCGGCCCGGGCAATTCTTCCGGCGGCAAAGCGCCGAGAAATCGCACGTTGGCGCGCAGGCCAAGGCGCTCGACCTGCGCGTCGAGCTCGGCGCGGTTGTCCCCGGCCAGACTGCCGGAGCCGACGATAAGATACACCAGATCCGGCCAGCGCCTGATGAGTGCAGGCAGCACGTCGAGCACGCGATGAAAGCCCTTGCGCTCCACCAGCCAGCCTACCGAGATCAGCACCGGCGCTTCCGGCGCCAGCCCGAGCGCGGCCCGCGCCGCGCCGCGCTCGCGTGGGCGGAAAAGCCCGGCATCGACGCCGTTGCCCACCACTTCGACCCGCTCATCCGGCACGCCCATGCCGATGGCCAACTGGCGCAGGGACTCGCAGACCGCAAACACCTTGGTTGCGCCATGCAGCGCCTCGCGCAGCTTCGGGGCCAGATACGAATCGCGCGAGCGCCACACTTCGCTGCCGCGCAACGTGATCGTCACCGGCACGCCGAGCCGCCGTCCAAGCAGCACGGCGGCATAGCCGTCCGGATAACCGAAATGGGCATCGATCAGATCGAGGCGGCCCGCCGTGCGCATCGCATCGAAACGGGGAAACGCGCCCGCGGCCATCGCGCGGCCGTCGAGCGTCTTGAGGATGCCCGGCAGCGACAGAAAACCCGGATACCACACCGGGATGCCCTGCTGTTCCTCGTATTCCGGCGCCCCGAGGCGAAAACCCGCGTGCCAGTGCCGCCGCACCCACTTCTGGAAACGGGCCGCCAGGCCCGTATCACCCACATACATCTCTTCGGCGAGATATTTCAGCAGCCCCAAAAACCGTTCCTGCATCGGAAACCACGGCGTCGGCGCCACGACGAACAAAGGCAACCGGCGGGCGACACGGAACATACGTTCGCGGATGAACAGCCCCGCGCCCGGCTGCACACTGCTTGGGAACAGGCTGCTCAATACCCCGATATGCGGGCCCCTCGACGTTTCAGCCATTTTTCTTTTCCCTTTCCGGTTCGTTTTCTCTATTTTCCGGTCAAGGCGGCATAGACCGCCCGGTAATTGGCAACGCTACTCGCCCAGTTGCGCTCATCTTCGACGAAGCGGCGCGCTGCTCGTTTCATGTCCGGCCAACGTTCACGCTGGCCGAACATGTCGACAATGGCCCCGGCCAGCGCCCCGGCGTCGCCCGCCTTGAACAGCCGCCCGGTTTCACCGTCGCGGATCAACTCCTTGTGACCGCCGACATCGGAGGCGACGAACACGCGTTCCTGCGCCATCGCCTCCAGCGGCTTCAGCGGCGTCACCAGTTCGGTGAGGCGCATGGCGTGGCGCGGATAGGCGAGCAGATCGATCAGATCGTAATAGCGATTCACCTCGTTGTGCGGCACGCGCCCGGTGAAAATCACTTTGTCGGCCACGCCGAGCCGCGCCGCCTGCGCCTTGAGACGGGCATCCTGCGGCCCGCCGCCGACCAGCAACAGACGCAGATCGGGAAACGCCGCCAGCAGACCGGGCCAGGCATCGAGCAGCAAGTCCAGCCCTTCGTAGGCGTAGAAAGAGCCGATGAAGCCGACCACGCGCGCGCCCTCGAGCCCGAGGCTGCGCCGCAATGCGGGATCGGCCTCGCCCGAAGGCTGGAAACTTTCCACATCGACAGCGTTAGGGATGACGGTGATGCGCCCGGCATCGATGCCGCGTGCGGCAAGGTCGGCGCGCAAGCCTTCGCAGATCGTCAACACATGCGCCACGCGGTGCGCCGCCAGCGTTTCGAGCCCGCGCGTGAGCCGATAGCGCAGGCTGCCTTCGCGCGTGGTGCCGTGGTCGACGGCGGCGTCCTCCCAGAAGGCGCGGATTTCATACACCACGGGGATGCCGAGCCGCCGCCCCACCCACAGTGCCGGAAACACGTTCAGCACCGGGGAATGGGCATGCAGGATGTCCGGGCGGCATTCGCGCGCCACCTCGAACAAGCGGGCGCTCGTTGCCTTGATCTGCCGCCATGGCGCAATTCCCGCCGGCGCGGGCGGCGGCGTGCGGTAAAAATCCAGCCCGTCGACCGTCTCCCGCGCCGCCGCCGTCTCGCCCTGCTTGGGCGATGTCAAATGCAGCGTCTCCCACCCCAGGGCGCGCTGGGCGCGCAAAATGGCTGCGCTGCGGAAGGTATAGCCGCTATGCAATGGCAGGGAATGATCGAAGATGTGCAGGATGCGCATGAACGTCCGGTGGCGTCAGTAGGTGTCTATTTTGCCTCGCGATGCGCATGGCGTGCGGGCATCGTGCCTGGTATCGGCAACTCAATTGGCAACTCAATCAGCAACTCAATAGCTCGCGGTAGCGTTCGATGGTGCGCGCGATGTCGAAATCGCGCCCGGCCCGCGCCCGTGCCCGCGCCCCCATACGTGCGGCGCGCTCAGGCTGCGCCGCGCATTCCAGCAGCCGCAGCGCCAGCGCCTCGTCGTCGTCCGGGCGCACGAGATAGCCGGTTTCGCCCTCACTCACTAACTGTGGCGTGCCGCCCACATCGGTGGCGATCACCGGCAGGCCCGTGGCCATCGCTTCCTGCAATGTGCAGGACGTGCCTTCGATATACGACGGCAGGACGAAGCAATCGAGCGCGCGCAGCAGCGCGGGCACATCGTCGCGGCTGCCCGCCAGCCATGCCAGATCGCGCACGCCTTCCTGTTGCAGAACGCTTTCGAGCGCCGCGCGCATGGGGCCGTCTCCGGCCAGTATCAGCCGCATCTCGTCCGCGCGCGCGGCGCCGCTTCTCACCGCGCGTGCAAAGGCGCGCACCAGGAATGCCTGATTCTTGACCCCGGCCAGCCGCCCGAGCGTCCCGATCAACCAATGACGCCCCGGCTCGAACGGGCAGCCGGGCACGGAAACCGCCTCGCCGGGCGGGCGCGGCGTGAAAACATCGAGGGCAACGCCGTTGGCAATCAGCGACAGCCGGTCGGGCCGTACCCCGACCTGGCGCAGCAGGTATGCGTGGATATCGTTCGAGACGGCCACCTGATGCTGCGGAAAAAAGCGATAGACGCGGCGCAGGAGGCGATCACGCGCGTTGCCGCCGTGACGATCTTCCATCTCCCAGCCGTGTTCCGCGTGCACATGGCGAGCCACCCCGGCCAGCCGCACCAGCGGCGCGATCTCCAGCGCCGCCAGATTGCAGGTATGCACGACATCCGGGCGCAGTTCGCGCAGCAGCCGCAGGATGCGCGGATAGAGCCGCCATGCGTGCCCCGGCGGTTTGTCGAGCGCGATGAAACGCACATCCGGCCTGACGATGCGGGCACGGCTTGCGCCTATCGTGGTCAAGGCAAGCAGGACGTGCTCGAACTCATCCTCCGGCAGGCGGTTGATGAGTTGCACCAGCATGTTTTCCAGCCCGCCGATGCCGAAGCAATAGACGACGTGCAGCACGCGGCGGCGGTGCCCATCCCCGTACCTATCCCCGCTCATGTTGCCGCTCCGTCGAGACGACGCAGGAACGCGTCGAACATCAGCAGCGCCCACAAGGGCGCGCCGTAGTCCCGCCCCCCCGACTGGTGCGCTTCGAACAGATGGCGCAGCGTGTCCGCATTGAAAAAGCCGGTGTCCGCGAGCCGTTCGCCCAGCACCGCACTGCGCGAGCGCTCGCGCAGCGGCCCACGCAGCCAGCGCGCCAGCGGTACGGAAAAGCCCATCTTGGGCCGGTAGAGCACCTCGGCGGGCAAAGCCGGTTCCATCGCTTTCTTGAACAGATACTTACCTTGCCTGCCGTGGAGCTTGAAGCCGGACGGCAACCCGGCGAGCCATTCGACCAGCTCGTGATCGAGCAGCGGCGCGCGCACTTCCAGCGCGTGCGCCATGCTCGCGCGGTCGACCTTGGTGTTGATATCGCCCGCGAGCCACGTTTTGATGTCCAGATATTGCACGAGCGCGAGCGCATCGCCAGTGCGTGCGTTGCGGGCGTGGGCGCGAAAGACCTCGATGGCCCCGTAACCGCCCAATTCGCGGTGCAACTGCGCGGAAAACAGGCGCGCGCGCATGCCGTCGCGCACGATGGACACCGAATGGAAATAGGCCGCGACCGACTCCTTCGCCAGAGCCTGCAAAGTCGTCTTGGCGCGCAGCAGGCGCGGTGCCCAGTCCAGCTTGGGGTACAACCGTCCGAGCGGGCCGAACAACCAGCGCCGCGCCCCGGCGGGCAACAGGGCGCGCAAGCGTTCTTCGGCCGCATGCAAGCGATAACGCCGGTAGCCGGCCAGACTCTCGTCGCCGCCGTCGCCGGAGAGCGCCACCGTGACATGCTGGCGCGCAAGCTGGCAGACACGGTAAGTGGGCAGGGCCGAACTGTCGGCAAACGGCTCGTCGAACAGCGCGGCGAGCCTGTCGACGAGATCGAAATCCTCGGCATCCACCGTGTCGGCGAAGTGCCGGGTGTGGTAACGCTCCGCCACGAGACGCGCGAACCCGGATTCATTGAAACGCGGATCATCGAAAGCAATGGAGCAGGTATTGACCGGCGCATCCGACAACCCCGCCATCGTCGCCACGATGGCGCTGGAATCGACCCCGCCCGACAGGAAAGCGCCCAACGGCACTTCGGAAACCAGCCGCAGCCGCACGGCTTCGCGCAGACGGTGCGAGAACTCGGCCACGGCTTCGGAGAACGCCATCGGGCGCGGCGCGGAGAAATCCACATCCCAATAAGCGCGCGGCGCCGGCAGCGGCGCCTCGCAGCGCACGCACAGCACATGGCCCGGCGGCAGCTTGCGCGCGACGCGGAAAATCGTGCGCGGTTCGGGCACATAGCCGAGGGCGAAATATTCCTCCACCGCCAGCGGATCGATATCGCGCGCAAAGGCCGGATGTTGCATGAGCGCCTTCAATTCGGAGCCGAAAACGAACGCACCATCGCCCAACGCCGCGTAGTACAGCGGCTTTACGCCCAGACGGTCGCGGGCCAGAAACAGCGCGCGCTGCTTGCGATCCCACACCGCGAAGGCGAACATGCCGCGAAAGCGCGCAACGCACGCCTCGCCCCACGCCTCCCACGCATGCACGATGACCTCGGTATCGCTGCGGGTGCGGAAAACGTGCCCGAGCGCTTCGAGCTCGGGCACGAGTTTTCGGTAGTTGTAGATCTCCCCGTTGAACGTCACGGCCACGCTGCCATCCTCGTTGAACAGCGGTTGCTGGCCGGTCGCGATATCGATGATGGACAGCCGCCGATGCCCGAGCGCCAGCCCCGGCTCGAAGTGTTCGCCGCCCTCGTCCGGGCCGCGATGCCGCAGCGCATCGTTCATCCGCCGCAACCACGCGGGGTCGAAATCGCGCCTGCCGCGCAGATCGAGAAGGCCGCAGATGCCGCACATCGTTCGCGCTCCTACCTTGATTGCGGCGCGGGCGCGGGGCGCCATTCCGCCCGCGCCTGCCCAAACAGGGCCCGCAGACCGGCTTCGTGTTCGGCAACGAAGCGGGCCAGCCGCGCCGCGCCGGCGTGATCCTCATCCGGTGTCGCCAGCACGAACACCATCGCCGCGTCGCGCCGTCCGCTCAAGCGAACGAACGCCAGACGCAGCTTGGCTTCCCAGTCCTGCAACACCGGCTTGCCGTCGACCACGTACCACTGCCAGACCACCCAGGCTTCGCCGTCCTCCATCAAGCGGGCGCTGCGCAGCGGCCCGAGGGTGCTGGCGACATCCGGCCCATAGTATTGCGCGGCCTGATTGGGACGATTGGCGATGAGCCCGTTTTCATAGGCCAGCATGTCCGCACCGTCGCGCTGGTCGGCATAGAAAGCCGTTTGCAGCAGCACCGCGCCGCCATCGGGCGCGCCGTAGACGGCCTGCGCCGCGCCGCGTGCGCCTTCGTAATGCGCGCGCCAAGTGATGTCCGCCGCCGCGTGCATGCGCCAGCCCGCGGCGGGCGCGGGCAGCTCGTAGTGCACGCTGTACGGCGCAACGGCGCGGTCGAGCCAGTCGTGCGCGACGACGAAAAAGGCGCTCGTCAGCGCCAGCGGCGCGAGACGCGCCCAGCGCGTCGGCCGCGTTGCGGCATCGGCGGGCGGACGCCGCAACGCGGCGGGCGAATCGGCCCAGCGCCGCCCGGCCCAGAACATGAGGACGATCACGATGCCGAAGAACACCCAGCCATAAATGAGGTGATCGACGCCGGTGGCGAGCCGGTTGCTGGAAAAATGGCCGAGCAGCACGATCAGGTAGGCGCGCACCCAGTTGGCCAGCAGCGGCATGGCAAACGCCACGGTCATGAACACCAGCCGCTTGCGCAGCGTGGCGTAGTTGAGCCAGGCGTAGAGTGCGCCGAGCATCAGGGAGGCAATCAAATAACGAATGCCGGAGCACGCCTCGACCACCGACCAGCTGCCGCCGGGGATGACGAAGTGCAAGCCTTCCTGATAAACGGGAATGCCCGTGAAGCGCAGCGTGGCGACGACGAAATCGGCGGTCACGGCCATCAGCGACGGCAACATGAATTCGCCCACCGGCAAGGCGAAAAAAAGAAACAGCAGCGGGAACAACAGCGCCCGCGCCAGAGATCGGCCCAAGACCGCCGTAAGGCCGAGCACACTCATCGTCACGAAGCCGGTATGAGCCGCGCCCGCCACCGAAGCCAGCTCGCCGAGCAGCCACAGCAGCCCCGCCGCCGCCATCGGCACGGCCAGCCACGGCGCGGGCTGCGGTCGTAAATTGCCGATGGCCTCGCGCCGCCGCCACACGGCCCAGGCAAAAAACGGCAGCACGACGAGCCCGTGCCCGAAGGTGTCGCTGCGCCACCAGATCGCCGCGATCTCGCCCGCCGTGCGCGCGTACCAGAGCACGCACCAAATGAGCGTCGCCGCGAGCGTCAGCGCCACGGTGCGAAAGCCGGAGAGGGAGACTGGCTTAACCATCGCCCGCCAGCACCCGGTCGAGCACCGCCAGATTCGCCTCCCAGTCGTGGCGGGCGAGCATCGCCTCGCGCGCCAGCCGTCCCATGCGCTGGCGCCCTCCGGCATCTTCGAGCAGACGCAGGGTGGCGGCGGCGAATTCTTCCGCGCGGGCGGCCACTTCGCATTCCTCGCCCGCTTTCGCCGCCAGCCCGTTGGCGGACGCGGCGGCCAGCACCACCGGACGCGCCATCGCCATTGCTTCGAGCACCTTGTTCTGGATGCCGCGGGCGATATGTAACGGCGCTTCCACCACATCGGCATGGGCCAGATAGGGCCGCACATCCGCCACCGCGCCCGTCACCGTCACCGCCTCGCCCGCCAGATCGAGCACGGCGGGCGATGGATTGCGGCCCACGATCCAGAACCGCGCCTGCGCCTGACGCTGGCGCACGAGCGGCAGAACCTCGCGCACGAACCAGCGCACCGCGTCGATGTTGGGCCAGTAATCCATCGCCCCGGTAAACACCAGCACCGGGCCGCCGGGCGGATAAGGGTTGGGCAACTCGTGATCCGGGGAAAAATAAGCGGCATCGACACCGTTGCGCATGGCGGTGGCCTTGCCTGCCGCATCCGGCGCGGCGCACGCGAACAGCTCGCGCTCCGCTTCAGTGGAAAAAAGGCTCGCATCGCTCGCCAGCGCCGCCGCGCGCTCGAAAGCGGCCAGACGCCGCCCTTCGCGCCGATAGAGCCACGCCAGCGGCCAGCGCTTCGCGGCGGCGTATTCCATCCATTTGGCCGAATCCACGTCGCAGAAATCGATCACCCGGCGTGTCAGCCCCGGCACATCGAGGTATTGCGCCATCGGGCCGGAAAACGCGACGGCAACAGCGATGCGTTCCCAGACAGCCGTCTCCACCGCCCAGCGCGCGAGCGAGCGGCTGCGATAGTACGGCAGGCTCAGCGCCTCGCCCAAAGCCAGTCCGCGCAGGCTCGCCACCCGGCGCAGCCGGGGGACGATGCCGATGGCGCGCACGCCCTGACACCATTCCTTGAGCGTTTCGAGGTGGCGAAAGTCGTCGGGATCGTCGATGAAAGTGCCGAGGAAAACGCGATGCGTGCGCGCGAGATGGCGCAGGATGTGGAAAGAGCGCACCTTGTCGCCTTTGTTGGGCGGGTACGGAATGCGATGCGTGAGATAGAGCAGCGGGGGCCGCCGGGTCACCATCGCCTCACCCCAGATTGCGCACGATAAAAGGGCCGATGGCGTTGGCCACCGCGAGCGGCAGCCGTTTCCATGCGGCGATGAACAGGCGGTATTTCGGGTTCAGCGGGTTGTTCTGCGGCACGCCGCCGCGCTTGTAGAGCCGGTATTCGTAGGCGAGCGGCTGCGGCTCGAAACCCCAGTGCTGCTTGAAATGCCAGGGGCCGGTGCCGATCTTGCTGCGCCCATAGTCGAAAACCTTGCAGCCGCGCGCGCGCGCGCGGCGCATCAATTCCCAGTATTTGAAGTCGTTGGCGGCCAGCGCGCGCGCGCGCGGCACGTCGCCGGCGTAGTACGCCAGCGCCTCGTCGCGAAAGAAAAAGGTGAGCACGCTGGAGAGCGCCCGCCCGGCATGGTCGGTCACGGTGAGCACTTCGCAATCGCCGGCGAATTCTTGCCGCAGGCGGGCGAAAAACCGCTTCGGCAACGCCGGGGTACCGTGATGCCGCACATTGTCGGCGTAGAGCGCGAAAAAGCGTTCGAGGTCGTCGTCGACATGCGCGACGAGCCCGTTGGCGATGCCCTTGCGCACCATCGCGCGCTGTTTGCGCGGGATGGCGAGCAGGTTGGTTTCGTCGTCGGGCGCAATCGTCTTGCGGAAAGTGACGTAAATATCCTGATGCGGCCAATCGGGATGGCGCGGCGCAAGATTGCGGAATTCGAGATGCCGTACGCCGAGGCGGCGCGCTCGCGCGTCGGCTTCGGTTTCCAGCGCGGCCAACACGCCCGCGCCCGCGTCGTCGGCAGCGGCGATGCCGCCGTAGACGCAAAACGGCAGGGAGACGAGCGCGTGCCCGAACAGCAGGCTCTTGACCTCCGCCAGCGGCAGCACGGCGACGATTTCGCCGTCGCGCTCGGCGTAGAGGTAATGGGTGCGATGGCCGAATTCTTCAGCGAGGATGCGTTGCCAGGCGGAAAGGTGGAAGAAGGTGGCCTGCGGCGTGGCGCGTACAAAGGCATCCCAGCGCGAGGCATCCCCGGCGCTGAGGGTGTGGATGCCAATCGCGCCGCCTGCCATCAAACGATGTCCCGGAAAACGTCGTCCATCCGCCCCCAGCGAAAGTCCGCGAGCAGCCAGCGCAGCCGCCCCTCGGTGCGCGAAAGGTTGATGTAGTGGCGCAGGCGCGTCTTGAGCGGCAAACCTTTGATCCGCGGCTGATCCGGGTCGATTTCCCACGGATGGAAATAGAACACCACCGGACGGCCGTCGTCGCGGTTGACGCGGGCGATGCGCCAGTGCGACATCGCATACGGCAGCAAACGAAACCAGCCGCCGCCGCCCGCGGGCCAGTTGCGCCCGAAAATGCGCACGGTGCTCACCGGAATTTCCGTCAGCCCGCAAGGCAGGCGATACGGAAAGCGCGGCGCCCCCGGCATGCCGTAGAGATCGTGCTTGACCGGATAGATCGACGAACTGTAGCGATACCCCGCCTCGGCAATGACTTCGTGCGCCCAGGGGGTCGATGCGCCGATGGAAAAGCTCGGCGCGCGATAACCGAGCACCGGCGCGCCGGAGAGGTCTTCCAGCAGCGCCTTGGCGCGCACGATGTCGGTGCGAAACGCCTCCGGCGTCATGGCGATGACGCGCTCGTGCCCGTAGCCGTGACACGCGAGTTCATGCCCGTCATCGGCGATGCGCCGCACCAGTTGTGGATAACGGGTGGCGATCCAGCCAAGGACGAAGAAGGTGGCCACGACGCCGCGCTCGGCAAAAAGATCGAGGATGCGGTCGACATTGTGCTCGACCCGGCACAGCATCGACGGCCACTTGTCGCGCGGGAAATAGTCGGCCAGCGCCTGAACCTGAAAATAGTCCTCGACATCGACGGTCAGCGCATTGCGCAAAATGCCCTGTCCGGGCGTTGAAACCAGTTCACTCATGTAAGGGGAGACTCCTTGTATTTATTCAGCCACGCCATCAAATGCGTGGCGATGCGTTCGGCGGCGCGGCCATCCCAGTATTCGGGAATTCGCCCGGCCTTGCCGCCGCCGTCGAGCGTGGTGATAGCCGTCTTGACGACCGCCTCGGCATCGATTCCCACCAGGGTATTGGTGCCTTGTTCGATGGTGATCGGACGTTCGGTATTCTCGCGCAGGGTCAGGCACGGCACACCGAGCGCCGTAGTTTCCTCCTGCATGCCGCCGGAATCGGTGAGCACCATGCGCGCGTTCGCCATCAGCCCGAGCATTTCGAGATAGCCTTGCGGCGGCAGAATCAGGAAACCGGGCGCGTCGAGCGCGCGCGCCATGCCGAAGCGCTCGACGCTGGCGCGCGTGCGCGGATGGAGGGCAATGACGAGCGGCAGGCGCGCGGCGATGCGGCGCAGCGCATCGAGGAGCGCGCCCAGGGTTTCGGGCTGATCGACGTTGGAGGGCCGATGCAGCGTGACGACGCCGTAGCCGTCTGCAATCGCGCCCGCCTCCAGCCCGGCGGCGGCAAGCGAAGCGGCGGGCGGCACAGCCTTGCCAAGGCCCGCGCGCAGGCTATCGATCATGACGTTACCCACGAATTCGATGCGCTCGGCGGCGATGCCCTCGCGCAACAGATTGGCGGCGGCGGCGCGCTCGCTGGTGTAGAGCACATCGGCCAGCTGGTCGGTGAGGACGCGATTGATTTCTTCCGGCATGCGGCGATCGAAGCTGCGCAGCCCCGCCTCGACATGCACCACCGGAATACCACGCTTGGCCGCCACCAGCGCGCACGCCAGGGTGGAATTGACATCGCCCACCACCAGCACCGCACACGCGCCGTGCTGGTCGATGACCGGCTCGAAGCAGCGCATGACTTCCGCCGTCTGCACCGCATGCGAAGCGGAGCCGACGGCGAGATTCACATCGGGATCGGGCAATTCGAGATCGACGAAAAGGCGATCTTTCATCAGCGGATCGTAATGCTGCCCGGTATGCACCAGCAGCGTCGGCATGGCGGGCCGCAAGGCGGCAAAAGCGCGGATGATCGGCGCGACCTTCATGTAATTGGGACGCGCGCCAACGACGCAGATCACCGGCGCGCCGGGGTGATAGAGAGTTTCGCTCATCGCAAGGATTCAGAGTTGTCTTCGCGCCGTATCGTCTGCGCCAGTTGATTGACGACGCTGAGCGCGGCGCTGACCGATTGTTCGACCCGCGACAGGCGGGCTTCGAGGCGGCGATTCAAGGAATCGGCAGCGAGCCTGCCCGGCGGAGCCTCCTCGTTCGTCATTTCCCTGAGCGCGTTCGTCACCACGCCAGCGGCCGCCGGGGGTTCATTCCCATCCGTCACGGCGGGCAGCGTGGAGAATTCGCCATACAACTCGGCAATCACGGCGCGGGCGTTGCCGGCGCCGATCTCGTGCCGTTCCGCAAGACAGGCATCCAGCAGCAAACGATCGCACAGCGAATTGATGCGCCGGGGCACACCGCCGCTGTACTCGAAGATCCGCCCGAAAACGGCAGGATCGAATTTCGGATCGTTTTTCCAGCCGACACGCCGCAAACGGTGCAAAACGTAGGCTTGCGTCTCCGCGGCATCGAGCGGGCCGAGGTGATAAGTGGCGATCACCCGCTGCCGCAACTGCCGCATGCCCGCGCTCTGCATGATGCTGCGGAATTCCGGCTGCCCCACGAGAAAACTTTGCAGCAGGGAATGATCTTCGAGCTGGAAATTGGACAGCATGCGCAATTCTTCGAGCGCCGCCGGCCCAAGGTTCTGGGCCTCATCGACGATCAGCAGCGCCCGCTTGCCCTGCGAAGTGATTTTGACCAGAAAGGTTTCGATGGCCAGCAGCAGGTCGGTTTTCTCCGGCCCGCGCGCCGGAATGCCGAACGCAGTCGCCACCATGCGCAGGACTTCGCGCGCATCGAGCAGGGTGTTGGTGATATTCGCCGTGACGATCCGGTTGCCGTCGATGCGCTCCAGCAAACTGCGCACGATAGTGGTTTTCCCTGCCCCGACTTCGCCGGTGATGACGATGAAGCCCTCGCCCCGGTGCAAGCCATATTCGAGGTAAGCCATCGCTCGCCGGTGCCCCCGGCTGCCAAACAGGAAAGACGGGTCGGGATTGAGCTGGAAGGGCTTGGCGCCAAACCCGAAAAAAGTCTCGTACATCCTAGAAAGTCACCCCGAGATTCGCCCGGATCAGGTTCTCGGTGAAATCATAAGCTTGAGTGTCCGAATCGGAGCGCTGGAAACGGTACATCACGCCGCCGCGAGTCTGTAGCCCCAAGCGCGTATTCATGCCCAGTGAAGCCATGGTGCGGCGGGTATCGAGATCGTTGTCGCCCTTCGCGCGCGCATGCGAGAGCATCGCATCGAGCGTCGCCAACGGCGTGAGGCGATGGCTGAAGGCAAGCGTCGCCGTGGTGGAGTCGAGGCGCTCGGTCTGGCCATAAAAGCCGTAATCCGCCACCGAACCCGTCACCAGGGTGCGCCGCCGCGAGCGTTGCCCCACCAGCGTCACGGTATTGCGCAGACCGATATAAGAGACGCCCGCGTGCCACGTCTGGTCGCGGTAGAAAGTGTTGACCGTGCCCTCCGGCAACATCGCCGCCAACTGACTGGCGCGCTGCTGCGGATCGGGGAATTGCGCAATCCAGCCCGGATCGTTGAACAGCGCCATGAACGCCGGGTTCATATAAACGCTCGAATCCGACAAGGTCGAAATATCGCGGACGCCGCCCGCCTCCAGCAACAGGTGGCGCATGCGATGGCGGATGCTGACGTTGTAGCCGGTGCCGAACACGCGTTTTTCAGCCAGCGCCGATATCGTGGTGCGTGGCGTCGGCGTCCAATCGAAACCGCCGCCGCCGATTGCGGCCTTGTCGTCGGTCATCACGCTGTCGTAAGACTCGTGGCCGCCGGTGAGCCGCAGGCGGAACTGACGCACAAGATTGACAAATACGGTGGCTCGCCCCAGTTTGCGCCCGGTTTCCGTACCGCTCGCCTCGTAGTCGGTGCGGATGTCGGTGTATTCCAGATTCCAGCCCAGATGACGGCTCGCGTTCGCGTTACCGAGCTGGCCGTTCCACAATTGCTCGTGCTGGCGTCCGTAATAAGTGCGGTCGTTGCCATCGAGCCAGGTCGAGCGGTAGCGGATCGCCCCCTCGGCCGCGCCGCCGAGACGAAAGTGCAGGCGCGGCCCGACCGACCAGCGCCGCACCTCGTTGTTCTTGTCGACGCTCAGATCGTCGTCATCGGCTCGCCCGCCGAACTGCATGCTGTTGTTGCGGCTCACATCGGCGTCGAGGTCGATGAAAAACACATTTTTCACCGCTTCCAGCATGCCCGCGCCGCGAAGCGTGCCGAAGGTTTCGCTCAACTCGTCGTGGCGGGCATAGCCGACGTTGCGCCAACGCGCATCGAACATGCCGATGAAACGGCCACGCTCGCTCGATACGCCGATGCCGGGCGAGACTTCGAGCAGCCAGTCCATGTGCTTTTCAGGCGTAGACGCCGCGTTGTCCGTCCATGTGAGCACCGTATCGAGCCGGGGCGTGATGCGCAGCCTCTGCTTGCCCTGCTCCGCCACGGAAGTGCTCCGGCTGCCTCTGGCAAAAGTCGTCCCATGCGCGGGAAGCGGTGTTGCCTCGGCGGACGGCGTAGCCGTTTGGGCCTGCTGTGCGGAGGCGTCCGCGCCCATCGACGCGGCAAAGAGCGCCAGCACGGCATGAGCGACGACGGCTTTACCGCGCATGTTTATCGTCCTTGCTCGATGGGCCGTGGCGACTCTTGCCCCGCCCCCTGCCATAGCCATACCCGTACCGGTAACCATATCCGCCCACATTCGTCTCACGCGCCTTGTTCAGCACCATCATCTTGACCGGGCAGGACTCGATGGTCGCCAACGCCTGCTTGACCGTGCCGTGCGTCGTCTTTGCCGCCTCCACCACAACGATGATCTGCCCCATGTGGGTCGCCAGCACGCGGGCCTCGGTCGTCACCAGCAGCGGCGGCGAATCGAACACGATAATCCGGTTGGCATAGCGGGTGACCATCTGTTCGAGCAGCTGCACCATCGCGTCGGAGGCCAGCATTTCGGTGGCGCGGGCATGCGGCATGCCGGCGGACAGCAGGGAGAACTTTTCGATGTTCGTGCGCAGGATCACTTCGCTGAGACTGCTGACATCCCCGGCCAGCACGTCCATCAAGCCGCGTTCGGGCGGCAGGCCGAGGCGGTTCAGCACCGACGGCCGCGCCACGTCCGCATCGACCAGCAGCACACGGTAATCCATCTCCATCGCGATGCTGATGGCGAGATTGATGGCGGTGAAGGATTTACCCTCCCCCGGCAAGGAACTCGTCACCATGATGAGGCTGCCGTTTTCGACGCCGGGCACGCCGGAGGCGGTCGCATTTTTCAGCAGCGGGCGCTTGATGAGGCGAAATTCCTCGGCAATGCGCGAACGCGGCAGATTGGGCGTCACCATGCCGCGCTGGATGAGGCGCCTGATGTTGATTTCCACTTCGCGCGAAACAGGAATCTCGACGACCGCCCGCCCCCTGTCCGGCAGCAACGGCGCATCGTCGGCTGGCAACGCCCCAGGCACGGCATCAGGCGGAAAACCGGAAAGCTCTCCCACTGCCCGCTTGAGGGTATCGAGACGCGCTACCGCTTTTTCGATCAGGCTCGTCACCAGTTCATCTCCCGCTCAATGCCGAAAAGAATTCAGCGCCAGGGTCGCCAGCGCAATACACACCACGAAACTCGCCACCCCACTGCCGAAAGCGTACAACCCCTTGGTATGCCTGCGCCTACGCCCGGACGATACCAGCATCGTCACGACACCGAGCACAGGCAAGCCCAGCACATCCCGTAGCGTGTGCGTATCCATGAACGAGGGACGGAACTGGCTGATGAGAAACGTCAGCGCCATCCCCACCACCAGCGACAACACCCCCACCAGCGGCATCAACAACAAACGGTTGGGGGCGGACGGCTGTATGGGCAGGTTCGCCGGCTCGAATACTTTGAAACCGATGGCCGAACCCGTCACCTCCGGCCTGTCCGTCACATCCAGGTTTTGCAGATCTTTCGAGAACTGTTCGTATTTCTGTTTATCGAGCCCGTAATTACGGTTCATGTCGGCCAGCGTATTTTCAGCCTCCAGTTGCGTTTTCGCCGACTCCCGCGCAATTGCTGACTGACGTTCGAGATTATCGACCAACAAACCGGCCGTAGCGACCTTGGCGTCGGCCTTGCCCAGTTCCATCTTCAACTGGATGAATGCGGGGTTGGCGGCATCCGCCCCCGGTGCGCTCGTGCCGCTTCGCCGCATTTCTTCGAGCGTCTCCGCACGGCGAAGCTGCATGTCGGCCAGCACACGCTTCGCCTCGCGCACTTCCGGGTGCTCGTCGGTGTATCGCAGCTTCAAATCGGTGATCTTGTTTTTCAGCCCGGCGATCTGCTCATCCAGCCCCGGTACCCATTCCTGCCCCTGGGAGGCGCCGGTTTGTTTGTAGAGCGCATCGCGTTCGCCCTCCGCCTGACTCAAGGCAAGCCGCGCCGCAGCCAGTTTCGATGTGATATCGGCCAGCCTGCCGACGAAACCGCCCTCGCTGCCCTTGGCCATGTTGAGGTTATCCAGCTCGAACTGCTTGCGGCGGTTTTCCGCCTCGACGAGCTTCTGCTTATAGATGTTGATCTGCTCTTCCAGAAAAACACGCGTCTTGCGCGCGTCGCTCTGCTTGTCGTCCAGCCCCGACTCGACGAACAGGCTCATCAGCTCCGACACCACGCGGCGCGCGCGCGACGGCTTGGTGTCGACGTAGGAAATGGTATAGATGTTGTCGCGCGTGCTGGCGCGCACCTCGATAGTGGAGAGCAGATGCTCGACCAACGCATCACGCTGTTCTTCGCGCGCACGGGGATCGGGCGCATCGAGCGTGAAATCGAGATCGGATTTTTCGATCAACTTCTCCATATTGGGCCGGGTAATCAGGGTCTTGCCGAGCACCTGCACCCGCTGATCGTAATTGGCCTCCCCGCCCCCGGCTTTCGTCACCACCGAATTCAGCAGCGAGCGGGTATCGACAAAGACTCTCGCCGAGGATTCGTACTTGTCGGGCATGGTGTAGACCACCCCGCAGCCGATCACGCCGACCACCCAGGTAAATCCCAGCCCCCACCAGCGGAAACGCCACATTCCGCGCAGGTAGCCAACGACTTGTCCAAGTAGCTCTTCCATCTATTGCCCCCGGCCACGCCACCGCCCCTTGACCGTTATCGCGGAAGGGGCGGCACAGAAGAAAGCGGCGAGTTTAGAACCAGCTTTGTGGAATGATGAGCACGTCACCTGGACGCATTTCGACATTCGCCGTCACATCGCCTTCCTTGATGAGATCCGCAAGGCGCACCCGATACTGCTTGTTGCCTTCTTGTGTGCGCAGGATGGTGGCCCCGTTGCCATCGGCGAAGTCGGTGATGCCGCCGACTTCGATCATCACATCGAGCAGCGTCATCTTCTGCTTGTACGGCAGGGTGAGCGGACGGGCCGCCTCCCCGAGGACGCGGATCTGTTCGCTGTACGGGCCGACGAACCGGGTGACGATCACCGTCACCACCGGCTCGCGGATGAAGCGGGACAGCGCCTTTTCGATGTCGCGCGCCAGCGTAGTGGCATCCTTGCCGAGCGCCGGCAAATCCTCGACCAGCGGCGTGGTGATCTTGCCGTCCGGGCGCACCGGCACCGACATGGTCAGCTCGGGATTGCGCCAAACCACGATATTGACGGTATCTCCGGGGCCAATCACATAGTTGTAACTGGCATCCGACGCCAGGGCAGGCGCGGGAGGATACGACGAGCACCCGGCCATCGCCGCAACGGTCAGCACGAGCGCCGCCAGCCGTAAGCCTTGGGCGCGCAGGGTCGAAAACACTTTGCACATGATCACGATACCTCTCGATATTTGTCTGAATACCAGCTCTACATTACCGGAACAGAGAACCCATATTGCCACGCCGACCATAATGGGGAATTTTGCCACACCATGACACCAATACCTTAGCGACCGCAATTGAACTAACAGCCAGTGTGAAATATTTCACAGCAAAATAATTGCATTTAGACATGTCATTACAATAAATATGCCACTTCCCGCTTGTCAGTTCCGAACACATCCATTATCGTCACCGGCACCGCTGGGGGTGTCCGCCACGACGTGCGCGCGGGCTGAGAAAAACCCTTCGAACCTGACCCGGATCATACCGGCGTAGGGAAACGCGACATGCCGCATTATGCCTACTTAGAGTCTCATTCTCACACACGTTCCGACACAAAACCGCCGCCCAACGTCGTCTCCATCGCGGGCGTCGATCCGTCCGGCGGCGCGGGAGTGTACGCTGACATCAAAACCTTCTCGGCACTCCGCGCGTATGGTTGTGGTGTCGTTACCACACTGACGGCACAAAATACGCAAGGCGTGCGGGGCGTGCATGTGCCGCCCGTCGATTTTTTGCGCCTGCAAATCGACACCCTTTTTTCCGACGTCCCCATTCATGCGGTCAAAATCGGCATGCTCGCCAGCGCGCCAGTGGTGGCGGCCGTCGCGGACCGCCTTGCGCACTGGCAGGCGGCGAACGTCGTCCTCGACCCGGTGATGGTGGCAAAAAGTGGCGACGCCCTGCTCGACCATTCGGCGGTCGGAATGCTGCGCGAAGCGCTCTTTCCGCAGACCTTCGTCCTCACCCCCAATCTGCCCGAGGCGGGCGTGCTGCTCGATGCGCGCGCCCCGGAGACGATGCGCGAAATGTTCCGCGCCGCCGAGCGTCTGCGCGAACGCCTGCCGCTCGATTCCGAACGTTGGGTGTTGCTCAAGGGCGGCCATCTCCCCGGTGAGGAGCTGGTCGATCTGCTGTTCGACGGCGAGCACATGATCGAGATGCCCGCCCGCCGCATTGCCACGCCGAACACGCACGGCACCGGCTGCACCCTGTCCTCGGCCATCGCCGCCCTGCTGCCGCGCAGCGCCGGGCAACTCAGCCCGGTCGAAGCGGCGGTGCGCGGCGCGCGCGACTACCTGCAACGCGCCATCGCCGCCTCCGGCACGCTCCACGCTGGCCACGGCCACGGGCCGGTACATCACTTCCATGCGCTCTGGCGCGAACCTGAGAAAACATGAACGACCCAACCCCCATCCCCGCCGCCATCGCCCCCCTGCCCGGTTCGCGCAAAATTTACGTGCAAGGCTCGCGCCCCGACCTGCGCGTGCCGATGCGGGAAATTTCCCAGTCCGACACGCCGGAAGCCTTCGGCGGCGGCAAAAATCCGCCCATTTACGTCTACGACTGCTCCGGCCCCTACACCGACCCGGCGGCGAAAATCGACTTTCGGCGCGGCCTGCCCGCCCTGCGCGCGCCGTGGATCGCGGAGCGCGGCGACAAGCGCCCCACGGCCGGGAAAAACATCACCCAGATGCACTACGCCCGCCAGGGCATCGTCACGCCAGAGATGGAATTCGTCGCCATCCGCGAAAACCTGAACCGCAGCGCCTGGCTGGCCGCCCTGCGCACCAGCGGCCCGCAAGGCGAAAAACTGGCGGCGCGCCTCACCCGCCAGCACGCGGGCGAAGGCTTTGGCGCGGCGATCCCGGACGAGATCACCCCCGAATTCGTGCGTGACGAGCTCGCGCGCGGCCGCGCCATCATCCCCGCCAACGTCAATCACCCCGAAAGCGAACCGATGGCGATCGGACGCAATTTCCTCACCAAGATCAACGCCAACATCGGCAATTCCGCGCTCGGCTCCTCCATCGCGGAAGAAGTCGACAAGATGACCTGGGCGATCCACTGGGGCGGCGATACGGTGATGGATCTCTCCACCGGGCGCAACATCCACGAGACACGGGAATGGATCATCCGCAACGCCCCCGTGCCCGTCGGCACCGTACCGATTTATCAGGCACTGGAAAAAGTCGACGGCCAGCCCGAAGCCCTCACTTGGGAGATTTTCCGCGACACACTGATCGAGCAGGCCGAACAAGGCGTCGACTACTTCACCATTCACGCGGGCGTGTTGCGCGCCCATGTGCCGCTTGCCGCCACGCGGCTCACCGGCATCGTCAGCCGGGGCGGCTCGATTCTGGCGAAATGGTGCCTCGCGCACCGGCAGGAAAACTTCCTCTACACCCACTTCGAGGACATCTGCGAAATCCTGAAGACCTACGACGCGGCCTTTTCGCTGGGCGATGGCCTGCGCCCCGGCTCGCTTTTCGATGCCAACGACGCGGCGCAACTGGCCGAACTGAAAACGCTCGGCGAATTGACCGACATCGCCTGGCGGCATGACGTGCAGACCATGATCGAAGGCCCCGGCCATGTCCCCATGCAGATGATCCGCGCCAACATGGATCTGGAACTCGCATCCTGCAAGGAAGCGCCCTTCTACACCCTGGGCCCGCTCGTCACCGACATCGCGCCCGGACACGACCACATCGCCAGCGCCATTGGCGCGGCGCAGATCGGCTGGTACGGCACGGCGATGCTCTGTTACGTGACGCCGAAGGAACACCTCGGCCTGCCCGACAAGGACGACGTGAAAGCGGGCATCGTCGCCTACAAACTCGCCGCCCACGCCGCCGATCTCGCCAAGGGGCATCCCGGCGCGCAATGGCGCGACAACGCGCTCTCGAAGGCGCGATTCGAATTCCGCTGGGAAGACCAGTTCAATCTCGGGCTCGATCCCGACCGCGCCCGCGCCTTTCATGACGAGACGCTTCCGGTCGATGCCGCCAAATCAGCGCATTTCTGCTCGATGTGCGGGCCACGTTTCTGTTCGATGAAAATCGCGCGGGAAGTGTGCGAATTCGCGGAGATGAACCAGAAATAGAAGCCAGAAATAAAAATGGCGGCCCGTGTTCCTGTTCCGTTATTTGTTTTAAACAAATCATATACTTACATCGATTTCTTTAAATCAACCCTCTCACGCGGTCCACCCGCGAGTCAAATAGTAGCCAAGGCAGCTCAGCAGCACCGAACCGGCCACGTGCAACACCATGTGTGCCGCCATCCACCCCCACGCCCCGCGCTGTGCAAGGTGGAAGGCTTCCGCCGAAAAAGTGGAAAAAGTGGTCAACCCGCCGAGCAAACCGGTGGTGATCGCCAGCTGCATGGCGCGCGACAAGCCGGGATGGTCGTGCACCACGGCCAGCGCCACGCCCATGAAAAAACCGCCGATGAGGTTCGCCGCCAGCGTCCCCAACGGCAGCGCGAAGCCGAGCGGATTGAGCCATTCCCCCAAAACGAAGCGCAGCCACGCGCCGCAGGCCGCGCCCACGCCGATGGCAGCGAAAATCGTCGCGTTCATGCCGAAGCGGGCGCGGCGGCGGGCATCACCGGTGGCTCAGCGGCGGGCAACTCGCGCGACAAATTGACATTGACCCGGGTCGGGAACGCAATCTCCGCGCCGTGCGCGGCGATGATGTCCGCGATCCGCAGCAGCATGTCCTGCTTGATCTCGTAGTAGCGGGCCTTCTGCGTCGTGCGCGTAAACGCATAAACAAGGATGTCGAGCGAGGACTCGTTGAACTGCACGAAGCTGACGATCACCCCCTTGTCCTGATCGATTTCCGCATGCGCGTGCAACATGGCGCGCGTGTCATCGACGATGCCCTTCACCACCGCAATGTCATCGTAGCGCACACCGATAGTCTCGTTGATCTGGCGGTTGGTCATGCGCGAGGGATTCTCCACCGAAATGCTGGTAAAGACCGCGTTCGGCACATAGAGCGGGCGCATCTCGAAAGTGCGGATGCGCGTCAGCCGCCAGCCGATATCCTCCACCGTGCCTTCGATCTGCTTGTCGGGCGAGCGTATCCAGTCTCCGACCGCAAACGGGCGGTCGAAATAAAGCATCAGGCTGCCAAAGAAATTGGCCAGCATGTCCTTGGCGGCAAGGCCGATCGCCAGCCCGCCGATGCCCCCGAAAGCAAGCGCCCCCTCGATGGACACCCCCAGACTTTGCAGGACGAACAGCGCGGTGACGATCATCGCCACGATACGCAGCAGTTGAGCGATGGCGTCGATGGTGGTGCGATCGAGCATCTCGTTGCGTTTCCTTCGCCGGTGGATGAACGCTTCCTTGGCGAAGTGGATGAAGCGCATCACCAGCCAGCCGAGGCAGACGATCACCCCGACGATGCGCAACGGGTGGATGGCATCGAGCAAGGCCACATGCGCGCGTGCCTGCACGATCTGGCCGACGAAAGAGATGCCGAGCACCCACACCAGCACCGACAAGGGCTGGCGAGCGGCGGACACCAGTGCCGTATCCCACGGCTTGTCGGTTTTGCTGGCAACCTCGCCGAAACGGGACAGCACTTTGCGCAGCACGAAGTTCAAAACCAGAATCGCCAGCACGACCAGCAAAATGTGCGCCGCCGCCGTGGCGATCACATTGCCGCCCGTGAGCAGCGCCAACCATTCGTCAATTTTTTCCATCACCATCCCCTGTCGCTCCAAGTTCAATCGCGTAATTCTACCCATGCGCCCCACCATGTGCATAAAGTCGCGGCCCCTCACCGCGCCTCGCAGTAAAGTGTTCGCGCCGCCGCTCATATGCCGAATTCAGGACAAACCAAAGATGTACACCGAGGAACACAAGTCCCTGCGCGGAATCGCCATTCCCGCTTGCCCGGCCGTCCTCACCCGACTGACGGACGAATTGAGAAGTCCGCTCATCAACAGCAAGACGATCGCCAACCTCATCAGCCAGGATGTAGGGATCGCGGCAATGGTCATCCGCACCGCCAATTCGCCGCTCGTCGGCAGCGGGCGGCGCATCGCCTCGATCACGGACGCGGTGAAGATGCTCGGCTTCGGTTCGCTGGCCAATCTGGTCAACGAGGCGCTCCTGCAAAACGCGATCAGCACCGGCGGCGGCGCGCTCGAACGCTTCTGGGACAGTTCACGCTACACCGCCGTCGCCGCCAAACGGCTGGCGGGCATCGTCGGGCGCGTCAACCCCGACACCGCCTACACATTCGGGCTATTCCACGACTGCGGCATCCCGCTGCTCATGCAAAAATACCCCGAATACAAAGACGTGCTGCGCAAATGCAACGAAGACACCGGCCACGTCTTCACCGCCATCGAAGAGGACGCCATCGGCACCAACCACGCCATCCTCGGCTACTACCTCGCGCGCACCTGGGGACTTGCGGACGCCGTGACACTGGGCATCCTCACCCATCACGACTACGCGCAGCTCGAAGACCCACGCAACCTCAATAGCGAATCCCACCGCCTGGTCGCCATCAATGTGCTCGCCGAATACGTCGCCAGCACGCACCTGCGCACGATACAAGATGCCGAATGGCGCAAAGCGCGCGACGCCGTGGCGATTTGCCTCGGCTACGTGCAGACCGACCTCGACGACATTGCCGACGATTTGATCTACCAGTTCGACGAGGCGCTGGCACACCACGACATGCAGTGAGCGCGAAAGAGCAGATTTTCCTGCGCCGCCGCGCACCGCGAAAAACCCGCCGCTGCAAATTTTCCCATCCCTCACCCATCCACTCACGTCCACAGTTAGAATGCGTGATGGAGGAGAGACAACCGTCGCCCGCGACGGCCTAACCACCACAAACCGTTCAACAAAGGTGCCCGGCTCGACCGCCGTAGAAGGCCGCGAACGGGCGTGCCAGGAGAGAGGGAAAATGACATCGAAAAGACTCGACATTGACAAAGTCGCATCGTTCCTGCGCGACGGCATGACCATCATGTACGGCGGCTTCATGGGCAACGGCACGCCGCCGCGCCTGATGCAGGCCATTCTCGATTCCGGCGTCAAGGATTTGACCGTCATCGGCGATGACGCGGCCTTTTCCGACGCCACCAAGGGGCCGGAAGGCATCGGCCTGCTGGTCCGCAACCATCGCATCAAAAAGATGATCACCGGCCACATCGGCCTCAACAAAGAAGTACAGCGCCAAATGATTGCGGGCGAGATCGAAATCGAACTCTCCCCCATCGGCACCATCGCGGAACGCATTCGCGCCGGCGGCGCCGGTCTGGGCGGTGTCCTCACCCCCACGGGCGTCGGCACCTCGGTGGCCGAAGTCGACCAGCCGCTGACCTTCAACGGCCAGCAGCTCAACCGTAAGCCGACGTTGAACATCAACGGGCGCGACTATCTGCTCGAACTGCCGCTGCGCGCCGATCTCGCGGTACTCGAAGCCGTCATGGCCGACAAATTCGGCAACCTCGTCTATTACACCTCGATGCGGAACCACAACCCGCTCATGGCCTTCGCTGCCGAGACGGTCATCGTGGAAGCCCACCAGATCGTCGAAGTCGGCTACATCGACCCGGATCACGTCATGACCCCGGGCGTGCTGGTCGACCACATCGTTTACCCCGGATAAGAGGAGAGAGCCATGTCAGAACAAATGAGCGCAAAAGAATTCATCGCGCGCCGCATCGCGCTGGAATTGAATGACGGCGACGTTGTAAACCTCGGCATCGGCCTGCCGACGCTGGTCGCCAACTACCTGCCCCCCGGCGTCACCCTGATGCTGCAATCGGAAAACGGCTTTCTCGGCATCGGCCCGGTGCCGGAAGAAATCACCCCCATCGGCCAGCCGCGCGTCGTAAACGCCGGTGGCGCGCCGTGCAGCATCATCCCCGGCGGCTCCACGTTCGATACCTCCATCTCGTTCGCGCTGATGCGCGGCGGTCACCTCGACGCCTGCGTGCTCGGCGGCCTGCAAGTCGATGAAAACGCCGACCTCGCCAACTGGATGGTACCCGGCAAGAGCGTGCCCGGCATGGGCGGCGCGATGGACCTGGCCGTTGGCGCAAAAAAGGTCATCGTCGCCATGGAGCACACCGCCAAGGGCGAAAAGAAAATCCTCAAAAAGTGCAATCTGCCGCTCACCGCGAAAGGCCGCGTCTCGACCATCGTCACCGAACTAGCCGTGTTCCGCTTCATCGACGGCAAGCTGGTACTGGAGGAATACGCCCCGGGCGTCACCGTGGACCAAATCCGCGCAGGCACCGAAGCAGCGTTCACCGTCTCGCCCAACCTGAAGGAAATGGTGCTCAGCAGGGTCGGGCTATAAAACACGTCCGCCGGGTTTGGGCAGGGGCGAATAGCCATTCGCCCCACCGCAGCCCGGATGCTTGAACGAACGTCGTTGGGCGAATGCTTGTTCGCCCCTGCCAACCGCCCGCGCCGGTTTCCCGGCGCGGGCGGTTTTTTCTGGATCGCGCGCGCTGTCTCGCCGCCATCGCCCAATCTCGCGGCGCACGGCGGGGCGAGGCACGGCACCAAAGGTATCGTCGGGCGGCATTGAACTGCTCAACCTCGCAAGAGCGGGGTTTTTTGGTCAGGCGATTTCGAGCCGTTTTTCTAGTCGTTCGACACGTTCTGATAAGCCTGTCGAAACTCAGTTGCTGGCCCGCAGTGGTTTGTTGTAGGTGTCCGATATGTTGCGTGAGTGAGCCTTGTCCGGCTTCCAAGTTCACGACACGGTGCTTGAACTCGCGCACGTCTTCGGCTATTTCGTCAATCTTGCCACGCAAAGCACGCAGGTGCTCGATCACGATATTTTCGACAGTGTGGGATGGGAATTTTTGACTTGGCTCAGGCGTCCATTGGTGAGTGTGTTTGAAGCCAGTCATGCAAAACGCGTACAATTCGCGATTCCCATCCTGTTCCGGTGGCACGGAACGCCTTGACGGGTTCCGCGTCGAGCAAAGCTGCATCTTGCAGCAGGCGCAGATTCGGATAGCCGGATCGTCCGATACGGTTTATCTTTTTAGCCTCGGCTTCCGTCAATGGTGGGCAGTCTGGATCCAGCAAAGCCGCCGCGTGGATGTGTTCGGCTTCTTTCTTTGTTGGTATGCGTAAGGTTCGGCCGTCACGCGTCGTAATAGTTTTGGACATAATTTTTCACCTCCGAAGGTTCAGCACGCCGTAAGCTTATGATTCGCATGAATTCATTACGTTCGACGAATACTACATGATAGAGGATGTTATCAAGCGGAACTAAGCCGCGCATTCGGGTTTCGTCGTATGGGTACCGCTCGTCGAGCCAGCAATACGCCTTCTCCCATGCCAGATTAGCGGCTTTGGCGAGTGAAACACCATGGCTTTTAATGTTCTTGGCATCTTTTTCGGGATCGAAGTCTATCTTCATTGCCTTGGCCTTGGGGTTTCGTGATTGTTGCGAAAATTTTGCACTTGATGAACCAAAAACCTCAAAACAGTTTGCAAACGCCCAGTTGTAGGCAAAGCGCGCACCATGCAGGTCGCCTGCTTGTCGTTCAAATCCAGCGCAATTTTATGTGCCATCAGCATAATGCCGAATCTTCCACGGCAACCTCGATGCTGTCCAGCATTTTTTGATTCCTGCGTGAGCGCGCGCCATACAGACGGGCAGCCCCTTTGGCGCTTAAAAGTGACAATTCTCCGCGGCCACGATTGTCAACTTTTGACACCCGCCCCCACCCGTTTGTCAGTTTCGGCGCGCGGTTCGTGAACCGCGACACGTAAAGCCCCTGCCCCGGAGCGGGCACAAGGGTTGCTTCTGTTGGGTCAGCGGCCACAGGCCGTGTTTTCCTTCCAGGAGTTCACAAATGAAAAAGATCCAACAAGGTTTCACCCTGATCGAGCTGATGATCGTCGTCGCCATCGTCGGCATTCTCGCCGCCGTCGCACTGCCGGCCTACCAGGACTACACCAAGCGCGCCCACGTCGCGGAAGGCTTGGGCCTTGCTGAAGCCGCCAAGACAGGCGTCACGGAATTCTATGCCGATAATAATGCTTGGCCGACAACCAATGCTGAGGCGGGAATCGACGGCAACATTGTAGGCAATGCCGTCAGCAGCGTTACAGTTGGAGCCGGCGGCCAGATCACCATCCAATACGACGCTAAAGTCAACAGCCAGACGGTTCTCTTGATCCCAGCCGACAATGGCGGCTCCATCTCCTGGTCATGCGACACGGGCACGGTCGATCCCAAATGGCGGCCCGCTCGCTGCCGTTGATTCTGTCACACCCGGACTGCAAACGCCCCTTCATTGGGGCGTTTTCGTTTTGGCAGGCGGAAAAACGGCGCGTGACGGTTCCCCGCCGTGGCGCCGGACGACGACGGTCCGGCCACGCACGGTGATGAAATGCAGTCGATGCCCCGCGCCCGCCGCCACACGCGCTCTGGAGGCGTCCCCGCTCACGAATTTCGCGTCAACGAAGATCACATAAGAACCTGAAAAATTGCGCATTTCCGCCAAAGTTGCCCTACCCGGCGCGCAAGGGATGGGCATAGAGTCCATTTCATGCACACGCCCGCCCGCGCCTTCGCGCTGCTCGCCGCTTTCGCCCTGCTCTCGCCCGTGCGCGCCGCGGAGTGGGAAAAAATCGTCGCAGACAACGGGCGCACGGTGGAATTCGACCCGGCGGCCATCTTCAATTCCGATCACGGCACCAAAGTCGCGTGGGGCCGCATCGTGTTGGGCGAGAACGAAGCAAAGCAGGCGGGCTACCGCGTCATCAAGGCGCTCAACCGCTACGACTGCCTCAATCGCAGTTTTCTCACCGTCAAGCGCGTCTATCTGGACGGCGACGCCAACATGGTGCGCGAAGAAACCGTGGCCGACCAGGCGCCGATGCTGGTGCGACACAATTCGGTGGATGAGCGTATCTGGCGCAAGATATGTGGCCTGACGCCGGACGAACGGACGCCGCCCGCCCGCGCTCGCGCCAGTCATCGTGGCACGACGGCGGAAAAAATCGACCGCATCGCCGCCGCCGCGGATCGCGCCGCCAAAGCGGTGCATGCCGCATCGCTCGATGCGCGCGAGGTCAACGCAGAAATCGCCCGTCCCACGCCCGCCGTGGCCATCAGCCCGCCGCCGCCCAGGGCGGGGCTCTTGCGCGTGGCCGAAGGCAACGTGGCCGCGCCGCCCGAACAAGCGCCGCCTCCCGCCAAAACCGAAACCGCCCCCACCAGCGCCACGCCGCTCGCGACCCAACCCGCGCTGACGCCCATCCCCGCGCCCGTGCAAACGATTGCACCCGTGCCGCCACCGCCCACGCGCATCGACACAACGCCCGCCGCGCAACCGATGCCCCGGCAAGCGACGGCCATCACTCTGCCTCCACCCATTTCTGTGTCCGCTCCTGCGTCCACTCCCGCGTCCATTCCAGCGCCCAACACGTTGCCGTTCACGCGCCCGTCGATCACCCCCGCCGCCGCCCGATCGCCACGCGCACCGGAACGCAGCGCGTATCCGTCACGCAACGACCCGTCGCCGCTGATCTTTCCCGCTCGCGCCACACAGCGCGAAGCGGCGCGCATGCCGCCGCCCAGCCGCGCAAGCACGCCACCCCTCCGCGCAAGCAGCCCGAGCCCGGACGACGGCACGGACTGGAGCTACTACGGCGCGCAGGGGCCGGATTTCTGGGGGCGGCTGCGCCCGGAATGGAAACTGTGCGCCGAGGGCAAACGGCAATCGCCGATCGATTTCGTCAGCAGCGCGCCGGTGAAGGTCGATCTGGAGCCGGTGAAATTCGACTATCGCCGCACGCGCGTCCTGATCGCCCACGGCGAACGGGAACTGCGGGTGAAAGTACTGGAGCCGATGGGCATCGAAGTGCGCGGCCGCCGCTACCGGCTGGAAGGCTTCACCCTGCACCGTCCGGGTGAATCGCGTTTCGATGGCCGCGCGTCGGACATGGAAGCGCATTTCCTCCACCGCGACGGCGACGGCAAAGTGGCGATCCTCGCCGTGCAACTGGCGCGTGGCGACACACCAAACGAACTCCTGCAAACGCTGCTCAACAACCTGCCGCTGGAAAAAGGCAGCGCATACACGCCCGATGTCACCATCGAACTCGCCGCCTTCCCACCGAAAACGCTGAGTCACTTCCTGTACATGGGC
Source organism: Azoarcus sp. (assembly GCA_031268195.1). Classification (GTDB taxonomy): domain Bacteria; phylum Pseudomonadota; class Gammaproteobacteria; order Burkholderiales; family Rhodocyclaceae; genus WRNU01. The sequence goes on along the minus strand of JAIRXQ010000037.1, from coordinate 39,055 downwards.
TCGCTCAGCATGCCGCCCTGCACGGAAGACACGCTGTGGGTGGTCATGAAAGAGCCGGTGACGATCTCGGAAGAACAGCTCAATATTTTCAGCCGTCTGCACGAAGCCAACGCTCGCCCGGCACAACCGGCAAACGGCCGGCTGGTGCTGGAGTCGCGCTGAGCGCTTATTGGAGCATTCCTCCCTGAGGAAGGTGGCTCGCCGAAGGCGAGACGGAAGGAGTCGCGCGCGGCCAGCTTCTCATGCCGTCTCGACCCCGTCCCGCGGATAGATCTCCAGATAGAGATTTGCTCGCTCAGATTGGTCCTCAGACTGCCCCCATCACGGCTCGACCACGTAAGTCCCCGGTGCGGGCGCCAGTGCCGGGAACTGTTTGGTTGCCGTAGGCCGCGCCGCCACCAGTTCGCCCGCCTTGGGCTTGAGCCACGCCATCCAGTCCGGCCACCAGCTGCCGGGGGTTTCGGTGGCATGCTCGCGGAAGTGTTCGCTGGTCTCCGACCGGTGCTGGATGTCGCTTACCCAGAACTTGCGCTTGGGTGGATTCACCACCGGATTGATGATGCCGAGGATATGGCCGGAACTGGAGAGCACGTAGCGTTTCGGCCCGATGACGTAATTGTTGATGCGGTAAGTCTGCGCCCAGGGCGCGATATGGTCGTCGACGGCGGCGACCGCGTAGAGCGGCTGCACGATGCGCTCCAGGCTGATCGGCTCGCCCGCGATGGTGAGCGCGTCCGGGCGGATCAGCTTGTTGTGCAGGTAGAGTTCGCGCAGATACCACGAATGCATGGCATACGGCATGCGCGTGGAATCCATGTTCCAGAACAGCACATCGAACGGCGCGGGCGTCTCGCCGTAGAGCCAGCCGTGCACGACGTAAGTCCAGATCAGGCTGTTCGAGCGCAGCAGGCGGAAGGCCGAGGCCATCTCCTTGCCATCGAGAAAGCCCTTGCGCGCCATGCCGTCGGTGAGATAGCGGATGCTCGTTTCATCGATGAACACCTCGATGTCGCCCGGCTTGTGGAAATCGGTCAGGGTGGTAAACAAGGTGAAATCGGCCACCGGCACGTTGTCTTTGCCGTAATGCTTGTTGGCCCACGCCATGTAGATCGACAGCGCCGTGCCGCCGATGCAATAGCCGACGCCATGCACCTTCTCCGCACCCGTGAACTTCCGCGCCGCCTCGACGATGGCCGCCACGCCTTCGGTGAGGTAATCGTCGAAGGTGCAATCCTTCATCGACTCGTCGGGGTTCTTCCAGCTGGTGATGAACACATCCAGCCCCTGATCGAGCAGGAAACGGATCATGCTCTTTTTGGGCACGAGGTCGAGCACGTAGAACTTGTTGATCCACGGCGTCACGATCACCACCGGCTCGGCGTACACCTTGGGCTGGGTGGGCGTGTAGTGGATGACTTCCAGCAGACGATTGCGGAAGATGACCGCACCCGGCGTGGTGGCGAGGTTTCCACCGACCTTGAAATCGTTGGGGTCGGTCATGCGCACCGTACCGGCCTGCACGTCGGCCATGAAATTCTCGAAGCCCTTGCGCAGGCTCTCGCCCCGGCTGTCGATCGCCTTGCGCAAGGCAACCGGATTGGTGGGCAGGAAGTTGGTGGGCGCAACGGCGTTCAGCCACTTCCGCCACCAGAACGCGGCGCGCCGGCGTTCTTTGCTGTTCAATCCCGGCGTGTCGTAGAGCATGTCCTGCATGTTGTGGGTGAAGGCCAGATACCATTCCTTGGCCAAGTCCCACGATGCCGAATCTGTCCACACCGGGTCGGCAAACCGTTTGTCGTCGGGGTGCGGCGCAATCGGGTCTTCGCTTGCCATCCCGGCGATGCGACGCAGGGTGTGCAGCTGGAGCTTCCACAAATCCGACGACAGATGCGCGCAACGTTCCGCGAGTTCCTGCGGGTGGACGAGCCATGCCAACTGCGCATGCACGATCGGCGCACTTATGCCAATCGGGTCGACACTGCCTTCGACGCCTTCATGAAACTCGCGCCAGTTGTGCCTGACGGTCTGCGCGGGATCGAATGCAAAATCGTCCGGGCGGGGCGTGGTCTTGCCACGTGCCTGGCGACCTGCTCCAGCCGTTGTCTCCTTGGTCATCATCGTTCTCCGTTTAGCGCGCCGGGCGGCGCACATGGTAGCGAACGCGCCCTGAACTCCCCCTGGCACGCACCGCAGAAATACGCCACATGGCAGCGAACCGGCATTCGTCATGACATGCCATGTGACAACGACAAATGGTAAAACCATCGCACCGATACGGCATCGCCGCCCGGCGCGGCTGTTGTGATCTATTTCCTCGGTGCGCGCAGATAACTTTCCGCCGCACGAAATTGACATTGGCCTGCGCGAAACGAGACGACTATCACTATAATCGGGCCTCAATAACGAGGAGGGAGGTCGCACCATGTTCAATCACATTCTCGTCCCGACGGACGGGTCACCGCTGTCCGAAACCGCTGTCGCCCGATCCATCGCCTTCGCCAAGGAAATCGGCGCACGGATCACGTTCTTCTACTCGCAACCCGATTTCCCGATGCCCATCTACGGCGAAGGCGCGCTGATCGACCCGACCACCCCGGAACAATTCGCTCAGTCCGCGCAGCAGGAAGCACAGCGCATCCTCGAACGCGCCAAGGCCGCGGCACAAGCCGAAGGCATCACGGCGGACACCGACACTCAAGTCAGCGAAGTGCCCTACGAGGCGATCATCGGTGCGGCGGATCGCCACGGCTGCGACCTGATCTTCATGGCCTCGCACGGACGTAAAGGCATCGCCGGCCTGCTGCTGGGCAGCGAAACGCAAAAGGTGCTTACCCACAGCAAGACACCCGTACTCGTCTATCGTTGAAACACGCGCGCCCTGCCACACAATGAAAAACGGCCCGAAGCGATTCGGGCCGTTTTGCTTGATGTGATTCGTCTAACGATCGGTCAGGAGGCTTTGGCGCTCCTCCGTTGTTGGGCGGCTTTCTTTTCGTCTTCTGCAATGCGATCCGAGTAGAATTTGACAAAGAAACCGGCCATGACAACCACAAACAGAATGGTAAACAGGCTAAGCAGCCCAATTTGGGTCGAGAACAACTCGCTCATGGTGCAACACCTCCTTCAACAGTCTTGGAATCGGACGGTCTGATCAGTACCTCCGTCTCCGCCGGGATGTTCGCGGCCCCGTTCATGCGCCAACCTCGGGACTCATTTTCGTTCTTTTCGTTCTTCGTTTCGTCGCCGTCGCCCGGTTGCAAATTCGCAAGCAGGAAACGCCAGCGGCCCGCCTGCAAAGGTTCGACAGGGGCGGAGTATAACCCGTCCGGCGTCCTTGGCAGCATGACTTCCTGATCGAACCCTTCACGGGTGGGGTGAATGATGCGCAGGTAAAGCGTGGCAGGCGGCTCTTTGTCCTGTGCGCTGGACAATTTGACGCTGATCGCGCCCTCACGCACCGTCGCCGTCGCCGACAGCCCCAGTTCGCGCGCCCGCTCAGAGTAGGCAACCTGTTTCACGACCGCCAAACCTTCCTTGTAGTAGTCCTTGGTCACGAGGCCGTCGTTGCTCCTGACCGCGAACACGGCCGTGGTGATGCCGCCAATGACGGCGATCACGGGCAACGCGATCAGAAACCACGGCCAGGGCTGCTGCCGCCAGGGCAGGCTGTTGCCTGTTTCCGTTTTGGCCGCAGGCCAAAACAGCAGGATCGAAAGCACGGCCGCAAAGACCGCGAACACGATGACCAAGGCTACCAGCGCGGAAGTTTGCAAAGGAAAATCGGTTATAGTCATTTTTTGTCTTCCACCATCAGCCAGGAAACTGAAAAATTGTCTTTTCCCGGCGCATCACATTCGGGTCGTCTTCGGCCTGGATCTCGAAATAGATCCGGTTCCGGCCCGGCTTGCCGACACTGCGCGGCGCACGCACCCGCAGGATTTTCTCCTCGGACAACGCCGCATCCATCGTCACGTAGACATCTTCGTCATTGAAAAACTGTAGGCACTGGCAATCTTCGCCATTGGCGCCTTGCAGGCCCGTCACTTTCACCCTGAACGTCCGCCGCGATTCTGACATGTTCATGACCCGCAGCGTATAAGCATTTTCAACCAGATCGCCCACTACCCTCGGATCGACCCGATCAGGCAGCACATCGACCCGCAAGGCCGTGCGCGTGGCGAGCCCCCACAGGAAGGCGCCGACGATCACGAGCAGGATTGCACCATAGACCAGGGTGCGCGGACGGCGGACGTGCCGCACGATTTCCGCCCTGTTCCAGCCTTCTCTTATTGCGTGCTCGGTCGTGTAACGCACCAGCCCACGCAGTTTGCTCATCTTGTCCATCACCCCGTCGCAAGCATCGGCACAGGCTGCACAGCCGATACATTCGTACTGCAGGCCATTGCGAATGTCGATGCCGGTCGGACAGACCTGCACGCAAATCCCGCAATCGACGCAATCGCCCCTGGGCGCATCTTCGCCCTTGCGCCGTACGCCGCGCGGCTCGCCGCGCGCGCCGTCGTAAGTGATGATCAGCGTATCCTGATCGAACATCACCGACTGGAAGCGGGCATAGGGGCACATGTACTTGCAGACCTGCTCGCGCATGAAACCGGCGAACAAGAAGGTGAAGCCCGCATAGAAAAAAATCCAGAACGTTTCCCAGGGGCCGAAGCTCAACGTCGGCGCTTCGGCAAGCAGTTCCTTGAGCGGCGAAAAATAGGCAGCGAACGTGAAGCCTATCCACAGCGAAAACACGCCCCAGATCGCGTATTTGAGCGCCTTGATGCCGAATTTGCGCGCGCTCATCGGGGAGGTATCGAGTCTGGCGCGCTTGGCGTGATCGCCCTCGATCTTTTGTTCGATCCACATGAAGATTTCGCTGTAGACCGTTTGCGGACAGGCGTAACCGCACCACAAACGCCCCGAAATCGCAGTGAAGAGGAACAGGGAATATGCTGATATGATAAGCAGGACGGTCAGGAAAAACACGTCTTGCGGCCAGAATACCGCGCCGAAAATATAGAATTTACGTTCAACCAGATGCAGCAGCACCGCCTGACGATCATTCCAGGTCAACCAGGGCAAACTGAAGAAAATGATCTGGGTCAACCACACCAGGACCCAGCGCCACTTGGCAAAGCGCCCTTCGACGGTGCGCATGTAGATCTTCTTGTGGGCTTCGTACAGCCTTTTGCCTTTTCTCGGCTCTGCGGACAGTGAAGGAGAAACCGGGGAGACATTGGATTCTTGCTCGCTCATGGGGGTTTCTCCTCAAAGGGGTATTAGCGTTTTCTAATTATGCAACAAAAAACGCCCCGGAAGCGAACTTCCGGGGCGTTTTTCAGCTTTACTTCTTGTTGCTCAGACCATAAACATACGCAGCCAGAACGTGAATCTTGTCTTCGGACAGGAATTCCTTCCACGTCGGCATCGCGTTCATGGCGTTGTTGCCCACGTTACGACCCTTGGTGATGCCATCGACAATGGCTTCCTTCGACGAACCATACAGCCAGATGCCGTCGGTCAGGTCGGGCGCGCCCAGGCCATTGTTGTTGATGACCGAGCCCTTGCCATTCGCGCCGTGACACATTGCGCACTTGTCATAGGAGACGCTTCCGTCCTCGTTCCGGGTGCCACTCAGGAACACCAACTTGCCACGGGCGGCACTCGCAAGGTCGGCCTGCTCTTTCTGATCGGAGATGAACAAAACGTAGTTGGCCGCATCCTCGATCTGCTGCCCGTTAAGCCCAAGATCGGCGGCGGCAGTCATCGCGCCACTACGACCGTCCGCGATGGATTCCTTGATGGTCGCGGCATCGCTGCCATACAGCCAGTCGTTGTCGGTCAGATCCGGGAAGCCGGAGCCGCCGGTACCGGCAACGCCATGACAGTTCGCGCAATATGTCAGGAACAGGCGGCGTCCCGCTTTTTCAGCGGCGGGGTCTTGCGACAAGGCCACGAGATCTCCCTTGAACTTGGAGAACTCCTTGCCGTACAGCCCTTCGGGACCATCGACCGCGGCGATGTCTTCTGCATACTCTGCCCGCAAACCCTTGCCGTCGTTAAACGTACCGAAGCCGGGGTACTTGATGAAATAAACGATCGCGAAGGCCAGAGTGCCCCAGAACAGCCACAGCCACCATTTCGGCAGCGGGTTGTTGTATTCCCGCAGGGTCTCGTCCCACACATGCCCTTGTAATTTGGGCTCGCCAGATTCCCGCGTCGTCATGTTCAGTACCAACACGACGATGCAGAAAAGCAGCCCAAAGGTAATGAGGCCAGCTACATACAGGCCCCAAACACCAGAGGTAAAGTCAGCCATTTGTCATTCCTTCCTTGTCAACCGGATCAACCGGCAGATCATCATCGGCCAGAGGTAACCGCGCTGCTTCTTCGAAATCCGCCTTTGCATGCTTGCTGTACGCCCAGTAACAAATACCCAGGAAACACAGCAGGCCCACCACGACCAGGATGGCTCTGATGGTATTGATGGTGGCAATTTCCATGACAGCGCGGCTCCACTCTTACCTTACAGGTTGCTCAGCGCCTTGCCCAAACCCTGGAGATAGGCAATCACCGCGTCGACTTCCTTCTTGCCTTCCAGCGCCTTCGGGGCATTTTCGATCTCCTCGTCGCTGTAAGGCACACCAAGGAAGCGCATCGCCTTCATCCGGGCCTGGATATCGGGCACCTTGAGGTCGCGGGCCAGCCATGTGAAGGCAGGCATGTTGGAGTCCTGAACCTTGCCGCGCGGATCAAGCAAGTGCTGGCGTTGCCATTCATCCGAATAGCGGCCGCCGACACGCGCCAGATCCGGCCCCGTGCGCTTGGAACCCCATTGGAAGGGGTGGTCGTAGATGAACTCGCCAGCCACCGAATAATGACCATAGCGTTCGGTTTCGGCCCGGAACGGACGAATCATCTGCGAGTGGCAGTTGTAGCAGCCTTCGCGGATATAAATGTCACGTCCGGCGAGACTCAGCGCATCGTAAGGCTTCACGTTGAGCGCGTTGCCGTTGTGGTCGATCGCGGAGGTCGTCGACTTCTGGAAGAACAGCGGCAGGATTTCCACCAGGCCGCCCACGCTGACCGCAAGTAGCGTGAGGACGATCAGCAATGCGACATTGCGTTCGATCGCGTCGTGTTTAGATTGAGCCATGTTTGTTTCTCCGGCTTAGGCATGGGCGGCGGCAGGAACCACCACCGGTGCATCGTAGGCTTTACCGCTGCCGATGGTCTTGAGCACGTTGTAGAACATGATCACCATGCCAACGAGGAAAAGCGTGCCACCCACGAGACGGACGGTCCAGAATGGGTAGGTTGCCTTCACGGCTTCGACGAAGGTGTAGGTCAGGGTGCCATCCGGATTGGTCGCGCGCCACATCAGACCTTGCATCACCCCGGCGATCCACATCGAGGCGATGTAGAGCACGATGCCGATCGTCGCCACCCAGAAGTGGGTGTTGATGAGCTTGGTGCTGTACATCTCGGTCTTGCCGTACAGGCGCGGCAGCAGGAAGTAGATCGAGCCGACGGCGACCATCGCCACCCAGCCCAGCGCGCCGGAGTGCACGTGGCCGATCGTCCAGTCGGTGTAGTGCGACAGCGCGTTGACGCTCTTGATCGACATCATCGGACCTTCGAAGGTCGACATGCCGTAGAACGACAGCGAGGTGATGAGGAACTTCAGGACCGGATCGGTGCGCAGCTTATGCCAGGCGCCCGACAGGGTCATGATGCCGTTGATCATGCCGCCCCAGGACGGTGCCAGAAGGATCAGCGAGAACACCATGCCGACGGATTGCGCCCAATCGGGCAGCGCGGTGTAATGCAAATGGTGCGGACCCGCCCACATGTACGTGAAGATCAGCGCCCAGAAGTGCACCACGGACAGGCGATAGGAGTAGACCGGGCGATCGGCCTGTTTCGGCACGAAGTAGTACATCATCCCGAGGAAGGCCGCGGTCAGGAAGAAGCCCACCGCATTGTGGCCATACCACCACTGCACCATCGCGTCCTGCACACCGGCGTAGAACGAGTAGGAATCGAGCAGCGCGCCGCCAAAGAACACGAGCGGAATTTCGAAACTGTTGAAGATGTGCAGCAGGGCCACGGCGATGATGAATGCGCCGTAGAACCAGTTCGCAACGTAGATGTGGCTCACCTTGCGAATCGCCAGCGTGCCGAAGAACACGATCGCGTAAAGCACCCAGACCAGGGTGATCACGATGTCGACGATCCAGTTGAGTTCGGCGTATTCCTTGCCGGTGGTGTTGCCCGCCGGAAGAGAAACCGCCGCCGCGACGATGATGAGCTGCCAGCCCCAAAAAACAACGGTAGCCAGGCCCGGCGCAAACAACCTGGTTTGACAGGTGCGCTGTACGACGTAGAACGACGTCGCGAACAAGGCACATCCACCGAACGCGAAAATTACCGCGTTGGTGTGTAACGGGCGCAGTCTGCCGAAGGATAGGAATTCGTTGACAACCGGAAGATTCAGCAAATCCGGAAAGACCAGTTGAGCGGCGATGATGACGCCAACCAGCATGCCCACGATACCCCACACTACAGTCATAATGGCGAACTGGCGCACGACTTTGTAGTTATAAGTCGCTTGCGATTGCATGTGAGTCACCTCTTAGTTGATAAAACCCTCTGTGCACAACCAAACAGCTCCGATAGCGATGAGGCACCGCTATCGTCCGCCGAAGGATACCTTCGGGGGGGATCTACAATTTGATACAGATCAAATCCCGGCCGTGAATTGTATTGCACTCCGCCGAATGGCGAAACTCTGATGACACAGGAAAATATGCGGATGCCCCTGCGTATGAGCCGCAGTTCGGGCAAAAAAAAGGGTGCGCATGCACGCACCCCCAACCCCAACAGAGAGACAAAAACCCTTGCGGCTACAAGGCTTTACAGCCACAGCAGGACGGACGTCCTGCAAGACGGGGCCAGTATGCCTTGTTTGAGCCTTATTCCATTGACTTAGATCAAAGCCACCGCGATCTCTCGTGCGTGTTTTCCACACGTCACGATCATGTACTGTTCGTTACACCTGATGGCGGTCGGACATTTCTGTTTCCTCTTCGGCGTTGCTTTTTTCTTCCCCCCCCATCTCATCCCGATCATCGAGCAGGAGCCGATATGCCGGACCTTCGAGGTCGTCGTATTGTCCCGTACGTAACGACCACCAGAATAGGGCGCCTATCACGAACACCAATAAAACGGAAAAGGGAATCAACAAATAAAGGCTTTCCATTCCGGCCTCATGTCCGGCGGCGCCGTTGCAGGCGCAGCGCGTTGAGAACGACCAGCAGCGAACTGCCGGCCATGCCGACGCCAGCCATCAGCGGCGTCACCCAGCCGGCCATCGCCAGCGGCACGGCGGAAAAATTGTACGCGAACGACCACCACAGATTTTGCCGGATGATGCGCAGCGCCTTGCGCGCAAGGCGCGCGCCGCCAACCAATCCGGCGAGATCTTCACCCAGCAGCACGATGTCGGCCTGATTGCGCGCGAGATCGGTGCCGCTGCCCATCGCTACCGAGACATGCGCTTGCGCCAGCACCGGGGCATCGTTGACACCGTCTCCGAGCATCGCCACCACTTTGGCGGGATCGCGCTGCAACCCGGCAATGAACGTCTGTTTGTCCTGCGGACTCAGCCCGCCATGAGCATCGGCGATACCCAGCTCGCGTCCAACCGCCGCCACCACCGCCGGGGCATCGCCAGAGAGAATCGTCGCCGGAATGCCCGCTGCCGCGAGCTGTCGCATCAACTCGGGCGCCGCCGGGCGCAGGCTGTCGGCAAGGCGAAATAGCCCAAGCCAGCCCTGTGTGTCCGCCAGCGCCACCACCGTTCCCACTTTTGTTTCCAGTTCGACCGCCCGCGGCGGCTCGGACAAATCCGCGCACGCGGCGACGAAATCCGGGCGGCCAATCCATACTTCGCCCCCGTCGTAACGGTCGTAACGCCCCGTCATCCCCTGCCCTGTCACCGCCACCACTTCGCTGACGGAAGGCAGCGCCACGTCACCCGCCTTTAGTCGCAGACCTTGCGCGACCGGATGTTCGGAACCCTGTTCCAGCGCCGCGCCGAGCGCGCACAGGGCGGCGGCATCCAGCCTGCCGAGCGGCAGCACTTCTTCCACCGTCATCTTGCCGGTGGTGAGCGTGCCGGTTTTGTCGAACACGTAATGATTGGCGCGCGCCAAGGCTTCGATCGCATGGCCGCGCGTTACCAACACGCCCATGCGCGCCAGCGAATCGGTCGCCACCGTGAGCGCGGTCGGCGTCGCCAGCGACAACGCGCAGGGACAAGCCACGACCAGCACGGAAACGAACACCCATAGCGCCCGCGACGGATCGTTGAAAGTCCAGAAAATACCCGTCGCCACCGCCAGCACCAGCAACGCGGCGACGAAATACACCGCGCCCCGGTCGGACACCGTCGCCAACCGCGGCTTTTCGCCCGCCGCCCGCTCCATCAGGCGACGGATCGCCGCCAGCCGCGTATTGTCGCCCACCTGCTCGATGCGCAGCACGAGCGGGCTGGAGATGTTGATGCTGCCACCGGTGAGCGGCGCGCCCACTGTTTTCGGCACCGGGCTGCTCTCGCCGGTCAGGAGCGCTTCGTTGGCCTCGGAGAGGCCATCGGCCACGACCCCATCGCCGGGCACCACTTCGCCGGGGCGCACACGCACGTAATCGCCGGGCACGAGTTGCGACACGGGCACGCGCTCGCTCCCCGGCTGCGGCCAATGCGGGAGGCGATCGCTGAACGCGGGCAACACCTTGCCCAGTTCCTCGATGCCGCGCACCGCTTTCTGGCGCGCCAGCATTTCCAGATAGCGTCCACCGAGCAGGAAGAAAACGAACATCGTCACCGAATCGAAATAGACCACCGGCCCCTGTTTGAACGTCGCCCACACGCTCGCCAGAAAAGCACTGCCGATACCAAGCGCCACCGGCACGTCCATGCCGAGATGACGTAGGCGGATGTCGCGCCAGGCGCGTTTGAAAAATGGTGCAGCGGAGTAGAACACCACCGGCAGAGTCAGAACGAGGCTCGCCCAGCGCAGCAGCGCTTCCATGTCCGGCGTCATGTCGCCGTCGGCTATGTACGCGGGAAAGGCGTACATCATCACCTGCATCATGCCGAAACCGGCGACGAACACCCGCCACAGCATCGAGCGGCGCTCGCGGTCGGCAACCTGCTCGGCGCGCGCGGCATCGTACGGATAAGCGCGATAGCCGATGGACTGGATCGCCGCGAGAATGCCGGAGAGCTTGATGTCGCGTTCGTCCCAGCGCACACGCGCACGCCGGGTGGCGTAGTTGATCTGTACCGCCTTCACCCCTGGCTGGCGCGCGACGTGTTGCTCGTTCAACCACACGCAGGCCGCGCAAGTGATACCTTCGAGGATCAGCGAAGCCTCGCGCTCATGCTCATCGACCGGGCGCACGAAGCCTTGCTGGAATTCGGGATGGTCGAACAGCCCCAGCTCGCGCAATTCGTCCGGCAAGGCTTCGACCTGCTTTTCGGGCAGCGCATCGCGATGGCGGTAATAGTCGGCCAGCCCATTGCCGACGATGGCCTGCGCCACCGCCTCGCAACCGGCGCAGCACATGCGCCGCCGCTCGCCCTCCACCGCGACGTAAAAATTCGTCTCCACCGACACCGGCAGACCACAGTGGTAGCAGACCAGGGCCGCCGGAGCCGCGACGGAGGAAGAATCGGCGGAGGAAGAATTGGAATTCATAGGCACACCGGACAAACAAAAAAACCGGCCTGAGCCGGTTTATCGAGAATTTCTGGTCGGGGCGGCGGGATTCGAACTCGCGACCCCTTGCACCCCATGCAAGTGCGCTACCAGGCTGCGCTACGCCCCGACACGAGGGCGCGATTGTAGCAAATCGCCGCGAACTTACCAGCGGAAAATCCGCTCACCCGCGTAGCACGCCCAGCGTGGCTTCGACTTCACTGCGCAGTTCGGCCAGCAGCGCCCGCGCCTGTTCGGCGGCGATGGCGTTTTCTTGATCTTGAATCGCGGCTTCGTCGAGGCGGTTGCGCGCGCCGGAAATCGTGAAGCCTTCATCGTAGAGCAGGTGGCGAATCCTTCGCACCAGCAGCACTTCGTGATGCTGGTAGTAGCGGCGGTTGCCGCTGCGCTTGACCGGCTTTAGCTGGGAGAATTCCTGTTCCCAGTAACGCAGCACGTGCGCCTTGACGCCGCACAGGTCGCTGACTTCGCCAATGCTGAAATAACGTTTGGCGGGAATCGGCGGCAACCCCGCGGCTTGCACGGATTCAGGCATCTCGGGCGGCATGGGCCAGTTCCTCTACAGCGCCCTTCAGCTTCTGGCTCGGATGGAAAGTCACCACGCGGCGCGCGGTAATCGGAATCTCCTCGCCCGTCTTGGGGTTGCGCCCCGGACGCTGCGGCTTGTCGCGCAACAGGAAGTTGCCGAAGCCGGAGAGCCGGACAGCCTCGCCCTGCTCCAGCGCGGCGCGGATTTCCTCAAAGAAACCTTCCACCATGTCCTTGGCTTCACGTTTGTTCAACCCGACTTGCTCGAAAAGCAGATCGGCAAGTTCGGCTTTGGTCAAGGTCATGGAATTCCCTCCTTCAAACGCGCAACCGTCCACCTACGGCGCGCTCAACATGACGAAGCAGCCCGGAAACCGCTTCATCGACTTCGGCGTCTTCCAGAGTGCGCTGAGTATCTTGCATGAAAATCCTGAACGCAAGGCTCTTGTGGTCGGGCTCGACCCCCTTGCCTTGGTAGAGGTCGAAAAGCGCGATCTCCCGCACCGTGGCGGGCGCGGCTTCTCGCAATGCGTTCAACACCTGTTCCGCGCTCACCGAGGTGGGCACCACCAGCGCCAGATCACGCGACACCGCAGGCATGCGCGAGATGTCGCCGGAGGCCGGCTTCACCGCCGCGAGCGCGGCGTCGAGTTCGACTTCGAAGGCTATCGGCGCCGTGCCCAACGCGTAACGTTGCACCCACACCGGATGGATTTCGCCGATGACGCCAATGAGCTGGCCATCGAGCGCCACCGAGGCCGCGCGCCCCGGGTGCAGGGCCGGATGTTCGATAGGCGCGAACGTCAACGCACGCGGCGCGAACAGGGTGTCGAGATCGGCCTTGAGATCGTAGAAATCGACTGCGCGCGCAGGCTCGCCCCATTGTTCGGGCAAGGCCGTACCCGCCGCCAGCGCCGCAAGGCGGCGCGGCTGCCAGAAACCGGGGATTTCCTCCCCCGCGCGGCCCTCGGCCTTGTCGCAACGCGCGAAACAGCGGCCGATCTCGAACACGCGCACGCGGTTCTGCTGCCGTTTGCGATTGGTGACGACGTTGGCAATCAGCCCCGCGATCAGGCTGGAGCGCATCGTGTCCATCTGGCCGGCGATCGGATTGGCGAGCCGGATCGGGGCGGCATTGGCACAGAAATCGCGTTCCCACGCCGCTTCGACGAAGGCAAAATTCACGACTTCCTGAAAACCGCGCCCGGCGAGGCGATGCCGTACCGTCCAGTCGCTGCGCGCCGATTCAGTGCTGGCGAGCATCGCCAGTTCACCGCGCGGCGCGGGAGCGGGAATGTTGCCGTAGCCGTACAGACGGGCAACTTCTTCGATCAGATCCGCCTCGATTTCGATGTCGAAGCGAAACGCGGGCGGCCGCACACGCAGTTCGGCCGCGAGGTTGCGCACTTGCAGCGACACGCGCTCCAGCAACGCGCGCATGGTGTCGTCGTCGAGCGCGATGCCGAGCACCTTGCGCACGCGCGCCGGACGTAGCGCCACTTCGTCGCGGCGTGGCAGATCGGCCTCGGCGCGCGCTTCTTCCACCGGGCCCGCCGCGCCGCCGCAGATCTCCAGTATGAGTTGCGTGGCGCGTTCGATAGCCGGGCGCTGCAACTGGAAATCGACGCCGCGTTCGTAGCGGTGCGAGGCATCGGAAGCGAAGCCGTAGGCGCGGGCGCGGCCGGTAATGGCCTCCGGCGCGAAGAAGGCGGATTCCAGAAAGACTTCCGTGGTCTCCAGCGTGATGCCAGTCTCTTCGCCGCCCATGATGCCAGCCAGCGCCAGCGCGCGGGACTCGTCTGCGATCAGCAGCGTATCGGGCGTGGGTTTGATGGTCTGCTCGTTCAGGAGCAGCAGCGCTTCGCCGGGGCGCGGCAGGCGGACGTGGATCGCGCCGGTCAGCCGCGTGTCGTCGAAAGCGTGCAAGGGCTGGCCGAGTTCGAGCATCACGTAGTTGGTGATATCGACCAGCGCACTGATCGAACGGATGCCCGAGCGTTGCAGGCGATCTTTCATCCACGCGGGCGTCGGCGCTTTCGCGTTCACCCCGCCGATGACGCGGCCGCAGTAACGCGGGCACGCTTTGGGCGCATCGAGCACGATGGCGCGGCGCGCATCGAGCGTGGCCGGAACCAGCGCGAGCGGCGCGGGTGTAAACGGCGCGCCGGTGAGCGCCGCCACTTCGCGCGCCACGCCGGTCAGGCTGAGGCAATCGGCGCGGTTGGGCGTGAGCTTGATCTCGAAACTCACATCGTCGAGATCGAGGTATTGGCGGATATCCATCCCGACCGGCGCATCTTCTGGCAAGGGCAGCAAGCCGGCGTGATCGTCGGACAGCCCCAGCTCGTGCGCCGAGCACAGCATGCCGAAAGATTCCACGCCGCGTAGCCTGGCGGGCCCGATGGCGAAGCCGCCGGGCAGTTCCGCACCTACTTTCGCGCACGGCACTTTCATGCCCGCGACGGCATTGGGGGCGCCGCACACGATCTGCAACGGCTCGGCGGCACCGACATCGACCTTGCACAGTTTCAGTTTGTCGGCGCCGGGATGCTTTTCGGCGGTCACGATTTGCGCCACCACCACGCCGGAGAACGGCGGCGCGACCGGATGGGCTTCCTCGACTTCCAGGCCGGCCATTGTCATCAGATGGCCGAGGGCTTCGGAATCGAGCGCCGGGTCGACGAAGGTCCGCAGCCAGTTTTCGGAAAATTGCATGCTCGTCTGCCTGTTATCTGAATTGGGCCAGGAAACGCAGATCGCCCTCGAAGAACAGGCGCAGGTCGTCTACCCCATAGCGCAGCATGGTGAGGCGGTCGGGGCCGAAGCCGAAAGCGAAGCCGGTGTAACGTTCGGGGTCGATGCCGCCGCTACGCAGTACGTTCGGATGCACCATGCCACAGCCGGCCACTTCCAGCCAGCGTCCTTCGAGCGCGCCGCCCATGAAAGCGACGTCGATTTCCGCCGACGGTTCGGTAAACGGGAAGAAAGACGGCCGGAAGCGCACCTGTAATTGCTCTGTCTCGAAGAACTTGCGCAGAAAGTCGGCCACCACCCCTTTCAGGTCGGCGAAGCTCACATCCTCGCCCACCCACAGCCCTTCGACCTGATGAAACATCGGGGAATGCGTGGCATCGGAGTCGACGCGGTAAACGCGCCCCGGCGCGATCAGGCGCAGATCGGGCATCGGGTCGGCGTCACGGTAACGCGCGACATGCGCGAGCAGGGAACGAATCTGCACCGGGCTGGTGTGAGTGCGCAGCAGCACGTCCTTTTCGCCTTCGAGGAAGAAGGTGTCCTGCATCGAACGCGCCGGATGATTCGGCGGCACGTTGAGCGCGGTGAAGTTGTGCCAGTCGGTCTCGATCTCCGGGCCATCCGCGACGACGAAGCCAATGGAGTGAAACAGCTGCTCGATGCGCTCCAGCGTGCGGCTCACCGGATGCAGGCCGCCCAGGGCGGAGCCGCGTCCGGGCAAAGTTACATCGAGCCGCTCGGCGGCCAGTTGCGCGGCAAGCGCCACTTGGCGCAGCCCTTCGCGGCGCGCTTCCAGCGCCTGTTCGATGGCGGTTTTGGCACGATTGACCGCCGCGCCGCGTTCGCGCTTTTCCTCGGGAGCAAGCTTGCCGAGCGCCTTCAACTGCTCGGTGATGAGGCCGTTTTTGCCGAGAAATCGCGCCTTCGCCTGCTCCAGCGCGGCGGCGTCGGCGACGGCATCGAAAGCCGTGCGCGCTTCATTGATCAGTTGGTCGAGATTGTCCATGCCCCTTTCCAAGGGAATTCAGAAAAAAAGGAGGCCGAGCCTCCTTTTTTCGATCCGCGTCGATCTTCCACAACAACCGGAAGATCAAGCGGCGAGCTGGGCCCGGGCTTGCGCGGCAAACGCGGCGAACGCCGGCTTGTCGAACACGGCCAGATCGGCCAGAACCTTGCGATCCACTTCGATGGCGGCCTTCTTCAGACCGTTCATGAAGGTGCTGTAAGTCAGCCCCAGCTCACGCGCCGCGGCGTTGATCCGGGCGATCCACAGGGCGCGGAACTGGCGTTTGCGCTGCCGGCGGTCGCGGTAAGCGTACTGACCGGCCTTCATCACCGCTTCTTTGGCGATGCGATAGACGTTCTTCCGGCGGCCGCGATAGCCCTTGGCCTGATTGAGAACTTTCTTGTGGCGCGCGCGCGCCGTTACACCACGTTTGACTCTGGGCATGGCGTTCTCCTCAGGCGAAAGGCAGCATGGCGCGGATCAGCTTTTCGTCGGCGGCATGAATGTCTACGGTGCCGCGCAGATGGCGCTTGTTCTTGGTGGTTTTCTTGGTGAGGATGTGGCGCTTGAACGCGTGCGAGCGCTTGATGCTGCCGCCAGCGCGTACCTTGAAGCGCTTTTTGGCGCCGCTCTTGGTTTTCATCTTGGGCATTTCGATACTCCAACGTTTATAGAATGTCGCCGGGTAGCCCGTCTCTGGGCTTTTGGCACCCGGCGCCACTTGTTTTGTCCGCCCCCGCAGGGAAGGCGGCTCACGCTCCTCGTGGAGCGAATCCTTCCGGCCTCACTTGCCCTTGCTCGCGCTTCGGGACGGTGCGACCACCATGATCATCTGGCGCCCTTCCATCTTGGGCATCTGTTCGACCTGACCAAGGTCTTCGAGATCGGCCTTGATCCGTTCGAGCTGGCGCGCGCCGAACTCCTGGTGCGCCATCTCACGACCCCGGAACCGCAGCGTCACCTTGCATTTGTCGCCTTCTTCGAGAAAGCGGCGCAGGTTGCGCAACTTGATCTGGTAGTCGTTCTCGTCGGTGCCGGGGCGGAATTTGACTTCCTTCACCTGCACCTGTTTCTGCTTCAAACGGGCTTCGTGAGCCTTCTTCTGTTCCTGATAGCGGAACTTGCCGAAATCCATCACCTTGCACACGGGCGGCTGCGCCGTGGGTGCGATTTCGACCAGATCCAGCCCGGCCTCATCAGCCGCCTCAAGGGCAGCCCGCAGGGACAAAATCCCGAGCGGTTCCCCGTCCTCACCTACCAGGCGGACTTCCGGCGCGCTGATTTCTCCATTCACGCGCTGTCTTTTCTCTTGAGCGATGGTTCAAATCTCCACAAAAACCAAAATCAAACCGGGCCAGCCTTCGCTTCAATTTCACGAAGCCAGCGTTCAATCAGCGAATCGAGGGACAGTTGGCCAAGATCCTGGCCGCCCCGGATGCGCACTGCCACCTTGTCCGCAGCCTTTTCCTTGTCGCCGACGACGATCTGGTAAGGTAGCTTGTGCACACTGTGCTCGCGGATTTTATAGTTGATTTTTTCGTTGCGCAAATCGGTTTCGACACGGAAACCTGCATCGAGTAGCCGCTTTGCGACATCGTTGGCGTAGTCGGCCTGCCCGTCCGAGATGCTCATCACGACGGCCTGCACCGGCGCGAGCCACAGCGGCATTGCTCCGGCATGGTGTTCGATGAGAATGCCGATGAAGCGCTCCAGCGAACCAAGGATGGCGCGGTGGAGCATGACCGGCACCCTGCGCGTGTTGTCCTCGGCGACGTATTCGGCGCCGAGCCGGTGCGGAAGGTTGAAATCCAGTTGCAGGGTGCCACACTGCCAGACGCGCCCAAGGCTGTCCTTGAGTGAAAACTCGATCTTCGGCCCGTAGAAGGCGCCTTCGCCCGGTTGCAAATCGTAGGCCAGCCCCTCGGCAGCGAGCGAGGCGGCCAGCGCCGCTTCGGTGACGTCCCACTGCTCGTCGGAGCCCACACGCTTATCGGGCCGGGTGGAGAGCTTCACCAGCACGTCCTCGAAACCGAAATCGCGGTAAACCTTTTGCAACAGGTGGATGAAGGCCACCGCTTCGGACTGGACCTGTTCTTCCGAGCAGAAGATGTGGGCATCGTCCTGCACGAAGTTGCGCACACGCATGATGCCGTGCAAGGCGCCAGACGGCTCATTGCGGTGGCAGGAGCCGAACTCGGCCATGCGCAGAGGCAGATCACGGTAGCTTTTCAGCCCCTGATTGAAAATCTGGACGTGGCACGGGCAATTCATGGGCTTCACCGCGTAGTCGCGCTTGTCCGAGTGCGTGGTAAACATCAGCTCGGCATACATGTCCCAATGCCCGGAGCGCTCCCACAGCGCGCGATCGACGATCTGCGGCGTGCGCACTTCCTGATAACCGTGGCGCGAGATGGTGCGGCGCAGGTATTGCTCGACCTGCTGCCACAGCGTCCAGCCTTTCGCGTGCCAGAACACCATGCCCGGCGCTTCGTCCTGCAAGTGGAACAGGTCGAGCTGCCGGCCGATCCGGCGATGGTCGCGC
This sequence comes from Azoarcus sp., assembly GCA_031268195.1. Taxonomy (GTDB): domain Bacteria; phylum Pseudomonadota; class Gammaproteobacteria; order Burkholderiales; family Rhodocyclaceae; genus WRNU01. Next base: position 20,433 of record JAIRXQ010000037.1, on the reverse strand, counting down.
TTCTCGGCTTCTTCGAGCATGTGCAGGTAAGCATCGAGATCTTCTTTCTTCGCCCACGCCGTGCCGTAGATGCGCTGGAGCATCTCGTTATTGGAATCGCCGCGCCAGTACGCCCCCGCGAGCTTGGTGAGCTTGAACGCCTTCAACTTGCCGGTCGAAGGCACATGCGGCCCCCGGCAGAGATCGACGAAATCCCCCTGACGGTAGAGCGAAACGGCCTCGCCCGCCGGAATCGAGGCGATGATCTCGGCCTTGTAATGCTCGCCAGCGCCTTTGAAGAATTCGACCGCTTGCTCACGCGGCCAGACTTCGCGCGTCACCGCGAGATCGCGCCGGGCGATCTCGACCATGCGCGCTTCGATGCGCGCGAGATCTTCGGGCGTGAAGGGACGCCTGTAGGAGAAATCGTAGTAAAAACCGTTTTCGACCGTCGGCCCGATCGTCACCTGCGCATCCGCAAACAGTTCTTTGGCCGCCTGCGCCAGCAGGTGTGCACAGGAGTGGCGCAGGATGTCGACGCCTTCCGGGTTCTTGTCGGTGATGATCGCAAGCGTTGCATCGGTGTCGATGCGGTGCGACAGATCGACCGGCCGCCCGTCCACCTTCCCTGCCAGCGCTGCCTTTGCCAGCCCCGCGCCGATGGCGGTCGCCACCTCGCCCACCGTGACCGGATGATCGAAGCTGCGGACGGCGCCGTCGGGCAAGGTGATGTCGGGCATGATGTGGCCTTCACGTATACCTATATGCAAGCCACCGCCAACGCCCAGGCACCGCATACGCCGTAAACGAAAAAAGCGCGGCCACACCGCACTTTTCACACACTTTTCGCCAGTCGACTGGGCATTGGTAGGGCAAACGGATTCGAGCAAACCTACCAACTTATTGAAACAAAAGAAACAAAATGAATTTTCGGAGAAGCACGCTCTGGCATACCCTCCAAAAGACCCATTTTTTCCACCAACAAGGAGAACCTGTCTCCTTGATCTTCGAAACTATACCATGATCAGACACGTACAACATAGCCGCAGCACGCCGCGCCCACAGAATATGAAAATAAAATATTTTTAATAGCCACTAGCCCCGTCGCTCCGACCATGAGCAGTCGAGCATATTCAAACACAGCTCTTTCAAAAGCAACGCTTGAAACTCAATCCCAGACTATTTACCATTTTGCATCGAATTGCGATGAAAACCTGAAAAAATAAATGACAAATGAGCAGACCCTTTTTGAGGTTTCCGGCTGGTCAGACGCCGCAGGCCATGCGACGTTGTTCGATGGCAATACATGCTATGACCACTGCTACTTCAATGAACCGAGGGTGGGATATCGCACCAATCGCACGAACTTCCGGAGCCTGTCATGAAACAGGCGATCTGGGCCGGCATCCTGACGGCTTCGGCGCTCGCCTTCTGGACGCCGGTTTGCCATGCGGCAGGCGATCAGCGTACCTCTCCGCAAGCAGGCGCGCGTACCCATGTACAGAATTACAAGGACATGGTGCTGGCTACCTGCATCGCAAACACCTACAAGAATGACAAAGGTGCAGCCATCGATGCGGGACGCAGCGCCAGCGCATTGCGCGACTGGACTGAATACGACCTGGAGAAGGCCCCGGACGCGATCAATACCCTGGTGGATGGTTATTTGGCGCGCAATTATCACAACCCGCTGGTCGAATCGGAAATCAAGGATGTCCGTTTCGATTTCCTGAAGTGCCTGGATCTGTATCACAGCGAGGAACTGGACGCGCAGGTCAAGCGTTTGGTCATCCATCCCAAGCACATTCACCGAGGGACGGTGAACCAACAAAAAACCCCGCCGTAGCGGGGTTTCTGAGGCTTCCTGATGCGATCCGGGCCAAATGGCTGGTTGGCGCAAATGGCTGGTAGGCGCGATTGGATTCGAACCAACGACCCCCACCATGTCAAGGTGGTGCTCTAACCAACTGAGCTACGCGCCTGCTAAGAGGGGCGGATTATAGAGGCAGGCGGCGCTTTGTCAAGCCGCCCCGGTATTTCCGGCAGGACAATCGGGTGAGCGCTGCTTGACGAGTCCGACGCTTATGAAGAGATGAGGCTGGCGAGGAACTCGTCGTCCCAAGCGGCGATCTTTCGCCGCACGCGCAGCGAGTGCTATTTCCCGGCGGGATTTGTCCGGGTTGGGAGGATGTCGTCAGCAGGCGCAATTTCCATCCCCGCAGCTGTAATCATTCCAAAGACAAATTCCAATACCATCACCATACCCGCCCACGCTCGGATCCCAACCACAAGACATGCAACTATTATTAGCCGGACCAGCGGGCGGATAACTGCCGCTTTCGTTCCAGAAGGTATCTTGCGCAGCGGGTGTATTTTCTTCAAACAGATAATAATCATCCTCCAGTCGGGTGCCGGTTACATCAAGGACGGGAAATTCAGAGATAGGTATGCCGTTATCATCGAGAATGTAATTGCCGTCCGAGTCTCGTAAAGGAACTGCTTGTATCGTACCGAGCGCTGGTGGTGTAAAGTCTTGCCAATTGTCACTTGGCACTTCCGGAAAATAATACGGTTCGTCCAATGACGGCGGAAAGCCGGTGACGTCGGATATCGGGGCAAAATAGGAGCCGCCCCCGGTCGAATGGCTGCCTGCACTGCTTGCGTCACCATGACTGTCCGGATTGCCGGAATCACCGGAATTGCTGGAATTGCTAGAATTGCTGGAATCGCTGGAATCGCTGGAATCGCTGGAATCGCCGGAATCGCCGGAATCGCCGGAATCACCAAGAACCGCTGACGTGGCTGGCGGCTGTGAACTCCGTGAAAGGCTCTTGAGCAGGCTGGAAATGCTATTCAGCAGAGCGCCCAACAGATCGCCCAAACCGCCGCTGGAGACCGAGCCTCCCAGCGAATCGTTGGAGTCGGATAAGGACGGTAGCTGCGATCCCCAAGACGCGCCCTTGATCAGACCGGCAAGGCCGCCCAACAAGGAACCCAGCAGACCGGCAGAGGCCACGCCTCCCGGTGGACTGTTTAGGCTCTCTGGCGGATTGATCGAGGCATCCGGCGAATTGTCCGGACTGTCCGATGGGGTATCCGGGGCGAGGTTTGATCCAGAGTCTGGATTTGGCTCGGGCGGTGAAGGTTCGTGATCTTCCCACCAAACTGCCGGATCAATACGCTGACCATTTGGGTCTTTTATATTATAGTCGACATGTGGTGCATATTGATTAGACCCCATAGGCCCTCTGCCGCCCATAGTTCCAATTTGATCACCCACGTGTATAGTTTGTCCTACATAGACGGTCTGTGTATCTGTATGGAGAAATGAATGCACATTTCCTTCTCCATCTTGAATGCGAACTGTTCCATAAGTACCATCGCCTCCAGCAACAGCTTCGACTGTTCCATTTACGGGAGAGTAGATTGGTGGGTGCCCTTGATTTAAGGGTGAGACCGTTCCTCCCTGATAATTTATGTCAATTGCACTATGTATCCCTCCAGGATGATTATCTCGTGGGTTGTTAAAATCGTTAATTGAACCATTGGCATTAGATGTGATATGAGGGTTAATCCCGTTTATCGGCGGGAGGATAGTATTCATTGCGTCCTGAAGTGGCATTTTGCATCTCCTGTGTAGTTAGAAGGTTGGATGTCGATTTTCCATCAATATTCAAGTGGATTGGTCATTAATAAATACTAATCTCCAGCAAGCGCCTCTGCTGAAAAGATAGTTCACCCAATAACCTGAATCTTGACCTTTCACTTTTATCTCGGCATGGCGGTTGGACGTTCCGGCACTGATGGCATATCCCTGTTTCTTGAACACAGGAAATGTGCCTTGCCGGTCATTCCGCACATATAAAACACTTATCGGCTCAGGCCAAGCTTCTGTGTCGACATAGTTGCCTGGCAGTGGGATATTCGTAAAAGCACGTTGAACCGTTTCGTCTTTTGCAAAAATCGCAAAAAATTTTTTGAAATCTCTGGACGGACATGGGACTGTTGACTTGGAGTCTGTTTCCGCGCCCGTGGCAGTCTGCGCTCGTTCATCTCGCATGGAGTAATCGATGGACACAAGCCGCCAACACGTATCCTTGCTGAAGCGATAAAACACAGTCCTATTTTCTGTGAGATGTTCTCCGTTGTTTGTGAGGTGGTAGGTGACCGCTTCCGCATTGATACCCGATATGCCGCTCACCCGGAATATAAGCGAACGTTTTGCTCTCTCTTGGGAAGATGGAAAAATGGGGAAGCCGATGCGCTGATAATCCTGCATGTCCATGATTTGTATTGGCCTGGGCTTGGCGTCCTGTTCGATGTCCAGAACAATCAAAGGCGTTTTCGTAAAATGCCTTTGAACCGCTTCATCCTCCGCAAAAATTTCAATGAATTTTTGAAAATCCGTGGATGGGCAGGCGGGGTTTTCTGATGCGTCATTCTCGGACGCCTGACTACTCGCCGTCAGGGTGAGCAAAGCGAAAACAGCAATGAACATTGTTGCCCGGAAAACTGTCGCCTGAATTGTGCAACGAACTTTTGCTGCGATATGGTGTGCCATAGCCGTTCGCTCCGTGTGTGAAATTAAAATGCCCTGAGGTTGGCTACCGCTAATAGCCTATCTACTCGCTCTGATTCAGGGCTGCGTCCGAGAAATATTTGAAGCTTCCAATCATAATATCTAAACTTGTAAAGTGGCTTTGTCCATTTCATTGGATATTTCATTTTATAAGCGGCAAAGACACGATAAGTATTGTGTTTTGCTCTGACTATTTTTCGTCCGTTTGGACCGTACACTGTGTCCGTCATGTATTCTTTGAGTCCTTTATCATCGTGTACTTTAAACCCGTTTTTTGAAAGAAGCTCTTTGGTGGACTCAAAATCATCTCCGATTTTGATATATTTTTCCACTAAATGGGTAAAGTCAATTTGCATACCCCATTGGCGATCTCCGTATTCCGCCAAGACAAACTCGACAATTTCATTTCGCATGGTCATGCCGCGTTCTATGTCGGGGTTTTCTGGCGCGTCATTCTCGGACGCATGACTGCCCGCCGTCAGGGTGAGCAAAGCGAAAACAGCAATGAACATCGTTGCCCAGAAAACTGTCGCCTGAATTGTGCAACGAACTTTTGATGCGATATGGTGTGCCATAGTTGTTTGCTCCGTATGTGAAGTTAATTATAAAAGCCAAGTGAATAATAAATGATGATGATTATCATTTGTGATTTTTAAAATGTCAATAGGCTTTGGAAATATTTTTATATCATTGATTGATTCGGGTGAAAGTACCGTAGACGGCATAGCCAACATCGTCGATCTCGCCAACGGCGAAATGCTGTTGTCGCAGAACGTCGAAGAAGGCGACATCTGCGCATGTGCCAAGCCAAGGGCGCGGCGATTCCACGGCGGGGTGAAACTCGCCACTCGCGCTGCCAATCCGGTATGACTGCGGTGTTATGGCTCGACGGCTATCGTCCGCGCGAAGCTACCGGCAAGCAGCTCGACGAAGACAAATCGCTTTCGCGCCGCACCAGCGAACTCGACCAACCGCGGCAGCCAGTTCTATCTGGTGCTTTACTGGGCACAAGCGCCTGCCGCCCAGGGCAAAACTTGCCATCCGTTAAGTGGATTGGTCATTAATGAATACTAATCTCCAGCAAGCGCCTCTGCTGAAAAGATAGTTCACCCAATAACCTGAATCTTGACCTTTCACTTTTATCTCGGCATGGCGGTTGGACGTTCCGACACTGATGGCATATCCCTGTTCCTTGAAAACAGGAAATGTGCCTTGCCGGTCATTCCGCACATATAAAACACTTATCGGCTCAGGCCAAGCCCTTGTGTCGACATAGTTGCCTGGCAGTGGGATATTCGTAAAGGCACGTTGAACCGTTTCGTCTTTTGCAAAAATTTCAAGGAATTTTCGAAAATCCGTGGATGGGCAGGCAATCACCGGCACTAGCAGCGGTTCGGCGTCAGGCGTCAGGCGTCGGGCCACGCCGCCAGAAACTCCCGCCAGTGCTTCGCGTCGATCTTCTCCAACGTCTCGCGCACCATTGCCACTTCACGCCCCCAACCTTCCTGATCCAGCACGCCGCGCATCTTGAGGAAGCGCAGGTAGACCAAACTGGTGTTGACTACGTCGGTTTCGCAGTAATCACGAATCTCCGCGATGCGGCCTTCTTGCCACGCGCTCCAGACGGCGGAACCGTCCATGCCGAGTTTGCCGGGGTAGCCCATGAGCTTGGCGAGATCATCGAGGGGAGCGTTGTTGCGCGGTTGGTAGAGCGCGAGCAAATCCATCAAATCGAGATGCCGCATGTGGTAGCGGCTGATGTAGTTGTTCCACTTGAATTCGCGCGAATCGAAATAATCGCCGCCGCCGAGATCCCAGTAGCGCGGCGCGGTGACGCCGTGGATGAGGCCACGATAGTGCAGCACGGGCAGATCGAAGCCGCCGCCGTTCCAGGAGACGAGTTGCGGGGTGTATTTTTCGATGCCGTCGAAGAAACGCTGGATGATGCCGCCTTCGCTGCTGTCGGGTTCGGAGAGCGAGAAGATGCGGAACTGGCCGGGACGGTAGAGGGCGCAGGAAATCGTCACCACCCGTTGCAGGTAATGCGGCATGAAGTCGCTGCCGGTGGCGGCGCGGCGGCGCTGAAAGGCGAGTTCGGCGACTTCCGCGTCGGAAATGTTTTCTTCGCGCAGTTCGTGGAGACGGCGCAGGCCGGCGATGTCCGGAATGGTTTCAATATCGAAGATCAGCGCTGATGTCATGATGATGCTCAGGCCGGAAAGACGCCGGTGGAGAGGTAACGGTCGCCGCGATCGCAAACGATACCGGCGATGACGGCGTTTTCGAGTCCGGCGGCCAGCCGCAGCGCCACATGCAGGGCGCCGCCCGACGAGACGCCCACGAACAAGCCTTCTTCGCGCGCGAGGCGGCGGGCCATTTCCTCAGCGTCGCCCTGACTCACGTATTCGAGTTGATCGACGAGGCTGGCGTCGTGGATTTTGGGCATGTATTCCGGCGGCCACTTGCGAATGCCCGCGATCTGCGATCCCTCGGCGGGCTGACAGCCAATGGCGCGCACGGCGGGGTTTTGTTCCTTGAGATAGCGCGAGACGCCCATCATGGTGCCGGTGGTGCCCATCGCGCTGACGAAATGGGTGACGGTGCCGCCAGTCTGCTGCCAAATCTCCGGGCCGGTCGTCTCGTAATGCGCCAGTGGATTGTCGGGGTTGGCGAACTGATCGAGGATGATGCCCCTGCCCTCGTCACGCATTTTCGCGGCCACGTCGCGCGCCATCTCCATGCCGCCTTCCCTGGGCGTGAGGACGAGTTCGGCCCCAAAGGCATGCATGGTCTGGCGACGCTCGATGCTCTGGTTCTCGGGCATCACCAGGATCATACGGTAGCCGCGAATGGCGGCGGCCATCGCCAATGCGATGCCGGTGTTGCCGCTGGTGGGCTCGATCAGGCAATCGCCGGGGCGGATCTGGCCGCGCGCCTCGGCGCGCATCACCATCGACAGGGCGGGGCGATCCTTGACCGAGCCGGCCGGGTTGTTACCTTCGAGTTTGGCGAGGATGACGTTGTTACGACCCGCGCCGATGCGCTTCAAGCGGATCAGCGGCGTTTGGCCAACGCAGTCTTCGAGGGTTGGGTAATCCATTTTTTCTCCGGTCGATCAACACCGACCCATGCCGTGATAGTCGATGCCGTGCCGGCGCATGGCCGCCGGGTCGTACATGTTGCGACCGTCGAAGATGACGGGCTGTTTGAGCGTAGCGCGGATGGCGTCAAAATCAGGACTGCGAAACTCCTTCCATTCGGTGACGATGACGAGCGCATCAGCCCCGGCGACCGCGTCCATTGGATGCGCGGCGTAGGAAAGCGTCGGGTATCTGTCCGCGAAGACGCGACGCGCCTCGTTCACCGCCACCGGATCGTAAGCGACGATGTCGGCGCCGCGCCGCGTGAGTTCATCGACAATGACCCGGCTCGGCGCTTCGCGCATGTCGTCGGTGTTGGGTTTGAAGGCCAGTCCCCACAGGGCGAAGCGCAACCCGGCGAGCTTGTCCCCGAAACGGGCGGTGATCTTGGCGACGAGGCGACGCTTCTGGGCATCGTTGGCTTCTTCCACGGCGCTCAACACCAGCAGATCGTGCCCAGCATCGTGCCCGGTGCGCACCAGCGCCTTCACGTCCTTGGGGAAACACGAGCCGCCGTAGCCACAACCGGCGTAGAGGAAATGCCAGCCGATGCGCGGATCGGACCCCACGCCCTGCCGCACCAGTTCGATGTCCGCGCCCAGGGTTTCGGCAAGGTTCGCCAGTTCGTTCATGAAGCTGATGCGCGTGGCGAGCATGGCATTGGCGGCGTATTTGGTGAGTTCGGCGCTTTTGATGTCCATTACCAGCAGGCGTTCATGATTGCGCTGGAATGGGGCGTATAACGCGTGCATCAGGGCGATGGCACGGGCGTCCTCGGCCCCCACCACGATGCGGTCGGGACGCATGAAGTCGTCGAGCGCCGCGCCTTCCTTGAGGAATTCGGGGTTGGACACCACCGCGAATTCGAACTGCGCGCCACGGGCCGCCAGCGCTTCGGCAATGGCGGTGCGCACTTTGTCGCCGGTGCCGACCGGCACGGTGGATTTATCGACCACGACGCGGTAGTCGTCCATGTAGCGGCCGATGTTCTTCGCCGCCGCCAGCACGTATTGCAGGTCGGCGGAACCGTCCTCGTCCGGGGGAGTGCCGACAGCGATGAACTGCACGAGGCCGTGGCGGGCCGCGCGTTCGATATCGGTGGTAAAGGCGAGCCGTCCCGCGTTGACGTTACGGCGCACGATCTCCAGCAGGCCGGGTTCGTGGATCGGAAGGCCACCGGATTCCAGAATGCGGATTTTTCCCGGATCGACATCCAGGCACAACACATCGTTGCCGACATCGGCCAGACATGCACCGCTCACCAATCCGACATAACCTGTTCCAACGACCGTTACTTTCATGCCTTGCTCCCTGCGTGCTGTCGTGATTCGTGATTCGTGATTACGGCGTGAGATCGAACTCTTCGGTACGGCGCGGCGGATAGGTTTCCCAACCGCCGCAGGCCGGGCAGCGCCAATAGAACTGCCGCGCCTTGAAGCCGCAGGATTCGCAGCGATAGCGCGCCACCTGGCGCGTATGGCCGTGGATCAGCTGCTTGACGAGTTCGATGTCGTTGCGATAGCTCGGCGGCACTGTCAGCAGGGCCGCTTCCAGCAATTTATCCAGACCGAGCAGGGTCGGGTTGCGGCGCAACTCCTCGCGCACGAGTTCGTAGGCCGCGGTCGGGCCGACTTTTTCGATTTCCCAATGAAACAGTTCGTCGAGCAGATCGAGCGAAGGATGGCGTTCGAGCCACGAGCGCAGCAGCAGATGGCCCTGCTCCACTTTGCCCAGCCGCCCATAGGCGTCGAGGAGGCGTTGCGCCACGAGCGAGAGATACTCCGGGTTTTGGCTTTCGATGCGTTTCCACACGTCCAGCGCTTCCTCGTCGCGGCCTTGCGCGGCACGCAGATCGCCCAGAACGAGGCTTGCGCGCACACATTTTCGACTGATCGCCAGTGCCTGCTGAGTGTGCGATTCCACCGCATCGAAGCGGGAGTCGGCCAACGCCCGTATCGCCAGTTCGCAATGAAAGTTGGACACCTCGCGCTGCCAATACACGCTTTCGTGTTCGGGCAGGTCATTGGCGATGTCGATGGCTTTGCCCCACTCTTTTTCCTGCTGGTAGATTTCGAGCAGGTAATCGGCGGCCACATTGTCGATGCGCGTGCCCTTGAGCTTGAGGAAAACGGCTTCGGCGCGGTCGAGCAGGCCCGCCTTGAGGAAATCCTGCCCCAGTTCGCCCAGGGCTTGCAGGCGTTGTTCCTCGGTGATGTCCTCACGGTCGATCAGCAATTGGTGCATGCGGATGGCGCGGTCGGTTTCGCCCCGGCGCCGGAAAAGCGAGCCGAGGGCGAAATGCAGTTCCGCCGTTTGCGGGTCGATGCGCACCGCTTCGACGAAAGCGTCGATCGCCTTGTCCGGCTGCTCGTTGAGCAGGAAATTGAGTCCGCTCAGGTAGGAGCGCGGCAGCGCCCGCGATTCATGCACGACCTGCCGGATGTCGATGCGCGCCGCAAGCCAGCCGAGAGCGAAAAAGAGCGGCAGCGCCAATAGCCACCAGAGTTCGATTTCCATGCGGGATCAGAAAGAATCGGCGGCCTGCGCCGCTTCGACGGCCGCGTTTTCGGCGCGGTCGAGCTGCCTGCGCAGGCGGGAGATTTCATGGCGCTGCCGAAGCAGCGAGGTAATGGTGGCCGTCACGCCAAGGAGCGCGCCTACCGCGAACGCCACCAGAATGATGAACGCCAGCGGCAACGACCATTCCCTGCCGGAGAAAAAGTGCAAGACCACGGGATCGTTGTTCTTGATCGCGAAGCCCAAGAGCACGAAAAATAAAACGATACGGATCGACCAGACGATGGCACGCATAGACGGCATTATCTCCGAGCGCGAGGCGAAAAAGAAGGCAGCCGAGGCTGCCTTCCGATTTTAACTGCATATCGTGATCGATGCCGCGCCAATTCACACTCACGCGCCGGCATCGACCCGCTCGCGCAATTCCTTGCCGGCCTTGAAGTGGGGCACGTACTTTTCAGGCACGTTCACCTTGTCGCCGGATTTGGGATTGCGGCTCACGCGCGGTGGCCGGTAATTGAGCGCGAAACTGCCGAAGCCGCGAATTTCGATACGATGACCGCGCGCCAGCGCGCTGGTCATCGCATCGAGGATCATCTTCACGGCAAAATCGGCATCCTTCGCCACCAACTGGGGAAAACGCGCCGCCAGTTGTGCTACCAGCTCCGATCGGGTCATGGGCATCGCCGTTTATTGCCTCTGTTCGTTCAACTTGGCCTTGAGCAGGGCGCCGAGGTTGGTGGTGCCGCTGGAGGCGGCGCTCTCGGAAGCGAGCTTGCTCATGACCTCGTTTTGTTCGACCTGATCCTTGGCGCGGATCGACAGGCTCAGCGAACGGGTCTTGCGATCGACATTGATGATGACCGCTTCGATCTCATCACCTGCCTTCAGCAGTGTGCTGAGATCGTCGACCCGCTGCGTGGCGGCTTCGGAAGCGCGCAGGTAGCCTTCCACATCGTCGGCCAGCGCAATCACCGCGCCGCGCGCTTCGACCGACTTCACCGTGCCTTTGACCGCGGAATTCTTCTCGTGGGTGGCGATGAAGTTGGTAAACGGATCGCCTTCGAGCTGCTTGACGCCCAGCGAGATGCGCTCGCGCTCGACATCGATGCCCAGCACCACGGCTTCGACCTCGTCGCCCTTCTTGAAGCGGCGCACGGCCTCTTCGCCCGACTCGCTCCACGACAGATCGGAGAGATGTACCAGCCCGTCGATGCCGCCTTCCAGCCCGATGAACACGCCGAAATCGGTGATCGACTTGATCTGGCCGCGCACCTTGTCGCCCTTTTTATGGTTGATGGAGAAATCGTCCCACGGGTTGGACGCGCACTGCTTCATGCCCAGCGAGATGCGGCGGCGATCCTCGTCGATTTCGAGAATCATCACTTCCACTTCGTCGCCAAGCTGCACGACCTTGGTCGGGTGGATGTTCTTGTTGGTCCAGTCCATTTCGGAGACGTGCACCAGACCTTCGATGCCCTGCTCGACTTCGACGAAGGCGCCGTAGTCGGTGATGTTCGTCACCTTGCCGAACAGGCGCGTGCCCTGCGGATAGCGGCGGGCGATGCCGACCCACGGGTCTTCGCCGAGTTGCTTGAGGCCGAGCGAGACGCGGTTCTTTTCCTGGTCGAACTTGAGCACCTTGGCTTCGATTTCGTCGCCCACGGTGAGCACTTCCGAGGGATGGCGCACGCGACGCCAAGCCAGATCGGTGATGTGCAACAGGCCGTCGATGCCGCCGAGATCGACGAAGGCGCCGTAATCGGTGATGTTCTTGACGATGCCCTTGACGACAGTGCCTTCCTTGAGCGTGGAGAGCAGCTTTTCGCGCTCCTCGCCCATGGATTCTTCAAGCACGGCGCGGCGCGAAACCACGACATTGTTGCGCTTGCGGTCGAGCTTGATGACCTTGAATTCGTATTCCTTGCCCTCGTAGGGCGTGGTGTCCTTGACCGGGCGCATGTCGACCAGCGAACCGGGCAGGAAAGCGCGGATGCTGTTCGTCATCACGGTGAGGCCGCCCTTGACGCGGCTGGTGATGACGCCCTTGACCAGCGAACCGTCGTTGAGCGCCTTCTCAAGATCGTTCCAGGCCGAGATGCGTTTGGCTTTGTCGCGCGACAGGCGCGTTTCGCCGTAGCCGTCTTCGAGCGCGTCGATGGCGACATGGACGAAATCGCCGACGGTGACTTCGATTTCGCCACGATCGTTGCGAAATTCTTCGACCGGGACGTAGCTCTCGGACTTGAGCCCGGCATTGACGACGACGAAGTTCTGGTCGATGCGCACGACTTCGGCGGTGATGACTTCACCGGCGCGCATATCTTGCAGGGCGATGCTTTCTTCAAAAAGGGCGGCGAAACTCTCTTCGCCGGGGGCTGTGGCAAGGTTGGTGGCAGACATGAATATAGATGGGTGGATCGGAGCCGCCGTGCGTCGGCAAACGGGTGGGTTGACGACAAAACGCGGCAGAGCTTCCACCGCACATGAAATTCACCGGCCGCGCCCGGCTTCCGGCCCCGCACGAGGCCGACCGCCTGCAACGGTCGCCGCCGTGGACAGACTCCAAGGCGAGCCGGGCATGCTAACAGCCAAACCCCTGGCAATCAAGCCCACCCTATTTCCGTTATGTTTGGTTTGCCAACTTGAGCTGCACCCTGGCCGCAATCCCCAGGGCGGCGGCGCAAAAAAACCGCCCGGTCACGCCTTACTGCGCAAGCGCGGCGGTACCACCCCAGTAGCCGCGCGACCGCTTCCTCGATGCCCACGCCATCCGTGTCCAGCAGCCTTGCGTCCGGCGCTTGCCGCAGAGGGGCGACGGCGCGGCTTGCATCGCGCGTGTCACGCGCATCGATCTCGGCCCGGATGGCCGCGTAGTCCGCCGCCCACCCTTTTTCCTGCAACTGCTTATAGCGCCGCTCGGCGCGCACTGCGGCGCTGGCGGTGAGGAAAACTTTCAGGCAAGCCTTCGGGAACACCACCGAGGCCATGTCGCGTCCATCGCCCACCAGCCCCGGCGCACGATGAAAGGCGCGCTGCCGGAACAGCAGCGCCTCGCGCACCTTGGGCAGCGCCGCCACTTTCGATGCACCGGCGGAAATGTCTTCCTCGCGGATGGCCGCGCCCGCAGCCTTGCCGTTCAGCCAGATCTCGCCCGCGCGAAAGGCCGCATCGAGCGTGCGCGCGATGTCGGCCACGCCCGCTTCGTCGTCCCAATCCACGCCACGCTCGCGCGCCGCCAGCGCCGTGAGGCGGTAGAGGGCGCCGGAATCGAGATAATGAAAGCCCAACGCCGCCGCGACCCTGGCCGACACCGCGCCCTTGCCCGAAGCGCTCGGCCCGTCGATGGCGATCACCGGCGCGGGGACGGCGATGGCGCGCAGGCGCGCGAAGTAATCGGGGAAGGTCTTTGCCGTACAACCGGGACCGTTGATGCGCAAGGGCGTACCGAATGCGGCGAGCGAAAAGCACATCGCCATGCGGTGATCGTCGTAGGTATCGACGATGGCCGGACGCAGCCCGCCCGCGGGCGGCCGGAGGGCGAGGAAATCGTCGCCCTCTTCCAGCGTCGCGCCCAGTTTGCGCAACTCCGTCGCCATCGCGGCAATGCGGTCGGTTTCTTTCACCCGCCAGCTGGCGATGTTGGTGAGCCGGGTTTCGCCCGTGGCAAAGAGCGCCGTCACCGCCAGCGTCATCGCCGCATCCGGGATGTGGTTGCAATCGAGTTCGATGCCGCGCAAGCCTTGCGGCGGACGGCTGGCGGCGATCCAGTCGTCGCCCATCTCGATGCTTGCGCCCATCGCTTGCAACGCCTCGACGAAACGCACATCGCCCTGGATCGAAGCGCGGCCCACACCTGTCACCCGCACCGGATCGTCGGCATTCGCGCTGATCGCGCCCGCCGCGAGAAAATAAGAGGCAGACGAAGCATCGCCCTCCACCGCGAATGCGCCGGGCGAAACATAGCCCGCCGCCGGAACGCTGAATGCCTGCCAGCCCTGCCGCGCCACGCGCACGCCGAAACGCGCCATCAGCGCGAGGGTGATTTCCACGTAGGGTTTGGAGATGAGCTCGCCTTCCACCTCCACCGTGTTTTCCACCCCGGTGAGCGGCAGCGCCATGAGCAATCCGGTGAGAAACTGGCTCGAAACATCGCCGCGCACCCTGACCACGCCGCCGGGTTTGATCGTTGCCGCTTTCAGGCGCAGAGGCGGGAAACCCGGCTTTGCCAGATAGTCGATCTCCGCCCCCAGTTGCCGCAGCGCGTCGACCAGATCCCCGATGGGGCGCTCGTGCATCCTCGGCACGCCTTCCAGCACGTAATCGCCCCCGGAGAGCGCCAGCGCAGCGGTGAGCGAACGGAAGGCCGTGCCCGCATTGCCGAGGAACAGTTGCGCGGCGCGCACCGGAAAGCGCCCGCCACAGCCCGTGACCCGCACACCGCCCTCCGCGTCCTCGAGGCATTCGACGCCCAAGGTGCGCAAGGCATCGAGCATGCGCGCCGTGTCGTCGGACGCCAGTAAATGACGGATTTCGGTCACCCCTCCGGAGAGCGCCGCCAGCAGCAGAACACGGTTGGAAATGCTTTTGGAGCCCGGCAGCTGCACGCTGCCGCCCGCGCGGACGAGTTGGGGAAGATCGAGAAAAGCCATGAGGGGAGACGTTCCCATTTACGGCCGCCGGAACACCAGCACTTTCGACACCAGTTTTTGCACCGGCTCGCCGCGCTGGTTGAGGGTGTCGCTTTGCAGGGTGATGAAGCCGCGATCCGGTTTGCTGCGGGAAGGCGTGACATCGAGGATCGTGCTCTCGACGTGGAGCACGTCACCGGGCCGGGTCGGGCGCGGCCAGCTGAGTTCGACGCCCGCGCCAATCAAGCCGCTGCCGATGGGCACGCTTTCCACTATCAAGCGCATGCTGATCACCGCCGTGTGCCAGCCACTGGCCGCCAGCCCGTCAAAAAACGACGCGGCGGCGGCGGACTCATCGAGGTGGAAGGGCTGCGGGTCCCAGTCGCGGGCGAAGGATTTGATCTTTTCCGCATCGAGCGGGAACTCACGGCTCGTGAAGCGCTCGCCCGCGACAAGATCGTCGAGGTAGCGCTTTTCTGTTTTGTTGGCGGTCATGTGTCTGAAGCCTTGTCGAGATGGGCGGAGCTTTTCTCCTTGCCCGGAAAAACGAAGGAAGCAACCACGCCGAGGCCTAGCACGCCGAGAACGACCGCGAGGCTCCATCCCGGCGAGAGTTCGAACCCCGTATCGGCGATGGCGTGGTTGTAGGACTGAAGCGCCATCTTCGCGCCGATGAAAAATAGCAGCGCAATCACCGCCTTATCGAGATGCACGAGATAGCGGGTAAGCGCCGCGAGCACAAAGTAAAGACTCCTCAGGCCGAGGATCGCGAAAATCATCGCCGCATACACGAGCAGAGGTTCCTGCGTCACGGCGATGACCGCCGGGACGGAGTCGAAAGCGAACGCAATGTCGGAAGTCTCGATCGCCATCAGGCACAAAAACGCGGGCGTGACATACCAGAGCCCGTTGCGCGTCACACCCGGCGCGGCATTTTCCGCGGCGCCGGTTTCGGGCAACTCGCCATGGCGGATGAAAAAGCGCTCGAAATGCAGCTTCGTATAAATGGGCATCAACCGCCCGGTGAACCGTACCGACCAGTGGTGCGAATAGTCCTCGATGTCTGCCTCGGCGTCCGGCTGTTGCAGCATCTTGACCGCGCTCCAGATGACGAAAGCCGCAAACAGGAAGCCGACCCACGGACTCGCCATGAACAGCCCCGTGCCGATGACCACGAAAATGGCGCGAAAAACCAGTGCCCCGACGATGCCGTAATAAAGAATGCGATGCTGCAAGATGCCCTTGATGCCGAAGGAGGCGAAGATCGCCATGAACACCATCAGGTTATCGACCGACAGCGATTTTTCCAGCGCATAGCCCGCGAGGTAGAGATCCGCCCACGTTTTATCGAAACGCAGCCACAGATAGGCGTAAAAAACGAGCGCCAGCCCCACCCAGAACAGCGTCCAGCGCGCCGCGTCGCCCAAGGTGATTTCCTTGCTTTTCTTGTGGGCGAAAAGATCGAGATAAACCGAAAAACCGATCGCGGCCAAAAAAATCAGGATCGCTTCCAGGGGAAAACCAAAGTGCGCCATGCTCAACTCATCCCTGTTATTTCAGCAAACCCAGGACATGAAAAAACACCATCACGATGCCGATGGGCACGACGTAGCGCAAAACGCCGAACCACAGCGCAAAGCGGCGATGCGTGAGGCGAATCTCGTCGCTGACCACGGCGCGGCCCATCATCCAGCCGACGTAGATGGCGATGGCCAGCCCGGAGAGCGGCATCATGAGCTTGGTGGTGAGGTCTTCGAGCGCCTTGAACAGATCGCGCCCAAAAATCGTGACATCCGACCAGTGATTGAACGACAGGCACACCGCCAACCCCAACAACCACACCGGCACGCCAGTCACCAGCGCCGCTTTGACGCGGTGGATGCCGAGACGTTCGGTGAGCCAGGACACGAACGGCTCCACCAGCGAAATCGACGAGGTCCATGCCGCGAACAGCACGAACAGGAAAAAGAGAGCACCGAACACCCGCCCGCCCGGCATGTGCGAGAACACCAGCGGCAAGGTCTTCAGGATCAGCCCCGGCCCTTCGGACGGACTCAGTCCGTAACCATAAGTCAGCGAAAAAATCGCCAGCCCGGACAGCAGCCCGACGAGCGTATTCGCCCCCGCAACCCAGAGGCAGGTGCCGCCGATGCCGGTATTGCGGTCGAGGTAAGAGCCGTAGGCCATGATCGCACCCATGCCGAGACTGAGCGAGAAAAAAGCTTGTCCCACGCCCTCGATCACCACGCGCGGCGTGATCGCCTCGACTTTGAAGTCGAACAGGAAATGCACTGCGCTCGGCATGTCGCCCACCCACGCGCCGTAGAGCATGAGCAAAAACAGAATCAGGAACAGCGAAGGCATCATGATCTTGTTGGCCGCCTCGATCCCCGAGACCACGCCGCGCGCCACCACCCCGACGGACAAGATCATGAAAACCGTGTGCCAGAACATCATGCGCAACGGGTCGCTGGTCAGCGCCGTGAACCCCTCCGCGGCCACGGCCGCCGTCTCGGCTCGCGCGCCCGTGACCGCCTGAAACAGATAATCCGCAATCCAGCCCGCCACGACGCTGTAGTACGACAGAATCAACAACGCCCCGACCACCCCCGTCCAGCCCAGCGCCGCCCACCAGGGCGAACGACCGGCTTCCTCTGCCGTGTTCAGCATCGCGGCCACCGGATTGCCGCGCCCGCGCCGCCCGATGAGGATTTCCGCCATCAAGAGCGGCAGCCCGATCACTGCCACACAGACAAGATACATCAGTACAAAAACACTGCCGCCGCTGTCACCCGCCAGATAGGGAAAACGCCAGATGTTGCCCAATCCCACGGCCGAGCCCATGGTGACGAGAATGAAAGCCCAGCGATTGCTCCAGGTATGGCGGGAAGCGGCACGACTCATAACGGGTTCCTGTCAACGAACCGCTCCGGACATGGCGAAAAACCATGTCCGGAGCGGCAAGCTTCTTCAGTGCGCGAACGAAGCTCGCGCGCACTCAGCCCGTCGTGGCGTCCACAGAAGCCTTGACGGAGCGCCAAGCGTACAGGAACCACACAAACAACGCGAACGCAGTCACGACACCGACAGCGAGGCTCCCCTCGTAAGGCAGACCCAATCCTTCCTTGGCGCACAGAATGTAGCTCGTCACCACCGCCGTCATGAACGCTGCCGGAACGAGTGCAATCCAGTAATTCTTGCCATATTTGGCCAGATACGCGGCCCCGGCCCACAGCGCCACCGTCGCCAGCGTCTGGTTCGACCACGCAAAGTAGCGCCAGATGATCTGGAAATCGATAAAGCACAGCGCAACGCCGAGCACAAAGAGCGGCACCGCCACCGTCAGCCGGTTCCTGAACGGCGCCTGATCGAAGCCGAGCCAGTCCGAGAGCGTCAGCCGCGCGCTACGGAAAGCCGTGTCGCCCGAAGTAATCGGGCAGGCCACCACGCCGAGAATGGCGAGAACGCCACCGACCGCGCCCATCAGATCGAGCGAAACCGTCTTGACCACGACAGCGGGCGCGCCCGCCGCCGCCAGCCCTTCCTGCCCGCCGAAGTGCGCCATCGCAGCGGCGGCCCAGATCAACGCCACCACACCCTCTGCGATCATCGCGCCGTAAAACACGCGCCGCCCCTCCTTTTCGGTGCGCAGGCAGCGCGCCATGATTGGCGACTGCGTGGCGTGGAAACCGGAAATCGCCCCGCAGGCAATAGTGATGAAAAGGAACGGGAAAAGGTAATTGCCCTTCGGGTGCAGGTTCTCGAAATTGAACTCCGGCACATTGGCGATCTCGCCCGTAGTAAAAAGCATGGTCACGATACCGAAGGCCATGATGAGCAGCACCGCGCCGAAAACCGGATAGATGCGGCCGATGATTTTGTCGATCGGCAGCAACGTCGCCAGGATGTAATAAGCGACGATGACGCCGAGCACCACGTAATAAACCGTCGTCGTCCCGTCCGGGTCGATCAGGCTCGAAAGGATTTGCGCCGGGCTGGTCATGAACACCACCCCCACCAGCAGCAACAGAATCACCGAGAACACACGCATGATCTGGCGCGCGGCGTTGCCGAGGTAGTTGCCCACGATTTCCGCGATGGATGCGCCGTCGCTGCGCAGCGACATCATACCGGACAGATAATCGTGCACCGCCCCCGCGAAGATGCAGCCGAACACGATCCACACAAACGCCCACGGCCCCCAGTACGCCCCAAGGATCGCACCGAAAATCGGCCCCACCCCCGCGATGTTCAGGAACTGGATGAGCAGCACTTTCGGCCAGCTCATCTCCACAAAGTCGACGCCGTCCGCAATGCGCTTGGCGGGCGTTGCGCGATCGGGCTCGATGCCGAACACCTTCTCCACAAACCTGCCGTAAAAGTAATACCCCACGAGCAGCGCCAAGACGGAAACAATGAACGAGATCATTTGACCGACTCCTTTCCTGCGAACGGCAGGCAACATGGAAATGCTGAAAACATCGATAACGCCGATGCGCGCAACCTGATATTTCTGTCAAATATCAAGAAAATCCGCCACGCCGGACGCCACAAACACCCGAGCAAAGTAAACCAGCCGCCCGGCGTTGTCCATCACTGGAAAGCCGCGCTCCATTGCTGGAAATCTATCGATACTCAGGTTTCGATATTAAATGCCAGGACGTCCAGACAACGCCTGTTTGGACAGACATCTTTGCGCTGGCCGCTGACCGCTGCAATCGCGAACCGCTGGACTGGCATTTGTCCCGGAGCGGCCAATCGAAGACGGCGGAAGCCGCTTGGGAGCAAGCGCTGATCACGCGCTTCGGCACGCTGGGCACCCTCGCGTCATTACCGACTAGAGACTCCAAATCACTCACAATGTCACTCATATCAGCTTTGTCTTCCTCGGTCACCTCGGAGAGCTGAAAACAAAGCCGCAAATAGATCCCGTTCACCTCAACCCCGAACGCAAGCGTGTGCTCAGGCATTTGCCCGCGTGAAGCCGCCACGCTCTGAGCAATGACGTAGTTTTCCCAGGCTGGCGTGTACTTCGGTGCTTGTGGCAGCCGTTCCCCCCTTTGCGCAATCAGAAAGTGCTGCTGGACGCGGACTTGGCCACGCTCTACGGCGTACTGACCAAGCGCCTCAATGAGCAGGTACGGCGCAAAAATCGTTATTTGACCTGGGCGGCGTTTTTGAGGCGTTCGAGGTATTGCGCGGTTTTGAGCTGGACGAGGCCCTAGCGTAGTTGGGGGAGGAGTTCTTCGCGTTTGGGCGGGGTGAGGGGGCGCAGTTCTTCGATTTGGAAGCTGTGCCAGGTTTCGCCGATTTTGACCGGGCGCGGGGTGTGTTCGCCTTTTTTGAGCGGCCGGATGAGTTCGGCGGCTTCCGCTGGCAGGGCGAGGGGGATTTTCCAGCCGAGGTCGCCGCCTTTGTCGCGGGTGGCTTCGTCGGTGGAGCGTTTGAGCAGTTTGTCGAATTTTTTGCCGTCATCGAGTTGGGCGGCGATGTCTTTGGCGTCGGCTTCGCTGGCGCTCTGGATGTGGCGCAGGCGGTATTCGGTGGGGCCGAGGCGGACGAGGGCGTCGCGGTAGGCGGCGTCGAG
>JAIRXQ010000040.1 GCA_031268195.1 Azoarcus sp. | reverse complement strand
CCGCGCCGAGCGGGTTGCTGGCAAGTTCGCCAAGCTGGCCCGCTTTCCCGGCAACCTCGCCCGCCGCGCTGCTTACATTGCCCGATACGCCGCCCGCCGCGCCAGCGGCCAGATCGCCCGCCTTCGCGGCTGCGCCATCGGCCACGCCTTTGGCAAGACCCGCGCTCGCCGCGCTTACTTTGTCTGGAATGATCGACATGTCAATAAACCGCGTTCGCCGCCGTGGATGGCGGGGTATTCAAAAATGACCACGGTCGCTTTTGAAAATGATCATGGTGATTTTTTAAAATTGTCATACTCATTTCCTGCTTGTCATGGAATACGCTCATTGAATTCGTGGAAACGTCTCTCGTCGTCCAGGCACGCTACCGCCCTTTGCCGTCACACAATCGGCACATGCGCAATGCCCGGTACGTCATACGCCAGCGATACGGCATAAACGCCATTGTGGCGTTACATCGGTCGTGACGTTGATCGTGAGTAAAACGGCGCTTCCGGCCCGGCGGCGGGCCGGGCCGGAAATGCCGCCCTGTTTATGCGGCGACTTTGTTGGCCGTCAAATCCCAACCTGCGATGACATTGCCGCCGCCCGCGCCGTCGGCGCGTTTTTGCTGTGTATATGTCCACTTGATTTTGCCGTAGCTGAACGCGACGGTTTCCAGCGGGAAGCCGTCTTTGTCGGCGGTGGACGCTCCGTGCGGCTCGACGCGGGAGACGATGGCTTGTTCGAGCGTGACTTCGAAGTATTTCACTTTGTCGCCGCCCGCCCGGCACAGCTCGAACTTGATCTCTTTGATGTGTTTGCCGGTGCAAGCGGCATCGTAGAGCTTGGGACTGGCTTTATCGACGTAGTGCACGATTTCGAACGGGGCGAGGTTGACGCGCTCGGCGGTCGCGCCTCCCACCGACGATGCGGTGGCCGAGGCCGGTTGTTCGATTTTGTGGGAGAAGGATTTGACTTCGACCCAGTCTTTGTGGGCGTCGTCGGTCGATTCGCCGGGGATGCCGTCGATTTTGATGAATGCATCGAATGCCATGATGATTGACTCCAGATGGAAGGTGAAAAAGGGTACTGCCTGTTGCGTCGTTGGAACTGCGGTTTGCCTCGGTGAAACGTTGTGTGAAGCGGTTGTTGTGTGTGTTTTTCAGCGCGCCGGTTGCGGTAGTTCGGCCACCAGACGCAGCGAAATCGTGAGTTCGTCGAGTTGGAAATGCGGCCGCACGAAGGCGACGGCGCGATAGACGCCGGGCTTGCCCGGCACTTCGGTCACGTCGACGCGCGCTTCGCGCAATGGACATTTCGCCTTGGCTTCCTGCGTGGCGGTGTCGTCGATGAGCACGTACTGTTGCAGCCATTTGTTCAGGAAGTTCTGTACGTCCTGACGCGAGGCGAAGCTGCCGATCTTGTCGCGCATGATCGCTTTCATGTAGTGGGCGATGCGGGAGATGGCGAAGATGTACGGCAGTTGCGCCGACAGGCGCGCGTTGGCGTTGGCGGCGTCGGTGTTGTAGCTTTTGGCTTTCTGGACGGACTGCCCGCCGAAGAAGGCGGCGTAGTCGGTGTCTTTGCAGTGCACGAGGGAGATGAAGCCCAGGTCCGAGAGTACTTTTTCGGAGCGGTCGGTGATGGCGACTTCGGTTGGGCATTTGAGGGCGATTTCGCCATCGTCGGTGGGGAAGGTGTGCGTCGGCAGCCCTTCGACGAGTCCGCCGCCCTCGACGCCGCGAATGGCGGCGAGCCAGCCGTAGAGCGCGAAGGCGTTGGTGAGCCGCGTGCCGTAGGCGTAGGCGGCATTCGTCCACAGGTATTTGCTGTGATCGGCGCCGTCGACGTCTTCTTCGAACCCGAATTCTTCCACCGGCGAGGTCCGCGCGCCATAGGGGAGGCGGCCCAATACGTGCGGCAGCACGAGACCGACGTAGCGCGCATCGTCCGAGTCGCGGAAGGATTTCCATTTGGCGTATTCGACGGTATCGAAGATTTTGGCCAGATCGCGCGGCCTGCCGATGTCGATATGGGATTCGAGGCCGAAGAGCGCGGGCGAGGCCGAGCTGATGAACGGCGCGTGCGAGGCGGCGGCCACATGCGAGAGTTCTTCGAGCAGCGCGAAGTCTTCAGGGTGGCGGGTAAATTCGTAATCACCGATGAAGCCCGCATAGGGGGCGCCGCCAAAGGTGCCGAACTCTTCTTCGTAAATCTTTTTGAAGAGCGCGCTCTGGTCGAACTCGGGCGAGCGTTTGAAGTCTTTGAGCAGGTCTTTTTTGGAGGCGTTCAGGACTTTGATTTTGAGTTGCGTGGATGTTTCCGACTCCATGACCAGAAAATTCAGGCCACGCCACGAGGCTTCCAGTTTCTGGAAGTCGGCCTGGTGCATGATCTCGTTCAGTTGCGCGGAAATGAGCATGTCCAGTTGCGCCACGCGCGCGTCGATGCTGGCGGCGAGGTCTTTCGAGACGGTCACTTCGCCCGCGAGCACTTGTTGGGCGAGTTCGCCGATCAGGTCGCGGGCGCGTTCTTTTTCCAGTTCGTTGGTGGCGGCCCGGCTCTGCTCGATGATGGTGTCGAGCAGATTCGCCGCCTCGGTCTCTGCCGCTTGCGGCGCGGATTGAATTTCTTTCGCTGTGGTCGACGTCATCGTCATTCTCCTTTGCCGGTTGCCCGGTCTTCCCCGATCTGGCGCAGTTTTTCGGTATCGCGCACGATTTCGTCGAGCCGGTTCTCCAGCTCGTCATTGCCGATCATTTTGTTGCGGAGGTCGGAGAGCTTCTGCCGCGCTTCGAAAAGTTTCCTGAGCGGCGCGACCTGCGTGACGACGTTCTGCGGTTCGAAGTCTTCGAGCCGGTTGAATTCGAGTTCCACCGACAGGCGCGTGTCGTCGTCGGTGAGCCTGTTGTCGACTTTCATCGCCAGGCGAGGAGCCATGCCTTTCAAGACGTCGTCGAAGTTGTCGCGGTCGATCTGCACGAACTTGCGTTCTTTCAGTTTCGGCAACGGCTTTTTCGGCTGGCCGGAGTAGTCGCCGAGCACGCCGAGCACGAAGGGCAGCTCTTTGTTCTGAATGGCGTCGCCAATTTCGACGTCGTAGGTGATGTGCACGCGCGGCGGGCGTACGCGGGAGAGTTTTTGCTGGGTGTTTTTGAGTGTGGCCATGATGAGAGTCGATCCTTCAGTCGGCAAAAGAAAAGGAGAAAGCGGGTTTTCGGGGCGGCGCGGCCGCGACATCGAGGGCGAACCGCCCAAGCGTCGTTTCGAGCGCGGCGAGCGTGAGCGCGGGGTCTTGCAGTTGCCGGGCAAGGCTGAAGGCAAGCGCGGCGTGGGCGGGATGCCGCCGCTCAGGCGCTTCGCTGGCGATTTCCTGTGCGCCGGGGGACTCGCCCCACAGCGCGGCGGCAAGAAATTTTCCGTCGAGCCGTCCTGTGGAGACGGCGAGATGGCGCCGCTGGGCGCGCCGCACGAGCACGAAATCGGGCGAACGGCCATTGCCCAGCGCCGCGCGGCACAGCGCGAGCCAGGCGGCCTGGTCGAGCCGGTCTTCGCCCGGCGTCTCCGACAGGGGCAGGAAGACTGGATGCCCCGCGGCGCGCGATTCGGAAAAGATGATGGCGAGCAGTTTGTCGTCGATGCCGCCCGCCCCCGCGTCGAGCAGGGCGGCGTGCCAGTCGGCTGCCGAGGTCCGGGCCAAGTGGCGCGTGAGCAGGCGCGAGGCGAGTTCGATGTCATCGCCCACGTGCGGGTTGGGCGCGATCCACGTTTCGAGAAACTGGCGGCAGGCGACGAGATCGACGGCGTTTTCCACCGCGCTCGCCAGTTGTTCGGCCAAGCTGGAGAAAAACAGTTCGTTGGCGATGGCAAGTTCCGGCGCACACGGCACGATGGCCTGCGCAGGCAGCACGATACCGGCCACGAGCGGATAGATGCGCCCGGCTTCGTCGCGGCTGGGCGTCAGCACGCCGATCAGGCACCAACGCCCATCGCGCGAGGTGATCTGGAAGTCGCTCGTGCCTGCATCGGGGGCGATTCGCCCTGCGGCCAATGCGAGGCTCTTGCCGAGCAGTTCATCGAACTCGACCGCTACCGGGCACCCTGCTTCGACGCGCACGAAGTCCGCGCGGCGGGGCAGTTTTCCGAACACGGTGTAGCGGGGCGTGCCGTCCCGAACGGGTAGAAAGGTTATGGGCATCGGTTCTCCTGTGGTTTCATCGCACGATTCGCGCGGGCAAGGTGAGGCGGTTCAACGCCGACAACCGCATCGGATTGAGGCCGCTCACCATGCGGAAATTGAATTTCACTTCTTTGGCCTCCCCCAGGTTTTCGATGCGCCAGACCAGTTGGCCGGAAGTCATCCTGGCGTCGAGCGCGCGCTTGCTCTGGTTGAACATGCGTACCAATCCCATGCGCCCGGATTGTTCGGAGACGGTGGCCGTCGCGCCGTCGAAAGCGACCGCCTGGATGCGTGCGCCTTCTTCGTCGCCGCCGGGCCAGCGGAATTTTTGCCAGAGCTGCGGCCCCATCCGGTAGCGCAGGCTCTGCCCGTCGATCTCGATGGTGATTTCGGACAAGCCCGGCGTGGGCACGGGCTGCAATTCGAAACGCGACGATTCGAACGCATCGCCTCCCAATAGCGCGCCCAGCGACAACAGGCGCTCGGCGCTGGCAAGAAAGGCCGGATTGAACCGCACGCCCCGCCCACGCCAGAGGAGCGGTTCGATCCGATTGCCGCGCAGGGCCACCAGACCGTCCAATGTGGTGTCGACGAAGGCGGCGAGCGTGCCGTCTCCCGGTTTGAGAAAACGGTTGATCTCGCCAAACGAGGCTTCGCCCGAGGCGTTGCCGAACGGGAATTTGTGCGCGATCTCCCGCCAGCTCTCCAACACTTCGCTGTCCCAGAGCAGTTCGAGGTCTTCCTCGACCGGGGGCAGGAGCACCGCGTAACACTGAAGGAGCGGCTTCTCCAGCATCGACTGCAAGCTCTCCCGGAACGCAGGTTCGATCCCTACGAACATCGCTTCATCGACGTAGCGCATGGTTTCGAGGATTTCCGAGCCTTCGCCGGACAAGGTGGCCTCCAGCAGTTCGCGCGCGCCGAGGCTTGGTTCTTCGGCCACCGCGATCTTGGCGAAGCGGGCTTTCAGCTTGCCCATTTGCTCCAGGTAGCCGTTCATCGCCGCCGACGGCTGCCTTTCCGCGCCGATGAGCGTGGCGAATGAGGCGAATCGCCGCCCAAGCGGGCCGTATTGGGGAGCCTCGGTCAGCGCGTTCGGCAGGCGGGTATCGCCCCGGAAAAGCACGTTCGCCCTTTCCACGACGGTCTGCCGCGCGCCCGCGACGGTGTTGGTGAGCGGGGCCGGATTGTCCCAGGCCGTCTCGAAGGCGGTGCGCTGGAGCACGAGCCGGATGGGCGAGCTTTGCGGGTCGGCGAGGCGCGCAAGCACGCTTTCGGCATGGCCGATGTCCTTGGGGCCGGGAGCCGTCAGACCGGCGAGGAAGGCCATCCAGGCGGCAGCGTAATCGGCGCGGTAAAGCGATTCGAGCGCGTTCCGGTTCTGGCCGGTGTCGCTCTCCTGGCCGAGATTTTCCGTGGTCGTCACCGAAAGCACCCAGTCCTCGGAGGCGATTTCGCCCCGGCTCGCTTCGATGATGGCCTCTCTCATGTACTTTTCCCACGCTTCCCGCGTGAACGCACCCGGTACATCGTTCTTGCCTTCGAGAATTCCCGCGTCCTTGCCATTGAGGATGCGCGCCACCGTGAGCGGCGGAAATTTGGCGTTGGCGCGCGTCCTGAGTTCGGCGTACACCCGATCCGTGGCGGGCTGCTGCTCAAGCGAGGCGAGCAGCGCCTTTCTGGCCGGGTCGATCAGTGTCTCGTCGTTTCCGATCAGCGGCAGATCCGGCGCGGCAAGTTGCGCGAGATAAAACGCCAACGCACGGGCGGCATCTTCCCCCGCGCCTTCCGCGTCCAGCGAGATGTACTGCGATTCAAGCCACGGACGCCAGTCGCGCGGCAGCCGTTCGGACAGCCAGGCCGCATCGAGCCTCGGGCGCGAGGCGAGCATCAGATAGGTTTTGAGCGCCTGGTAGCCTTCGTTCTCTTCGGGGCGCTCGCCATTTGCGTTTGCCGCACTTTGCCGCGGCGCTTGCGCGCTGCGCTTGAGGGTGGATTCCAATTCGGCCCGCACGGGTTCGAGCATGACGGCGCGCAGAGCGTCGAAGTACTGTCCGCGCAGCGCCGCTTCCAGCCGATTCCCCGCATAAAGGCCCGCGCCAAGCCGAAGGGGAACGCCCGCGACGCGGGTTTGCCGCAGTTGTTCGATTTGTTGCTGCAAGCGCGTGAGCGCGGCGAGTTTGTCGGCGAGCGTGTCGCTCTCGAAGCGTGTTCGCGCCTCGGCCCGCACCGCGCCGGCCGAGGCGATCAGCTCGTTGTTGCCGTTGTACGACCACGCAAGAAGACTCGTCGCGCCAAGGGCCGCCGTCAGCCCCGCCGCCATGCCCGCCAGACGCAAACGGCCCGCGCGCGGCCGGCTCTGGCGCTGAATCAGGTATTGGTCGGCGAAGAGGACTCCGCGGAAGAGGTCGCGCAGGAAATAGCCATACGCGGCGGCTGTCTGGACCGGCTCGAATCCCGCGCGTTCGAGATCGAACTGGCCGGAGACCCGGACGGCGGCGGCGATTCCCGGTTCGCCCTTCTGCACGGCGCTGGTGAAATAGACGCCGCGCAGGAACGGTTTCGTATGATAGGGATCGTCCTCGTCGAGCAATTCGACGAAACGGGTGACGCCATCTTTCAAGGCATGGAATTCAAGCGGAAAAACGTAGAGCGCGGGCCGGGCGTCCGCCCCGCGCGCCAGACCCAGTTTTTCTTCGCCGATGCGCCTCAAGCCACGGTAGAGCAATTCGCATTGTTCATCGACCGCGCGCCGGGCATCGAACGCCGGATTCTGCTCGTGATCGAGCGTCGCCCCCCAAACGCGGGCGCGTTCGTCCTCATCGGCATCCTCGAAGAATTGCGCGAAGCCCCCCAGGAGATCGAGCTTGGTAAACACGAGATAAACGGGCGGCCGCAGCCCGAAAACGTCTCCGATCTCGTGGATTCGCTCGCGGATTTGCCGGGCGTAGACGGTGAAGTCCTCCTCCCGGTAGCGCACGAGTTCGGGCAGGGACGTGGCGATCAGGATGCCGTTGACCGGCGCTTTGCTGCGATAACGTTTGAGCAGTTTGAGAAAACCGAGCCACTCCTGCCGGTCTTCGGCCTCGGTCGAGTAGCGCCCGGCGGTATCGAGCAAGACGCCCTCGGTGCTGAAAAACCAGTCGCAATTGCGGGTGCCGCCAATGCCTTGCACGCTCGCGCCGTGCTGGTCGGAGAACGGGAATGTCAGCCCGGATTGCACGAGCGCCGTGGTTTTTCCGGCCGCCGGGTGCCCCATGATGAGATACCAGGGCATCTCGTAGATCGCGGCCTGCCCGCGCGCCTTGCCAAGCTTGGAGGTCTTCAGGGTATGGATGGCGGCAAGCAGCCGCTCCCTGAGCAACTTGATCTCGGCACGCCGGGAGGGACTCGCGCCCACCACGGCCTCGTCGGCTTGCCGCCGCAACATTTTTTCGAGCAGCCGCCCAGCGCGCGCCGCAAACAACTGGCCGATCAGGAGCGTCAACACCCAGGCCGCCATCACGCCGAAGACGATCTTCAGCCGTAATCCTTCATCGGTCAGACCGAAAAACGGCCCAGCGAACCAGACGAGCGCGATCAGGATCAAAAATCCGAGCGCCGAGGCCATTTTGGCGTTTTTCGGGCGAAATTTCATGATCTACCCCGCCCCTCGCTGACGAATCCGGTCACGCAACGCCGAGGTCAACTGCAACAACCTCCGGATTCGCGGCGAATAGGACGACACGGTGGCCGCCACCGACAGGATGTCGCTGACCGCCGCGCCCGTTGGCCGATTCGGTGTGGCCATCGCCGCCTGCACGCTCTGATCGAGCGCATTGGCAAACGCTTCGATGCTGGCAAACCGTACTTGCGGCGCGACGCTCAACCCCTGGTCGATGGCCTCCAGCAGACGAACGGGCAAATCGGCAACGGTGAAACCGGCAAGAGGCCGGAGCGTGTCGCGCACGACGCGCGCGGTCGCGGGCTCGGGCACGATGCCCGTCACGGCGTGATAGATCACCGCCGAAATCGCGTAAACATCCGTCCACGCGCCGATACATACATTGCGGTCGATGCCGTACTGTTCCAGCGCGGCGAAACCAGGCGCGAGCGCGCTCACGGGGCGCTCGCCGAAGAATTCTCCAGGCCTCTGGATCGCGCCAAAATCGAGCAAAATCGGTTCGCTGTTGTTCTGGATCAGGATATTGTCGGGCGAAACACCGCAATGGCAGTAGTTCGCCTGATGGATCGTCGAGAGGCCCTCCAGCAGAGGCAGCGTGATCATGAAGAGATCGCTGATGTTGCCGATACGCCAACCTTCATACACCGCCGCGCGCAAGGTTTTTCCGGGGTAATACGGCATGACGATGTAGGCGCTGCCCGCCTCCTGAAAAAACTGGTACGAACGACGCAAGGCGCAGTGATCGAACGCCGTCATGATCCGCGCCTCAGCGACGAAACGCCTCAGCCCACTCTCGAACGCTTCCTGTTTCCCCGGCAGCACGGTGAGTTGAAGACGGTCGTCGCGCACGGCGAACGCGACCGGCAGGTATTCCTTGACCGCGACGTAACGGTTGAGCATGGTGTCATAAGCCTGATAAACTAAGCTCGTCTGCCCGCCGCCCAGCACAGAGCAAATTTCGTAGTCCCGGCGCTTTGTCCCGACGGGAAGCTCGCACGGGCCCGGCGCGCGGGTCATCAGGATGCCCTCCAACAATCGGCGGCACCCTCCGCCACGGCGACCGGGCGGAGCGCTACTCCGCCCGGATTGGCCCGGCAAACCCCGCAACGACGGCACAAATCCCGGTTTTCTGAACCTGGAAACCGATCCGATCCCCGTCCCGACCCCCGGATTGATCCCCGGCCCGGTCGACGATTCCCTTCCGCCAACCCGCCCGCGAGCATGCGGACATCAAAGCGCGGGACACGCCCACACGGCGCGCTGCGTAAATTATTTAACGGAAATTATCAATTGACAACAATTGATAATTTCCGTTGACGAACCGGGTGTGATTTTGTAGCTTGCATCCTCTTATAACATGTGAGTTTTGTGGGCCGTCATGAACATTTTGTCAAGCCATCCCGGATCAGTAGCGCTCCGCCGGGTTGAGATGTTGCGCCATTGACCGGGCCTTGACCGAAGCAAAATCAGCGGCTTGCAAACTCCACTTTCGCAATGACTCCCCGCGTGCGATGAAACGCGCCTCACGGCCGGGGGTCGACGCCTTCCAGGCAGCATCTGGCCCAATCCCGCATCAAGGCTCGGCGGCGCTCGAATAGATCGGATCGCTGATACGCCTCTTCGACCGCCGCGCCCAACTTGTGCGCGAGCGCGAGTTCGGCCATCTCCTTCGGGTACTCCGTACGCTCGGCGGCCCATACGCGGAAACTCGACCGGAAGCCGTGCACGGTCACATCCCCCCGATTCATCCGCTCGAGCGTATCGAGCAGGATGGAAGCATCGAGCGTCCTCCCTTTCTTCTTGCCTGGAAAGACCCAGACGGGATGCAGACCCAACTGACGGCGCAGAATCGCCAGCGCCGCATCGGCGAGCGGCACACGATGTGGACGCCCCCCTTTCATACGCTCAGCCGGAATGAGCCAGATGCGCGCCTCGAAGTCGATTTCTTCCCAACGGGCCGCCAGCGTTTCGCCTGTTCGGGCGGCGGTGAGAATGGTAAAGGCCAAGGCCGGTATGCCAAGTCCTGCATCGGCGGCAAGCGCGGCGAAGAACGCGGCGATCTCCCCGTAGGGCATCGCCGGATGGTGCCGGACGCCCCTGACCCGCGAGGGCTTGGGCAGCAACTCCTGCAAATGCCCTTGCCAACGCGCGGGATTGTCCCGGTCACGGTAGTTACAGGTCGCGGCAAACGAGAGGACACGCTCGATTCGCTCGCGCAGGCGCGAAGCGGTCTCGGTTTTCGTGGCCCAGATCGGTGTCAGTGCCCGCAACACCAAGGGCGTGGTGATCTCGCGCACGTCGGTTTTCCCGAAATGGGGAGAGGCATAGGTGAGCAGGGAATTCCGCCACTGGGCCTTGTGCTTCGGGTTCTTCCAGCCTTCCTTGTGACTGGCGATGTATTCGGCGACACATTCGTCGAACGTCCTGTTGCCGGAAGCGCACGCTCTGCCTTTTTCCTCACGCGCCCGCATGGGGTCGATGCCTCTGGCAAGCAGCGCGCGCGCCTTGCGTGCTTCCTCTCGCGCCTCTTTTAACGTGACGGCGTGCAGTGGCCCCAGTCCCATGTAGTGTTCCGCCCCGGCGATCTCGAAGCGGAACACCCAGCTCTTCACGAGCATCCGGGTCACTTGCAGGTACAGCCCGCCACCGTCGCTGTATCTGCCCGGTTTCAAAATATGGGCCAGCTGGCGGGGGGTCAGTTTTTCGATAGACACGGTCATTCTCCCTGGCGGATTGCCCTGCGGCCCGCGGACGCCGCCGCGATCCCCGCCAAGGTAGTGGTCATTCCCCGGCATTTGGGCTTGCTGCGCAAAAACGGACGCCCAAGAGAGACAGGGCAATCGCACGAAGGTTGGTAAGTAATTGATTTTTTTGTAATTTGTTGGCGGCATTATTTTGATGATCTCTGAAAAATCAACGAGTTAAAAAGTTCATGTAATCGCCCTGCCAAGAGAGATACTTTGAAACTCTTTGGAGATATAAATATGCAAGCCAAGCAAGAGTCCCCCCGACGTTGTTACACGGACGACTTCAAGGCGCAGGCGGTGACGCTGGCATCGTCGATAGGACAGGAGCATGCCGCGCGAAAGCTGGGGATGCCGGTCAAGACGCTCAGTCACCAGGTCGAGGCTGATCGTCAGGGTAAAGGCGGAAAATTTGGCAAACAGTCAAACAGTACTTGCATGAATTGCCTCGGACTGCTTATTGCCTTACCCTTGAGTAAGGGAAATCGGAGTAATGTAATGAATATCGCCACATTGACCAGCAAGGGCCAGATCACCCTCCCCGTAGCCGTGCGCCACGGGCTGAAGCTGGAGACCGGCAGCCGTATCGCGTTTATTGCAGTCGCACCGGGCCGTTATGAAGTGCAGGCGGCGACCTTGCCTGTCCAGGCACTCAAAGGGTTGATCGCCAAACCCGCAAGGCCGGTAAGCGTGGAAGATATGAATGCCGCCATCCGTGAGCGTGCGGCCAAGGCCATCGGGTGAGGAGCGCCGCAGGAATGATTGGTCCGCAACAAAGCGCGCCGGGATGACCTTGCTCAAATGAATACCAAAAGAGAACAAGCGGTGCGCAGCCAACGTGGATCGTGAAAGGGCGGGCGTGAAAGCCTGCCCTTTTCAATTTTGGATCAGGATATTTCAGCCCGATGTATCCAGGAGATCGCCGGACGCTGGAACCGATGTATTGCTCCACGAGCGAATCCGGGCGGGCCTGAAGAAAATCACCACCAGCGACCATCATCCTGTTTCGATGATGATCGAGTTTCGATGAGGGCTTACGTTGCGTTCTGGCAGTTACGATTACATGTTCGCGCAGGATGCCATGTACAACGAGCAGCCCGGCCGGGTCTGGCAACACAATGAAAATCTATCTGGTTTGGCCGACAGGAGGAACATACACAGCTTGTGCCAATAACGTCGAAATCCCTCGAATTTCAACCGATTTCGCGTGGGACTTCACCCCATGGCATCGTTATTCTTGCCTCCAGCACGTATTCGGAGACACGCGATGCCGCAGGAATTGCTTCCCGCCATTGAACAGGCGCCTGACACGGGATATGTTCCACCCCTGGACGACACTGCCACCACGTTCGTTTGGCTCGAAGAACACACTTGGCTCTACGGTCTCCTAAAAAATCCTGAGAACCGCTCGCCCACTTTCCGCCTGCCCGATCTCCTGAGCGCCTGCGTCTGCGCGACGCTGGCCTCGCCCGGCGGTATCCAGGCCATCTTTGAATACCTGGGCATGAAGCTCGTTTTGCGCGACCCGCATACTCCGCGCCGCCGCGAAGCCATGTGGCAACAACAGTACCGATTGCTGCAAGCCTTGCAGCGTTCGTCGCTGAACCGCCATCCCAACCCGAAATTCCAGCTCGATCAATTGACCACCGCCGCCGTCGCGCTCTGCCGCGATGCCGACCCAGGCGGTGGCACCCTATTGAAATACGCCCGCCTCAACATGGCGCAACGGGCGCGGCTTCACCCGCCGAACGATGTTTCCGCCTGATTCATCGCGCCTGACTCGCTTTTCACCGATTTTTCCCAACCCGCCCGATCACCTCGCTTGCCTCGCAGGCTCACCCGTCGCCCACCCGCTTCGGTCTTCCGGCCCCGGACGCGCCTGATTTTGCGCCCCGGCCCTTCGAGAGGTGATCCGTGCTACGCACGCCTTTTCCTGCCTTGCGGTTTTTTTGTGCCCCGAACGGCGCGGCCCCTGCCTGCCCGGATGACGCGCACAGGTCTTGTGGCCGGCTTGTCCCGTTCGCCATCGCGCTATGCTTCGCCGCCTGCGCGCATCCGGACAAGCCGGATCTCGCGGGCAGGCCGCGCACGGCCATCGCCGAACACATGCTCGAACAGATCGGCACAGGCCGCGAAGCGACGTTTGCCGTCTGCATCGCCAAGCGTTGTCCCAAGCGGACGCCCAAGACGCTCCCATGGGCGGACATGACGGACATTCCCATGCCGAGTGCGCCGCCGCCTTCGGCGGGACTGACGCCGTATGCATTGATCGTGGCTTTCGATACGGGCAGCGCCACGCTCTCCGCGCAGGCCGAGGATGTCATACGAACTGTCGCTCAGCGGCCCGCCCAAGGACACACTGCCCTCATCGGCCACACGGATGGGGTAGGGACAACGCCTGGCGATCTGATGCTCGCGCTTGCCCGTGTGCATGCGGTGCGTGATCGCCTGCTGCGCCTGCGCCCCGAGCTGGAAATGTCCCTCCACACCGAGGCCGAATACGACTGCGGACATGTGGCCATGGCCGGCACCCGCTCGCACCGCGCCCTGGGGGGCAGCGTCCTTATCGTTTTCGAGCCCGCCGCGCCACCTTGAACCGCACAGCCTGGCACGCACAAACCCGCCCACGACCTGCCTCCACCCGCCATCGCCCCGTTCCATCGACGCTCATCACGACAGGAGATCATCAATGAACACCGCATCCCGTTTCACGTTCCGCTCGCACGGGAACCGCCGAATCCCGCTCGCCGCCCTGCTCGTCCTCGGTCTGGCCATCGCCCTGCCGGGCCACGCGCTTGATCTCGTGGACTTCACTGGCATCACCGGGCCGCTCACCTCGGCGCTTTCCCAAATCTCGCTGCTCGGCCCCGGTATCAAGGCACTGGTTGGTTTTGTCGGTTTCGTCGTGGCGTTGATCTCGCTCGCGGCGCTACGCAATTTTGGCCCGGTGCTGTTCTATGTGGGATTGGCGATCTTCGGTGCGGTGGGTCTCGTGATCGCGGGCGCGATCATGGGCGCGGTCATCTGACGGCTACGGTCAGGGAGAGGGAGAGGGACACCGTCATGCGCACCGACACCTATATCCCGCGCCGCCTCGACGACAACTGGAAGATCGGCTTCTGGGATGTCGATGTCGCCGCGCCCGTACTGCTGGCCGGATTCATCGGCTATCTGTCGGGTACGAAGATGACGTTCGCACTCAGCATGGCCGCCGGCATCGCCTTATCCAGATGGATTTCAAGGCTAAAGTCCGAGCGGCATCCCGCCTTTGCCATCCATTGGCTGTGGTGGCATCTGCCCGCGACGCCGCTCACCCGGCTCGCCGCCACGCCGCCTTCGCACATCCGCCGCATGGTCGGCTGAGGCCGGGAGACTTTCATGGATTTCGAACGGCTCAATGCCGACAAACGGGAACTCAGCCGCCGCAACCGGGCGCTGGGGTTCCTTGCCGGAGCGCTTGCCTGCGGGCAGCTACTGTCGCTTGCCGTGCTCATCGCTGTCATGGGGACCGAGCGCACGGTGATTGTGCCGCCCACAATCGATAAATCCTTCTGGGTCACGTCGGGCAAGGCGAGCGGCGCCTATCTCGAACAGATGGGCAGTTTCATCGCCTGGCTCGTGCTCGATGTGTCGCCAGCCACCATCGACTGGAAGAAAGACATCCTGCTCGGCTATGTCGAGCCGGCGCAACACGGCGCGCTGAAAGCGCGGCAGGAAGTCGAGGCCGAACGCCTGAAACGGATCAACGCCGCCACGGCCTTCACGCCCGAGCAACTCGTGCCGAGCGAGGACGGCCAGAGCGTCGTCGTCCGGGGGAGATTGCGCACGCTGGTCAACGGGCTGGAGACCGCCAACGATGTGAAAGCCTACCTCGTCGAATTCGGCTTCGGCGGCGCTCGCATGCATGTCAGGACATTCAAGGAGATTTCCAATGCGCGTCCCAAACCCTAGCTTGCGGCGACTCACCGCTGCGCTGGCCGCTATGTCGGCATTGGCCGCCGCGCCCGCCGCGCAGGCTCTGCAACTGCTGGACGCTTCAGATGGCGTCGCCATCGAAGCGATTCTTTCAATCCGCGAGCCGACTCGTATCCGGATCGAAGAAGGTCGGATCGTGGACGTGTTCGGCAATATTTATGCGAGCGGCTGCATGCCGCCGCCCGTGTTGCCAGCGCAACCGGGCGGCGTGCCGGGCGCAGGTGTCACGCCCGCGGTCAATCCCGCCGGTGAAGTCGTCATCGAATGCGACCGCGAGAAGGGCGAAATCTATGTGCGCCCCATCGGCGAAGGGACAAAACCGGTCAATCTTTTCGTGTCCTCGGCGCAGGCGACCTATACGCTGCTCCTGCGCCGCGCCGACACGCCAGCCGACACCATCGTCATCCGCGACCGGAGCGTCGCCGAAAAGAAAATCGCCCAGTCCTCGCCCTGCCCCGCCGCCAACGGCGCTGCAAGTCACGTCCGGGGATTGAAGGCGATGCTCGTGGCGATGGCAGGCGAACAAGTCCCGTCCGACATCGCCGTGAAGGACATCGAGCAGCCAGTCGTGCTTTGGCGCGAGGCGCATTTCCAACTCGAACGCAGCTATCGCGGCCGGGGACTCGTCGGCGAACGCTACCGGCTCCAAAATGTCAGCGACAAACCCATGGTGCTGGCCGAGCCGGAGTTCGACCGCGCGGGAGATGCTGGCGGCGAAGTCGCCGCTATCGCCATCGAGCGTCACAAGCTGCGCCCGGGCGAGAAAACGCGCGTCTTTGTGATCCGGCAGGGAGCGCGGCCATGAACGGCGCCCTGCGCGGCATGCGGGACACGGCGCATGACATCACGGAGCGCCTCTCCCCACGACAGCGCCAGTACGTCTTGTTGAGCGCCATCGTCCTGGGTGGCTTCGGTCTACTGTGGCTGATGTTCGCGCTCCAGGAAAATGACGCCGGGCCAGCAACGGCCGCCGACAATTCCGCACGCCCGAGCGGCGTCACCAACATCGGCGTTATGTCGCCGGGCCAACAGGTGAATCCGCTCGACCAATGGGTCGGCACGGCTGGCAAGAAACTCGCGCAATACGAAAGCGAACGGGAAGAGCAAAGCAGGCTGAATCGCGAGCGCAAAGATTTCGAGCAGCGCACGATGCAGCGCTTTGCCGATCTCGAACAAAAGCTCACCGCCGCCAGCCGGAACGACGCCACGAAACCGCTACCTCCCGCCATCGGAGAGGCAACCGCCGCGCTTGCGCCGCCAGCGGACGGCATGCCGCCCATGCCGCCCATGCCGCCCGAATCGGGCGCACCTGCGTTCGATCCGGCGGCGCTCGCAGCTCCTCCCCCGCCTCCTATCCCGGTCATCGTGCGCATCTCGCTCCCGCCTCGCGCGGACGCGCCAGAGACCTCCGGCGCGTCAGCGACAACAGAGAAATCCGGCCAGGGCGAACGCAGCGTATCGACCTACCTGCCCATCAGTTTTACGCGCGGACAGCTTCTGGGCGGGCTGGATGCGCCCACGGGCGGACAGGCGCAGTCGAACCCGCATCCCGTCCTGATCCGGCTCTCCGACAACGCGGTTCTGCCGAATCACGTCCGGGGCGGGTACCGCGACTGCTTCGTGATCGCCGCAGGCTACGGCGACATCAGCTCCGAGCGCGCCTATCTGCGGACAGAGACGCTCTCCTGCGTCCGCCATGACGGTGCAACACTCGAAGTCCCCATCCAGGGGTCGATCTACGGCGAGGACGGCAAGGTGGGCTTGCGCGGACGGCTCGTCACCAAGCAGGGGCAAATGCTCGCGAATGCCCTCCTTGCCGGCGTCGTGAGCGGCATCGGCCAGGGGCTGGCGACCTCCTCCACCGAATACAGCACCTCGGCCCTGGGGTCGGTATCGACCACAAACGGCGCCGACGCTTACCGCGCGGGGATCGGCACAGGCGTGGGCCGCGCGCTCGACCGCCTTGCCCAGTATTACATCCGCCTTGCCGAAAACACTTTTCCGGTCATCGAAATCGACGCCGGTCGAGAGATCGACGTCGTCATCACCCGGGGGGCGCGGATCGATACCCCCGTCTCGAATCTTCCCGTCCAGCGCGCCGACACGCCGCCCGCACACCGTTATCTGGAGAATCGCCATGACATCGACTACTGAACGCCGGGCGCGGTGCACGCCGCCCCTCATCCTCGCGCTGCTTGCAGGCGGGTTGCTCACCGCCGCCCACGCCGGCGCGCCACAACCCATTCCACAAGCCGAACGCCTGCGCGCCGAACTCGAAAAGACGCATCCCAACACACGCTTCACCGAAATCCTGCCCTCGCCGGTCAGCGGTCTGTATGAAGTATGGATGGATGACAACATCGCCTATGTGTTTGCGCAGGATCCCCGCTATTTCCTCTTCGGGCATCTGTTCGATACCGCGCAAATGACCGATCTCACCGCATCGCGGCTCACGCAGCGGATTGGCATGGATGCCGCGCCCGGCCCTGTCGGATTCGACCAGTTGCCATTCGAGGACGCGATCCGGACAGTACACGGCAACGGGAAGCGGCGCCTGGCCGTTTTCAGCGACCCGGCCTGCCCGTATTGCCGCCAGATTGAGGCCGAATTCGCCGGAATCGGCGACATCACGATCCACACCTTTCTCGTGCCATTCAAGGGCGACGCGCTCCCGGTCTCGATCTGGTGCGCGGCGGATCGCGCCGCCGCCTGGCGCAACCTCATGCTGAAAGACGATCGAACCCTTCTTGCGCCCAACGCCTGCCCCAATCCGGTCGCGCGCAACCTCCAGACGGCACGCAAACTATCCATCTCGGGCACGCCCACTCTGATCTGGGCCGATGGCAGCCGCACGGAAGGTTTTATCGGACGCGCAGAAATCGAAGCCAGGCTCGACGCCACGACTGCTGTGAAGGGAACGCCAAAATGAAACCGGCCCTTTCCCCCTTTCCCGTTTTGCTCGTCGTGCTCATGTCCTGCGGCTGCTCCACGATGTCGGGCCTGGGCGGCAACTCATCCTATGCCTGCCAAGCACCCGATGGCGTCTCCTGCGAATCAGTCGCCGGTACCTACGCCAACGCGCTCGCCGGCAATCTACCCGC
This sequence comes from Azoarcus sp., assembly GCA_031268195.1. Lineage (GTDB taxonomy): Bacteria > Pseudomonadota > Gammaproteobacteria > Burkholderiales > Rhodocyclaceae > WRNU01. The sequence continues at coordinate 5,589 of JAIRXQ010000040.1, read as the reverse complement.
GCAGCGAAAGCAAGAAAAATCGGCCCCCGTCGGACCACGCATGGCGCCGCCGCCGCCCGCCCCCGAGCCGCCCGGCCTCGCCCTGCGTTCGCAGGCGAAATATCTCCGCCTCTGGATGAAACCCTGGGTCGACATCGACGGCGACCTCTACAACCACGCCTACATTTATGTGCAGATCGACGAGGGCCGCTGGCTGGTCGATCACATCTCGCGCCCGATCCGCGACCGCCATGCCCCTATTCGCCCGCCCGCCGCGCGGGACGACACCCCTCAAAAGACGGGAGAAACGCGCGCGGTGATTCCCGCCAAACCCACGCCATTCGGCAAGGAGCAGCCATGAGCGCGCCAGAAATGCGTCCCGAGGACGGCGTGCGTCTTCCGTTGCGGCTTCCCTTCCGGCTCGGCTCGCCCATCGAGGCACATGCCGCACAGTTCGCGGACTGGCTCCCTTACTCAGCCTATCTCGCCCCTGACAAAATCTTCGTCAACCGCGAAAGCATGGGCTTCATGCTCGAAGTGATGCCGCAGTCCGGGGCCGACGAGCGCATGACCGAAGTGCTGGTATCGCTCTACGCCAATTGCCCGACCGGGGCGGGCATCCAGTTTCATCTTTTTGCCTCGCCCCACGTCCGGCAATTGCTCCGCCAGTACGCCAACCTGCGGGTCGAGGACGAGGATCAGATTGAGCAGGCGCAGCACTGGGGCAGGCCGGCGCGGAACCGGAACATCTTCCGGGCATTGGCGCGGCAGCGCGCCGGGCACCTGCTAAAGAGTGCGCTCAAACCGCTCACCACGGGGTTTCATTACACGATCCGCGATTTTCGTCTGATGTTGAGCGTGGCTTTTCCGGGCAATCCGGAAGACCTCGGCAAGCGGGACGAGTTGCTGGCGCTCCGGGACGCGATCTCGGCGACGCTGCGGGCGGCTTCTTTGCCGAATCGGGTGTGCGACGCATCCGATCTCATCAACTGGTGCGCGATTTTCACCAACCCGGATCGTCTGTCGGGAACGGAGTCCCCCAGTCTCGTCTACGACGACGGGCGTGAGCTGCGCGACCAGATCATCGATTTCGATACCATTCAGGACCCGCATCCGCACGGGATTTCCTTCTGGAAGGAAGGCGCCGCCGACCCATTGGAAGCGCGCTTCTATTCCATCAAATCCTTCCCCGAGCGCTTTGCGCTCTGGCAGATGGGTTCCTTGATCGGCGACCTGATGCAGCCAGCGCTGCAATACAACGCGCCCTTTCTCATCACGCTGGGCGTCCATGTCCTCGATCCGAACACGACGCGCTCGACGGTGGTGGCGAACCATGTGCGCGCAACGCAGAACGCCAAATCGAAGATGGCCGACGTCATGCCGGATGTAAAGAAAAAGCTCGACGACTGGTCGGTCGCCGCCGACGCCATCGACACGGGCGGCTCGCTGGTCTCCATGTACCACCAACTTGCCATCTTCACCACGCCCGCCAAGGCCGCCGCCGCGCACGAGGCGGCCAACGCCATCTGGCGCGCGCGTGGCTTTCAGTTGAACGCCGATGCCTACATGCACCGCCAGGCGCTCCTGGCAAGCCTGCCGATGACGCTTACCCCCCGCTTCCACAAGGATCTCGGCAAGATGCATCGCGTCACCAGGAAGACGATGGCCAACGCCATTCACATGGCCCCGCTCATCGCCGAATGGCGCGGCACGAAGACGCCCGCGCTCGTCTTCGGCGGGCGGCGCGGCCAGATCATGACGCTCGACATCTTCGACAACGATCTGGGCAACTACAACTTCGCCATCATCGGCGCGCCCGGCTCCGGCAAGTCGGTGCTCATGAACGAGATGGCCTGGTCGTACCGCGCCATCGGCGCCAAGGTCTGGATGCTCGACCTCGGCAGGAGCTTCGAGAAGCTGTGCCGCAAGGCGCGCGGCACCTATATCGAGTTCAAGCCCGATGTCGCAATCTGCCTGAATCCCTTCACGCACATCGTCGACATCAATGAGGACATCGACATGCTGGTGCCCGGCATCTCGAAGATGTGCTCGATGCAGCATGCCCTGCTGGAGGTGCAGTACAAGGCCATCTCGGCAATGGTGCTGAGGCTCTGGCGGGAATACGGCAACGATCTCACGATCACCGCGCTGCGGGACGCTTTCAAAACCGGCACGATCGAGGATCTGGGCCTTGCGGGCGACCAGCGCATCAAGGATCTGGCCGTCATGCTGAACCCTTACGCCAGGGGCGGGCAATACGAACGTTTCTTCGAGGGCCGGAACAACATCGACTTCTCGAACGATTTCGTCGTCATCGAAAACGAGGAACTGAAGCGCCGCCCCGACCTGCACGCGGTGGTCAACATCCTGTTGCTGCACCGGATCACGGGCGAGATGTATCTGACGCGCAATCGCAGGAAGCTGCTTTTTTTCGATGAGTTGAAGCAGCAATTGGGCGACATCGGCGCCGACGATCCAGTGAAGGCCGCCGTGATCGAGGAAGCGGCGCGGCGGGCGAGGAAATACGGTGGCGCGCTCGGCACCGCGACGCAAAGCGCCGACGACTATTACGGCTCGGCGCAAATGGAAGCCGCATTCAACTGCTCCGACTGGGTATTCCTGCTGCGCCAGAAACCTGAATCCATCGAGATGCTCGACCGCAAGGGACGGCTGGCAATGGACGAGCCGAAAAAGCGCCTTCTCAACTCGCTGCGCACCGAGGCGGGCGCCTACGGCGAACTCTACATTTCGTCCCCCGTGGGCGAGGGGGTGGCGCGCAACATCCTCGATCCGGCCACGCATCTGCTCTTTTCCAACAAGCTCGAAGACAACGCCCCGATTGACGAACTGCGCGCGCGAGGACTGTCCATCGCCGAACTGCTGCGCCAGCGGGGACACGTCCTATGAAGACATTTTTCCTGCATCTGTTCGTCACCGCCGCCGTGGCCGTCGTGGCGCTCGTCCTATACGACCGTCTCGTCGTCCGTCCGGCATTGGTGGTCGGCGTGGTCGACATCGCCGCGGTCTATCGTGAAAAAGAAGCCGAATTCACCCGGCTCGTCACCGGGGCGACAACCGACGATGGACGGCGGATCGCCCTTGAGATGGCGCAAGAGTTTTCGAGACGCCTGCCGGCGGCGCTCGCCGAGTTGCCGGACGAATGCAACTGCCTCGTCGTGCTGAAAACCGCCATCGCCGGCGCGCCCGCAAGTGTCGACCTCACACCGGCGCTGCGCCGGAAGGTGGGGATGCCATGAACATCAAGACTGTCTATGGCTCGATGCGGCCCCGTTACCGCCTGCGGGACTTTCCGGGGCGCATGATGCGGCGCTGGTATCTGACCCTGCCGCTCGCCCTGATCTGGGCGCTCGCCTACGCGCGGATCTTCATCGACCCGAGGCCGCGCGTGCCGCTTCTCTTCAACTGGACGCCCAGCCTGCCCTATCGCGTCGCCCTCATGCGCCCCGCGAAGAAGGCGCGGGCGCTCCAGCGCGGCCAATTCATCGTCTATGCCTTCGCGGGCGAAGCGCAGACCTTTTATCCGGGGCTGAAAGGGCAACCCTTCTTCAAGATCGTGCGCGGCCTGCCGGGCGACGCCGTCACCGTGAAGGAGAGGACGGTATTCGTCAATGGCGAGGCCGTGGGCGTCGCCAGGACGCACACCTTCGACCGCCGTCCACTCACGCCGATTGCGCCAACGACGATCCCGCCCGGCCATTACTACGTGCAGGGCATCAGTCCCGACAGCTTCGATTCGCGCTACCGCGAAAGCGGCCTCGTGCGCACAGGGCAGCTCATCGGCGTGGTGGCGCCGATCTTTTGAGGAGGCAGGAAATGTTTCGCATCGTTTTCGGATCCATTTTCTGCCTTCTCGTTTTTTCAGGCGAAATCGTCCTTGCCCAAAGCAGCCCCGCAAGCGGGCCGCTGCCGGCGAAAGCGGCCCCGGGCGATGAGATCGCCCTGGCCGATTATCTCGCGCTCCTGAAGCAAATCGCGCCCGCCGCCGAGGAAGGCGCACGCAACTGGCTCGCTGCCGTGCGGCTGCGTTGCGCACGCGATGTCACCCCGGAGGCGTTGCGCCGGGCAATCTCGGCGGACAACGGCGACCCCGTGTTGATGGATTTCATCCGCGCCGCCGCCCGGCAGGACAGCGCCGCGCGCAATGCGCTTGTGGCGCGGATCGACTGTGGAGCGCCACGATGATGCCCTACTGGAAACGAGGCGGTATCGCAGCGCTCCTGTGCCTCGCGCCCATCGCGCAGGCCATCGACCTCGGCGCAATCGGGCCGACTTATGAGATCGCCGAACCGCATCTGCTACGCATGATCGAGGAGCGCCTGCACGCCAAGGCAGCCTCGGGCGAACTCGCCCGCATCGAATCGGAAGCGAAGCGGCGCGGCATCGAGGCGGTCAGAAATCCGGCTCCGGTCGCGGGCGTGCGCGCAACCACGCAGCCGCGCAGCTTTTATTTCGACCCCACCTACACACTTGATCGCAACATCCTGGGCGCGAAAGGAGAACTGCTCTTCGCCGCTGGCACGCGCAAAAACCCGCTCGAAATCGTCACGCTCTCGAAGCATCTGCTGTTTTTCGATGCGCGGGACGAAAAGCAGGTCGCGCAAGCGGCAGGGCTGCTCGAACGCTACCGGAGCCGGGTCAAGCCGATCCTCACCGGCGGCTCTTTTCTCGATCTCATGAAGGATTGGCGCCGCCCCGTCTATTACGACCAGCACGGCATCCTCACCACGAAATTTGGTATCCGCCAGGTGCCGGCGCTCGTGTCGCAGGAAGGGATGCGGCTGCGCATCGACGAACTGGAGATCCCGCAATGAACGCATTTCGCCTGCTCCTTGCCGCAAGCGTCTTCGCCATCGCCCTGCCGGCGATGGCCGAGGAATCCCTCACCTGTTCCGGCAAGTTTCCGAACCCCGCCACCGACATCTGCTGGAGTTGCATCCTGCCGATTACCGTCGGCGGCGCCACGCTGGGCGATCTCGACGCACAGGAAGATATCGAGAACCCCACGAATCCCGTGTGCTCCTGCACCGTCAATCCCATGATCGGCATCTCGATCGGCTTCTGGGAACCGGCGCGGCATGCGGAAGTGGTTCGCAAACCTTTCTGCCTCGTCTCGCTCGGCGGCGTCGATCTCGATCCGGGAATCGCCGCGCCCGAAGCCGGCCGCTTTACCCGCGCCGAAGGCGATGGCGACGGCGGCAGCTTTTATCAAGCCCATTTCTACGCCAACCCTGTCCTCTACTACCTCGACGTCGTCACGGATTTCCCGTGTCTGGAGCCGGGTTCGTTCGACCTCGCCTATCTCACCGAGGTCGACCCGCTCTGGGCCGACGACGAACTGACCCTGATCGTCAATCCGGACGCGGCGCTTTTCGCCAACCCGGTCGCCATCGCCGCCTGCGCCGCCGATTGCGTCGCCGCCTCCGCCGGTTTCGGCATCCCCGATCTGTTCTGGTGCGCGGGCTGCCAGGGCGGGCTTTATCCGATGAACGGGCGCGTGCCGTTCCACATGGGCGGCGTGCGCACCTCGGCGCTGATCGCGCAGCGGCTCACCACCAAGATGCACCGCGAACTGATCGCCTGGAGCGCGCA
>JAIRXQ010000065.1 GCA_031268195.1 Azoarcus sp. | reverse complement strand
ACGGGTTTGCCGGTCGCCAGATGCACGGCGATGGCGTTTTCGATGCCTTCGGTGAGGGCAAGTTCGGGCGATGGCGGCCACAGGCGGATCGCCGCGCCGCAGACGCCCGGCGAAAGCAGCTTTTTCGCGTCTTGCGCGGCGAGCTTTTTCCCGTCGAGCAAATACGTGCGGTGCAAGGACACCATGCTGCCGTCGATGGCCTGGACCGAGGCGATCATCGCCGGGTATTCGGCAATCTTCCGGCTTTTACCCTCGCCGTCTTTCTCGAAATAACCGAGCGACGGATGAAAACGCAGAACCGTCGGGTACGCCTTCAGCGCGAATCCGCGGCTGAAGAGGTACTTGCCGGCTTCGTCGCCCGGTGTGATTGGGCGCGCTTCGTTCCAGATGCGCTGCACGAGCTTTTTCATGCGCTCGGCGGATGGTTCGGCACCGGTGCGGGGCGGCAGGCGTTCCAGACCCAGATAGCGTTCGACCGCTTGCAGGACGGCGTTGAAATCCATGCCCGTCGCGGCTTGCGCGAGTTTGAATCCGCCGCCGGGGCCACAATGGCGGCAGTGGTAATTGCCCTCGTCGTACTTGTCGGTGAATTGGAAACGGTCGGTGCCGCCGCACATCGGGCAAGGCATGTTGGCGCGCCTGACGATCATCTTCTCGTCGAGTCCCAGGTGCAGCAGGATTGCGGGCCAATGCCCGCGAGCGCGTGCCTTGACGGCCTCGACGCGCGCCGAGAACGTTTGCGCGTTCATGGCCGGAGACCGGCATTGTCGTTGACGCGGATCTGAACGTGTCGCATGTATTGCTCCTCGAAAAAAAGGGCGGGCAGCTCCCATAGGCGGAGCGGTTCCGCCCATGGCGTGATGCTTGCGGTTCAGCGAGGCGCGCTCACTGAACGGGTGTAGAGCTGGCCGTGCAGCAGCGCTTCCACGATGCTGTGATTGGCGAATTGGCTGGCCGGTATGTATTGGGTATTGATGGCATTGCCTTCGCCGTCGAGGCGCTTGACCTTGAACTGATTGTCGCGCCAATACACATGGTATTTCAGCCGTTCGGCGCCGGCGATCTCGAAGATGCGTCCCGGCTTGCCCGTGCATACTTCGCTCTCCTTCACCAGAAACTCGATCAGGGCAGGGGCGTTGGCGTCACCGGCCGGCAATGTCACCGGAGAAGTTTGTGTTTGCGGGGACATGCCGTACTCCTATCGAAGAAAGGCGATGCAAGGTTCCCCGATCGGGGCTTGTCCGTCTGGAAGCGTAGCGCTTGTGATATCCCGCAGGGCGGCATCCGCCACGCAGTCGCGCCAAAGAAGGCGCGCGTCTTCTGTCCTGTGCGCGGCGCCCATCTCGTCGGCGTAATCCATATTGCCGACGATGCCGTAGCAAACGATAAGCGCCAACACGAGCAGGATATTTTTGATTGTTGACATGATGCTTCCTGTTCAGATGGCCGGGGAGAGCGTCCCCGGCTGGAAAAAGAGGAAAGGTTTCAGGCAAACAGGCTGCCCTGGATGTTCTGAAGCCTCAATTGACGGTTGATGCACTGCGGATCGCTCGCAAGCCGCATCGCTGTCCAAAGCGGGTTTTTGCGGATCGCTTCGCGGACCCACCCGGGGTAACGCGCGAGCGATGCCGCGAACCATTTCTTCAGTTGCTGGCGAATGAGATCGCGCACATCGTCTGGATGTACCCGTCCGCAAAACGGAAACGTGGATTCCGGATCGCATGCGGCGACATGCAGGCATGAGGCGAACGAGAACGGTCGTTCGTCGTTTTCCGGTTCCGTGAAAATCCAGCACAGGACGTCGAATATTTCGTCGAGCGGCGCCTCCGGATTGGCCAGTACCCGAATCTCGCCGAGCAGCAGGCAATGCAGACGCACGACTTCTTCATTTGTCCAGGCAATGTCGCCGGGCGCATTCCGATCCGTTTCCGGCCCGGAAGCGGTGTCGTCCAGGCATGAGAGACGCAAAGCGTCGAGGGTCGCGCTTCCCGTGTACGGTGCGCCATGGGATCGTTGGAATAACTGCGGCATCGTGGCCTCCTCCAATCGAGCGGAAGGCACAACGCACCCTGGACGGGGCGAAGCGCCCCGCGAGGGTCGAATAATGGAACGCGCGTCCGGATAAGGCGGCGTTCAGTGGTTCAAGGGCTGGCTTTGGGCGAGTGATGCGCCCGGACGGCAAGCCAGCGGCCGTCGGAAAAACCTGTTTTCGGCACGGCCATGCAGCCGTCTCGAAAACATGCCTCCAACGGGAATCCTCGCGCCACATGAAAGGCGGCGCGGACGCGAACCGCACAGGCGGTCGCACGGAGGTCAAGGGCTCGCCTGGTGTGAAACGCGGGGCCAGCTGCCGCATGTTGCAACGATAGCTGTTTTGTGGCCGGGATCAATCCTCTGCTGGGCAAATGCATGCCCTGGCGTCGAAATCTTTAAAAAAACGGGCTATTTTGGAGTGGAGCGTAAAGCGTCCGGTAAGGGAATATCCGGTATCGGTTTTTTTGCCAATGGGGCTGCTCGTATGCCAGCAAATCTGTCCGGGACGCAAATCGTCAGGGTCGACGAGGGAGGCGCCAACGCAAGAATCATCGCGCGGGTGGCAAAGGTCGATTTTCGCCGTATCGAGGCCGCCAGCATCAAAATGAAGGCGTGCATTGCCAGCGCCGAAGGCAAACGCCTCTTCGTGCGCTATTTCAGTTCGTTGCAGTTGCACGCGCATTTTATTTCCGTCATCGCGCCATTGCGGCTGGACGCGGCCGAGGTGGAAAAAATGGA
>JAIRXQ010000056.1 GCA_031268195.1 Azoarcus sp. | reverse complement strand
GGTTTGCGCGAAAGACAGAACCGGCTGTGTGCTGAGGGTGAGGATCAGTAGCCGCGCGATCCAGCGCATCCAGCGCGGCGGGAGAAAGCCGGGGGCGCTGCGTGCCTCTGATGCGAGGTGCGGCGCAGATGCGGGGCGGTTATTCAAATGGAATGCGGGGGGGGGGGTGGTAGACTATTTGAATATCCTGAAAGCATTGTATGTGCTTGTTTCATAAGTCACCCGTCATGTATTAGGGACGTTTGGATAGAGGTCAAAATTGGTTGGCATCGTACTACTTTGGAGACGGGGGGCGCAATGGTTTTTTTGCCCACTTCAACGCCTTGCCCGATCCTCGCCAGCCTCGTCTCTTCATCAGCTACGGACTCGTCACACAGCGATCACCCGATTGCTCTGGCTTTACCCGTGCAAAGGTTTGCCAGACGTCGGGCTTGCCAGACGTTGAGCGACGCGTGAAACTGTGGCCCCTTCGCTCGAAGGAGATTACGTTCATGCCATGTCCTCGTTCAGTCGTGCGCTTCGCGCTTTGGGGCGCGGCGCTGGCTTTACCGCTGCCCGCCGCCGCGCAGGAAGCCGTGCACAGCACCTTTCCCGTCAGCGTGCAGCAAGGCTCACTCGTCATCGGTCAAGTGCCGCCGGGCAGCACGGTTGTGTATGCGGCCCGGGCGCTGCTCGTCAGCAGCGATGGCACGGTCGCCTTCGGCGTGGGGCGCGACGCGGCAGGGACGCTCGAACTTGCCGTCACCCGCCCGGACGGTGGCGGGGAGAACATCCGCATCGCGGTCACGCCGCGCGACTGGCCGATCGAGCACATTCGGGGCGTGCCGCCGCAAACCGTCAACCCGCCGCCTGCCCTCGCGCAACGCATCGAACGCGAACAGGCGCAGGTCGTCGCCGCCCGTCAGCGCAACGATGAGCGCACCGACTTCGCGCAGCATTTCGTATGGCCGGTGAAAGGCCGCATCAGCGGACGCTTCGGCAATCAGCGCATCTACAACGACACGCCGAAATCGCCGCACTCCGGCATGGACATCGCCGCGCCCAATGGCACGCCGGTGAAAGCGCCCGCCGCGGGCCTCGTCACCTTCGCCGCGCCGGATTTGTACCTGACCGGCGGCACACTGTTGCTCGATCATGGTTTCGGCATCAGTTCCAACTTCCTGCATCTGTCGCGCATCGACGTGAAAGTGGGCGAGCGCGTCGAGCAGGGGCAGCTCATCGGCGCGGTCGGCGCTACCGGGCGCGCCACCGGACCGCACCTGCATTGGGGCATGAACTGGTACGATGTGCGCATCGACCCTTTGCTCGTACTGGAACGAGGGAATTGAAATTGATCGACATCCGGACGAATTGCCGCGGAACCAAGTCGGCTTTCGCCTGCCTCACCCTTGCATCGCTTTACCCGCCACCTTCGGAGACACAGCACATGCAGCTCCGCTTTGCCCGCTTCGCCCTCGCGGCCCTGCCCTTCATGCTTCCCGCCGCCGCCCATGCACAAGGCGGCTTTGTCGAATCGCCCGCCGCACAGGCCAAGGCGCAGGACATCATCGTCACCGCCGCCGAAATCAGAACGCTGCGCGATGACACCAAGGTTGTCCTGCGCGGCAGCATCCTGCGCAAACTGGGCGACGAAAAATACGCCTTCCGCGACCAGAGCGGCGAAATCGTGCTCGAAATCGACGACGATCTTTGGCACGGCCAAACCGTGACCGCGCAAGATACCGTTGAAATACGCGGCGAAGTCGACCGCGATTGGGGCGATTCGCTCGAAGTCGAAGCGGATTCCATCAAGAAGCTCTAACCTGGCGCCGCTTTCGACGCACTCGACAGGCTCCTCTCGTATTCGGCCCGCTCACAGCCGGCAGAATCATTCGTGTAATAGCCTTAAAGCATGACTTTTGTCACATGCTTTCATGGGCAAACGGATGTCGAATGACGTGCCATAAGGCACAAACGGGAGGGGGAAAAACCATGAAACATCACGCCTTCGACGTGAGGGAGTTTGTGTGTTTCAACGACACTGGCGCGGCGGAAGCAGAGGCGCTCGATCTGGGCAATCTGGACAATCTGCTCGATTCGCTTTCCACACTGGCCGATATCAGAGACGCTTCCGGAAAACTCACCATGACCGCCAGCGGCTTCCAGCAACTCATCGGCGGGTTGCAACGCCAAGTCGACATCGTCTGTGCGGAAATGGAAAAAATAGATCCCACGAACGACATTCTCGTGGGTAAACAAAGCGCATACAGCCTGCTCACCGGAGCCGCGTTGTTTACGGTGGCAATAAGATAAAACCGCTGTCGCCGAACACACCGGCAATCACACACGGGGCGGGAAACCGCCCCTTTTCATTTTAATGAACGCCAAAGAAGCTGGTCCTGAGTTTTCACGCGCAGTTTTCCAGCGGCAACGGCATTTTGCGATCCTGGCAAATGACCGTCCAGCCCTCCAGCGCCGTGGCTTTTGCATCCGTTACACAGGCTTCCCAGTGTATTCTGGCCCATCTCTCCACCCCGGAGCGCCGTCGTGAATCCGAACCTTTCCCGCCTTCAGCCTTATCCCTTCGAGAAATTGCGCCGCCTGCTCGCTGGCGTGACGCCGCCCGCGAAGTTCGATCCGATCAAGCTCTACATTGGGGAGCCGCAGCACCGGACGCCGCGCTTTATTGGCGAAAAGCTGGCCGCGCACCTCGGCGGGCTGGCGACCTACCCAACCACGCTCGGCTCGCCCGCGCTGCGCGAATCCATCGCCACATGGTTGTCATGGCGCTACGGGCTGCCGCCGCTCGATCCGGGCACACAGATCATTCCTGTCAATGGCACGCGGGAGGCGTTGTTCGCCTTCGCGCAGTGCGTGCTCGACGGCAGCAGGCCCGGCGCGAAAGTGGTCTGCCCGAACCCGTTCTATCAAATCTACGAAGGCGCGACGCTGCTCGCCGGGGCATCGCCGGTGTTCGTCAACAACTTGCCGGAGGACAATTTCACCTCCAACTTCGATGCCATCGACGCGGCGACGTGGCGCGACGTGCAACTCGTCTACGTCTGCTCGCCGGGCAACCCGAGCGGACGCGTGTTGCGGCTGGAGGAGTGGAAGCGACTGTTCGAGCTGTCCGAACGGCACAATTTTGTGATTGCCGCCGACGAGTGCTACAGCGAAATCTATTTCGACGACGACGCCCGTCCCATCGGCGCGCTGGAGGCGGCGCACCAGCTCGGGCGCTACAGCTATAAAAACATCGTCATGTTCAACAGCCTGTCGAAGCGCTCCAACGTGCCGGGGCTGCGCTCCGGGTTCGTGGCGGGCGATGCGCGCATCCTTGAGAACTTCCTGCTCTACCGCGCCTACCACGGCTGCCAGATGAACCCCGCGGTGCAGGCGGCTTCGGCGGCGGCCTGGGGCAATGAGACGCATGTGGCCGAAAACCGCCATCTCTACCGCGAGAAGTTCGGCGCGGTGGTGCCGATCCTCGCGCCCTGGCTTGGCGTGAAGCAGCCGGAGGCCGGGTTCTATCTGTGGGCGCGCACCCCTATCGCGGACACCGATTTCACACTGCGGCTACATGCCGAATACAATGTGACGGTGCTGCCCGGCCGCTTTCTGGCCCGCGAAGCCGCAGGCATCGATCCGGGCGCGGGTTTCGTGCGCATCGCGCTGGTGGCCGCCCACGACGAATGTGTGGAAGCCGCCGAACGCATCGCCGCTTTCTGCAAAAAACTTTGATCCCCTACAGGAACATTCATGCAAAACACCCAAAAAATCATCAACGATGCTTTCGATAACCGTGCCGCGCTCTCCCCTGCCGCGGCGCCGACCGAGGTGCGCGAGGCGGTGGAATCCGTCATCGCCGGACTGGATGCCGGCACCTTGCGCGTGGCGGAGAAAAAAGACGGGCAATGGCTCGTCAATCAGTGGATCAAGAAAGCGGTGCTGATTTCCTTTCGCCTGCGCGACAACGAAATCTCCAGCGCGGGGCCGCTCAATTTTTTCGACAAAGTGCCGACCAAGTTCGCGGATTACACGCCGGAGCGTTTCCGTGAAGGCGGCTTTCGCGTCGTGCCGCCTGCCGTGGCGCGGCGCGGGTCGTTCATCGCCAGCAATGTCGTCGTCATGCCCTCCTATGTGAATATCGGCGCTTATGTCGACGAGGGCACGATGGTCGATACGTGGGTGACGGTCGGCTCCTGCGCCCAGATTGGCAAGAACGTGCACCTGTCGGGCGGCGTCGGCATCGGCGGCGTGCTGGAGCCGGTGCAGGCGGGGCCGGTCATCATCGAGGACAACGTTTTCATCGGAGCGCGCTCGGAAGTGGTCGAGGGCGTGATCGTGGAAGAAAACTCGGTGTTGTCGATGGGTGTGTTCATCGGGCAGAGCACCAAGATCTACGACCGTGAAACGGGCGAGGTGCACTACGGGCGAGTACCCACCGGATCGGTAGTAGTTCCGGGTTCGTTGCCTTCAAGCGATGGAAAATGCGCTTTGTACTGCGCAGTCATCGTCAAGAAGGTTGACGCGAAAACCCGTGCCAAGACTTCTCTCAACGAGCTGCTGCGCACTTAAGGCTGTCTCGTTCGCTCGTTGCCGGAGTCCGCCACCGTGGTCTTTGAAAAGCTGTTTGAACTGATGGCCGAAAAACAGGCCTCGGACATCTTCGTGACCGCCGGAGCGCCGATTCATATCAAAATTCAGGGCATCTCCGTGCCGGTCAACCAGCAGGTCATGCAACCGGCCATGATCCAGAAGATGATCTACGAGATGATGACGCCCGAGCAGATCGAGCGTTTCGAGCGCGAGCGCGAGTTCAATCTCTCCTTCGGACGGCAGGATCTCGGCAACTTCCGCATCAATGTGTTCTGGCAGCGCAACTCGGTGGCGGTGGTGGTGCGCTACATACAGGGCAAGATTCCGACCACGGAGGATCTGGGGCTGCCGACGATCCTCAACGCGCTGGTGATGGAACAGCGCGGCCTCGTGCTGGTGGTCGGGGCGACGGGTTCGGGCAAATCGACCACGCTCGCATCGATGCTCGATCACCGCATCCGCAATCGCACCGGCCACATCCTGACGGTGGAAGACCCGATCGAGTTTTTATTCAAACACAACAAATCCATCGTCAACCAGCGCGAAGTGGGCATCGACACCCATAGCTGGCACAACGCGTTGCGCAACGCCATGCGGCAGGCGCCCGACTGCATCCTGATCGGCGAGATCCGCGACCGTGAAACCATGCAGGCGGCGTTGTCCTACTCGCAGACGGGGCATCTGTGCCTGGCGACGCTGCACGCCAACAACGCTTATCACGCACTCAACCGCATCGTGAATTTCTTCCCGCTGGAGAACCGCGAACTGCTCTACCTCGATCTGTCGGTGGCGTTGCGCTCGGTCATCTCGCAGCGGCTGGTGGGGCGGCCCGACGGCAAGCTGATCCCGGCCGTGGAAATCCTGATGAACACGCGCCACATTGCGGATTTGATCCAGATGGGCGAACTCGCAGGCATCAAAGAGGCGATGGAACAAAGCCTCGCGCCGGGATCGCAGACCTTCGAGCAGGATCTCTATCACCTCCATCAAGAAGAAAAAATCACCCTCGAAGTGGCGCTCGCCAGCGCGGATTCGCCCACCAACCTGCACTGGCTCATCAACAACGGCGGCGCAACCGTGTTGCGGCGCGGCAAGAAGGCCGACGACGACGTGGTGCTGAGCGTGCCCGATTTCGAGAACACGCAGCCGACCTCCTCGTTCGATGCATTCAATCTCAACACGGACGTGTGAGCGCGGCATACACTCCCGGCCATGAATGATGCCGCACCCCCTCCGAACGATCCCGCTCTGGCGTTGGCCATCGAGCTGATCGCCCGCCCTTCGCTGACCCCGGACGATGCCGGATGCCTGGGCGTGCTGAGCGAGCGCCTTGCCGCGTGCGGCTTTCGCCTCGAACGCTTCGACCGCGGCGGGGTGAAGAACCTGTGGGCGCGGCGCGGCGCCACCGCCCCGCTCGTCTGTCTGGCCGGGCACATCGACGTGGTGCCGAGCGGCCCGGCGGAACAATGGACAAGCCCGCCCTTCACGCCCACGGTACGTAACGGTCATCTGTACGGGCGCGGCGCGGCGGACATGAAAACCTCGCTCTCCGCCTTCATCACCGCCATCGAAGCGTTCCTCGCCGCGCATCCCGATCACTCCGGCAGCCTCGCCGTGCTGCTCACGTCCGACGAGGAAGGCGAGGCCGTCGACGGCACCGTGCGCGTGGTCGAGGCGCTCCAGGCACGCGGCGAACGGCTCGATGCCTGCATCGTCGGGGAGCCGACGTCGGAAACCTGCCTGGGCGACACCATCAAGAACGGGCGGCGCGGCTCGCTCAACGCCACCCTCACCGTGCGCGGCCAGCAGGGGCACGTCGCCTATCCGCAGCGGGCGCGCAACCCCATCCACCTGCTCGCCCCAGCGCTGGCTGAACTCGTCGCGACCGAATGGGACGCGGGCAACGAATTCTTTCCGCCCACTTCCTGTCAGGTTTCCAACATCCACGCGGGCACCGGGGCCAACAACGTCATTCCCGGCGAATGCACGGCGCTGTTCAACTTCCGCTTCGCGCCGGTGTCCAGCCCCGAGCGCCTGAAGGAACGCAGCGAGGCGATTTTCAGGCGGCACCAGCTCGATTACGTCATCCGCTGGCAGATCTCCGGCCAACCTTTCCTCACCGGGCGCGGACCGCTGGTGGCCGCGCTCACCGCGGCGATTCGCGCCGAAACCGGCGTCGAGGCGCAACTATCGAGCAGCGGCGGTACCTCCGACGGACGCTTCATTGCCAACATCTGCGCGGAAACGGTGGAATTCGGGCCGCTGAACGCCAGCATCCACAAAATCGATGAAAACATCGCCATACGTGACATCGCTCCCCTGACCGGCATCTACCGCCGCGTTTTGGAACGACTATTGACCGGAGAACCCGCATGAACGGTGACGGACACGAACATCCAGCCTGCGCTTGTGAACACCCCGGCCACGATCACGATCACGACGATGACCACAGCCACGACGACATGGCGCCGCCAGAGGAGCTCATCACCGTGCGCGACTGGCTGCGCTATGCGGTGAGCCGCTTTAACCGCGCCGAGATTTTCTGCGGCCACGGCGTCGACAACACCTATGACGAAGCAGCGTGGCTGATCCTCGCGACGTTGGCGTTGCCACTGGAGCGGCTGGAATCCTTCCTCGATGCCTGCCTGCCTGCCGACGAACGCCTGTTGCTCTACGAAAACATCGAACACCGCGCCCGCGACCGCATTCCCACCGCCTATCTGTTGAATGAAGCCTGGCTGAACGGCTACCGCTTCTATGTCGATGAGCGCGTCATCGTGCCACGCTCCTATTTCGCCAATCTGCTTGCCAACGGCATCTCCTTGTGGATCGAAGACTCGGAAACCGTCACGGCCGCGCTCGATCTGTGCACCGGTTCGGGCTGTCTGGCGGTGCTGATGGCCGACACCTTTCCCAACGCCGACATCGTCGCCGCCGACGTTTCGCCCGAAGCCCTCGTGGTGGCGGAGCGCAACATCATCGATTACGGCTTTGGCGAGCGCATCGAGCTCGTGCAGAGCGACTTGTTCGGCAATCTCGGCGGACGGCTGTTCGATCTGATCGTCTGCAACCCGCCCTACGTCACCGCCGATGCGATGGCTACGCTGCCCGACGAATATCTGCACGAACCGCAACTGGCGCTCGCCGCGGGCGAGGACGGGCTGGACATCGTGCGCCGACTCATCTCGGATGCGGCGCAGCATTTACACCCACAAGGCATCCTCGCGGTCGAGATCGGCCATAACCGCGAATTGGTCGAAAATGCTTTTCCAGAACTGCCTTTCAAATGGCTGCCGACGCCCGGTGGCGCGGATGCCGTCTTTTTATTGCGGCGCAAAAATCTGGTCAATAAATAAGTAAATTTCGCCCCTCCCAATATGCTTTCCCACGCTATAAATCTACGTTTTATTTGCAATAACCGTAATACATAAGCACATAACAATATGTGATATACTGCATAAAGCAGGCGAATCACTTATCCGTGATTTCCGCTATACGTGCTTTCCGACATACAGCAAATCGTATAATTTGCTTATATAAACATATGCAATCGCTTATCAAGTTCCTTTTTTTGCCGTCGCTCAAACCGGAAATCGCCACCGCCCGGAAACCGGCCAGCCACACGGCGGACGCGGGGAGCGGCCCCCTGTCGTTTCTGGCGCTGGAGACAATCGGCGCCGCCCTCGCATTGAATTACGGCCTGGCCAATACCTTGTGGGCGATTCTATTTGTTGGGACGGTTATTTTCCTGCTTGGCTTTTCCATCGCCAGATATATCGCCCGCTATAGATTTGACATGTATCCGTTGGCGATCGGCACAGGTCCCGATCAGCACATTACGATAATAACAGCGATTATTTATATGGCTTGTATGTTCGCATTTCTTGCAATAGAGGCCGCGATCATTGCCATTGCCCTGCGAATAATCGTCGACTGGCCTTTGCCTTTATGTTATGCGTTGGCAGCGCTCATCATTCTCCCGATCACGATTCGCGCCATCTCCTGCCTTGCGCGCCTGCCGCACTGGACGCATCCGTTGTGGCTGTTTTTGATCGTTCTGCCTTTTGTCGGCATTGCGCTGCACGAGCCCGCGATTCGCAACGCTTTCACCGCGCTGGCACAGCCAGACGCGCACAACGACGATTTTCGCATGCTGCTCTTTGCCGCCGCCTCGACAAGCATTTTCCCCCTGCTCGCGCAAATCATCCGGCAGGTGAGCTGCCTGCGCCTCCTGCCCCCGCCCTGGGCGGGAAAACAGCGGGTTTGGTGGACGGCGGTGATCGTCATCGGCCCGAGCTGGATCGTGTTCGCCATGCTGAAAATGGCGGGCGGCGCGCTCCTTGTCCGCGTGGCGCTGGCACTCGCCACACCGGAGCCGATGGCGCTGACCGCGCCGTACGTCTATTTCGCCATGTACTGTGACGTGCTGGGCCCGCCTGGGCTGACGGCGGCGCTCACTGCGCTGCTGGTGGCGTTTTCATACATCAGGATCGACACGAACAGCATGCACCACGATGCCCCCGCGCGGCCCGGCTTTTTCAATCGCGCCGCGTACAGCCGGCCCATCGGTCTGACCTGGCTGATCTTCACCGTGTTCATCGCCGCATTGTCGATGACGCTTGGCTTCTTCGCCGCTTTTGGGCAAGTGTTGGGCATCCTCGGCATCGCCACCGCGGCATGGATCGGCGCGCTGACATCGAGCCTTGCGGTCGACAAAGTCCGCGCAATGTCGACCTGGGGCCTCGGTGGACTCGAACAGAACCCGTCGCGGGGTTTCAACGCGACGCTTGCCGCCATGTGGCTTTCGCTGGTGTCGGGTCTGCTCGCGTGGACAGGGCTGTTCGGTGAAACGGCACATGTGTTTGCGCCTTGCGTTGCGCTTGTCCTGTCCCTGCTGCTCATGCCGCTCTTGACCGGCATTTGCCGTTATCGCTGTCTGCTGCCGCAACAGTAATTGGCGATCGCCACGTAGTCAGCCACCGCCAGGCGTTCGCCGCGCAATCCCGGATCGAGCATCAACGCGGCGAAATCGTCTTCGTCCAAAAATGCACGCAGGGTATTGCGCAAAGTCTTGCGGCGCTGACCGAAGGCGGCGGCAACGACGCGGCCGAACACGGCTTCATCTTTCGCCCTGCGCGCTTCGGGCGGCAGCGGCAAGAGCCGCACGATGCTGGAGGTCACTTTGGGCGCGGGACGAAACGCGCCGGGCGGCACGTCGAACAGCCGCCCGATGCGAAAACGGTATTGCAGCATCACCGACAATCGCCCGTACTCCGCCGTGCCGGGGGCGGCCGCCATGCGCGCCACCACTTCTTTTTGCAGCATGAAAATCATGTCGCGGAGGTGATCCGCAACGCCGGCGAGGTGAAAAAGCAGCGGCGTCGAAATGTTGTAGGGCAGATTGCCGACCACACGCAGGTTCGCGCCGAGCGCCCCGGCCAGCGCGGCGAAATCGAATTTCAATGCATCGCCTTCGTGGACGGTCAGCTGGGCAGCATCGAAGCGTTCATGTAGGCGGGCGATGAGATCGCGGTCGATTTCGACCACGTGCAGATGGCCGAGGCCGCCGATGAGCGGCGCGGTGAGCGCGCCAAGCCCAGGGCCGATCTCGACCATGATTTCATCCGCCTGCGGACGGATGGCCGAGACGATGCGGGCGATGGTATTGGGATCGGAGAGAAAGTTCTGCCCGAAACGGCGACGGGCGACGTGGCCGTCCACGCCCCCCGCATCACTCACGCACGCCGCCTTCTGGCGTTGACCATGTCGATGGCCAGCTCGACCGCCGCGAACAGGCTGCCCGGATTCGCCTTGCCGGTCCCGGCCAGATCGAGCGCGGTGCCGTGATCGACCGAGGTGCGGACGATGGGCAGACCGAGCGTGACGTTGACGCCGCCGCCAAAGCTCGCGTGCTTGAGCACCGGCAAGCCCTGGTCGTGATACATCGCCAGCACCGCATCGGCACTGCGCAGGGTATCGGGTACGAAAACGGTATCGGCGGGCAGCGGTCCAGCCGCGTCCATGCCCTTGGCGCGCAGGTGTTCGAGCACCGGGACGATGACGTCGACTTCTTCGCGCCCGATGTGCCCGCCTTCGCCCGCGTGCGGGTTCAGCCCCGTCACCAGAATGCGCGGCCGGGCAATGCCGAAACTGGACACGAGGTCGCGGTAAAGAATCACCAGCGTCCGGCCAAGGCGCTCTTGCGTCAGCGCCTTGGGCACCTCGGCCAGCGGCAGATGCGTGGTCGCCAGCGCCACGCGCATGCCGCCGCCGACCAGCATCATCACGACCAGCGGCGTGCCGGTTTTGGCCGCGAGGTATTCGGTGTGCCCGGAGAAACGGATGCCCGCATCGCAAATCACGCCTTTATGCACCGGCGCTGTCACCATGCCGTCGAACACACCCTGCAAACAGCCCTGGATCGCGCTATCGAGCACGCTGAGCACGTACATGGCATTGCGCGGATCGGGCTTGCCGGTCAGCGCCGGACAAACGAGCGGCCGGTTGAGCACGTCGAACACGCCCGGTTCGGGTTCCATGTCCGGTTGCCAGGGCCGCACCACCAAAGCGTGGCCAGCGCGTTCCAGACGCTCCTCGATCAGTTCGGCATCACCGATCACCACCAGACGGGCGGGCCATTTGCGTTCGACAAGCCGCGCACACAGCTCCGGCCCCACGCCCGAGGGCTCCCCGCTCGTGACTGCCAGTACCGGCAAATGCGACTTGTCGCTCTTGCTCATTCCAACTCCAGCCTGTATTCGACATAGGTGCTGTCGCGCAATTGGCGCAACCAATCTTCGTAAGCGTCTTCGATTTTGCGCTGACGCAAAATCGCGCGCGCGGCATTACGTCGCCGTTCTTCGCTCATATCCTGTGTGCGCCGCTCCAGTACCTGAATGAGATGCCAGCCGAACGGAGAACGCACCGGGGCGCTGACTTCGTTCGGTTTCAGGGCGTTCATGGCCTTCTCGAATTCAGGCACGGTGTCGCCCGGATTCAGCCAGCCGAGGTCGCCGCCACGCACGGCGGACAAATCAGAGGAGCTGGCCTTCGCCAGTTCGGCGAAATCGCCGCCGTGCTCGATGCGCTCGCGCAAGCCGTCGAGCCGCGCCATGGCGTCGGCATCGGTCAGGACATCGGTCGTTTTGATGAGGATGTGGCGGGCATGGGTCTGTTCGACCGCTTTTGCGTCCTCGGCCCCTTCACGCTTGTCGATCAGCTTGACGATGTGCACCCCGGCGGCGCTGCGCAGCGGCTGGGAGATCTCTCCAGGCTGGAGCTTGCTCACCACTTCGGCATACAGACCAGGCAGGCGTTCGCGGTCGCGCCAGCCGATTTCGCCGCCGCGCACATTGTCGGGCGAATCCGAACTGTCGACCGCGGCCTTGGCGAAATCTTCGCCGTTGCGCAGGCGGTTGTAGACGCCTTCCGCACGCACGCGCACGGCCTCCAGCTGTCCGTCCGTGGCACGTTCCGGAATGCGCAACAAGATGTGGGCGACACGGTATTCGACCCCCGAAATCGCATCGGGATGATTGCGCAGGAAATTGTCGATTTCGGCGTTGCTGACCGTCACCTTGTCGTCTACCTGCGATTCGCGCAGGCGGGTCAAGGTGAGCTCGGTGCGCACTTCCTCGCGGAACTTCTCCCAGGACACGCCGTCTTTGGCGACGCTGGCGCGCAACTGCTCGACGTTCATGCGGTTGTTGCCGGCGATGAGCCCGAGCGCGCGCTCGACCATGGCGTCGTCGATGCGCAATGTGCTGTCGCGCGCCAGTTGCAACTGCGCCCGCTCCACGATCAATTGTTCGAGAATCTGGCGTTCGAGCACATCGACGGGCGGCAGCTCCACGCCCTGCTTTTGCAGGTTGCCCCGCACACGCGCCACACGGTCGCGCAACTGGGACGAGGTGACGGCCTCGCTATTGACGATGGCAACGATGCGGTCGACCACCGCCGCCGCCGGACGCGCCCACGCCACGCATACGAGCATGGCGGCAGCGCATGCGAACATCCTGTTCTGGAATTGAATCATGCCCATCTGGAAAATATACCGAAGTTCATTGGAAAAACCGGCAATCGCGACACGCGAGCCTCATCATTGGTACCCGAACGACTGGTCGGCGCTGGATTCGTTGATCTTGCCATAACCTGGCACGCTGCGCTTGATCATGTTGACCACATTCCCCCCGGTGCCGATGCTGGTGAAATCGTTGAGTTCGAGTTGCAGGAAATAAGAATTGTTGTACTCATCCTCGCGCGTCGCATAGCGATGCCCCCCCATGCGCAGCACCCAGCAACCGCCATTATATTCAAGTCCGGCGATAGCTTCGGTCAGGCGTTTGTCCTTGAGCGAATGGGTCAGGCGCGCCACGCCATGCCATTGCCCCCACAATGGCCACTGCCCGGAGATGTCGATGTCGCGCAGGATGTCGTACTCGTAACGATAACTGATGTTGAAGGCGCGCGCATGGCTGGGGTTGTAACGCCAGGTTGCGGTATAGCGTTCCGTCCGGTAATCGCGTGGATTGTATTGCCACAGCGATTCGATCATGGAATGCCGCCCGACCCGCGTGCCCAGGCCCAGGAGCATGTCGGCGCGCTTGCTGGTGCGTGGGGTTTCGAGATCCTGGAGGCTGCCGAGTTCGTCGGTGTAGTTGAGTGTGACGCGCTGGTCGTCGAAGTAATAACGCTGACCCAGCAGCACTCGCAGGCGCTCGGTGCCGGATGATGAGTCGATCAGGCGCGTGGTGATGGTCGCGGTGATCTGGTTGGCATCGGCAATGCGGTCGCCGCCGGTGTAGAGGTTTTCGCTGAAGATTTGCGCAAAACCGAAGTCGTAGCGGCTGGTGTCGAACAGCGGAATGTCATCCTGACGGCGATACGGCACCTTGAGGTAATACAGCCTCGGCTCCAGGGTTTGCGCGTAATCGCGCCCGAACAGGCTGGTCTGGCGCTCGAAGGTCAGCCCGGTATCGAGCGAGAAGATCGGCGCGCTGCGGGTGATCTGCTCGCGCATGTCCGGCATGGCCTGCTCGCGCTCGATGTCGTAGCGGGTCAGATGCACGCCGATCTTGGGGGTGATGTAGAAACCCGGCCAGCGCAAGGGCAACGACACTTGCGGGTACGCCGTCCAGCGCGAGGCATTGGCGCGGTCGGCGTCGGGATGGGTGAATCGCACGAATTCGCTTTGCCAGCCAAGATCCAGCCCGGGGCCGATCAGTCCCCGAAACTCGCCCGCGCGCGTGGCATTGAGCGCCACCTGGGGCAAGCGGCGGTAAGGCGTCTTCACAGGGTCGGGGTCTTCGGGATCGGGCAGCAGTGTCTGGTAGCTTTGCGCCAGCAACGAAGCGTTCCACCAGCCGCCGCCGGTATAGATCAGGCGAGCCTCACGCAGCAGGTTGACTTTGGAGGACATCGACACCCGCGTGCTCAAGTCCTCGAAATATGCGTCGTCGGACACCGCGTTGAGATCGAGCGAGGCGTACAGGGAAGGCAGCAGCCATTGCCTGTGTTGCAGGGCACCCAGCGAACGGCTCTCGCCGCTGATGCGGTCGTGCGGCAGGTATTCGCCCCGCATCGTGCCGTTGTAAGTCGCGCCCAGATAGCGCGCTTCCGCGCCCATCTGCACCCCGCGGCGGCTCATGTAGCGGGGGGTCAGGGTCATGTCGTAATTGGGCGCGATGTTCCAGTAATACGGCAGGGTCAGGCCGAAGCCGGTCTTGGTCGATTGCTCCATCGTCGGCGGCAGCAGTCCGGAATGGCGCTGCCCGACGAGGGGAAATTCGGCCCAGGGCAGCCAGAAGAACGGCACCTCCTTGAAGACCACGGTACTGTCGCGGGCGGTGCCGATTTCGCGGTCGTAATCCAGTTCCAGGTCGCCCGCCTTGATGTACCAGTCCGGCGGCGCGGCACAAGTCGACCAGGTCGCATTGCGGGCGCGGTACTGGTTTTCGCCTTCGAGCCGGATCAAATCCGCCTGGCCGCTACCCGACACCCGGCGCGGCGCACCGCCCTCCTCGCTTGGCGGACGCTCGCGGCTCATCGAGTATTTCGGTTCGACGAACTCGCCAGTACGCATCCCCACGATCAGGGAGGCCGACGGCCCCGAGAGCTCGGCGCTGTCG
Organism: Azoarcus sp.; assembly: GCA_031268195.1. Classification (GTDB taxonomy): domain Bacteria; phylum Pseudomonadota; class Gammaproteobacteria; order Burkholderiales; family Rhodocyclaceae; genus WRNU01. The sequence continues at coordinate 16,104 of JAIRXQ010000056.1, read as the reverse complement.
CCCTGACGCAAACGAACGTTGCCTTCGGCGACGACTTCGTCCGTCGGGTCGCGGTAGGTGAGGCGATCGGCGGTCAGGGTCAGCGCGTCGCGCTGCAATTCGACTTCGCCTTCGGCCACCATGTCGATCGACTGTGTACCGTGGATGCGCAAGGCGGAGATGCGCGTCTCGCCAGGCGCCTGCAACGTCGTGGCATTGGGCGCCTGCGCGGAATCCGCTGCGCTCGCCGCAGCCAGTATGTGCCGCAGCACGGCAGAGGTCGACCCCGCCGCGGGAAGCTGCGGCCCCGCCGCGGGCGCTTCCGTTTCACTTTCGCCGCTTTTGCTTCCGCTGCTTTCGCTTTCGCCGCTTTTCGCTTCGCCCAGGGCAACGACACGCTTTGCCAGCGGCGTCTTTTTTCCGTTTTCCGCGCTGGATTTGTCTTTCGGCACGGCGGCTTTGCAGGCGGTCGACGGCGCCGGAGGCATTTGCGCCGCCTGTGTCTCGTTTGCGGTGTGCTTGTTATCCGGGCAGGCGGACGCTTCCGCGTCCGCGTCCAGTTTACGCGCCGTCGCCTGATCCGAAGGCGTTTGCAGCACGGAGTCCGCCCACAAAGCACCCGACATGCAGCACAACAGCAGCGGTAGCAGCCGAATACGCGTCCCCAGCCCCGAAACCTGCAAAATCAGCCTCTCCGAACAAATTGCGGAACCGAAAACTACCCGCCTGATAGAATTGCGCGATTCTACACGAACCCACGCGGAGAACCCGCCTTGCCCCGTCTCGAACAACTCCAGCACTGGTTGCGGCAAGCCTTGCCAAACGCCCGCTTCGAGCTGACGCCCGCCTCGGCCGATGCCAGTTTCCGCCGCTATTTTCGCATCGACTTTTCTGACTGCGAACCACCTGCCCTCGCCGCGGGGCACAACACCCTGATCGTCATGGACGCCCCGCCCGAGCACGAGAGCTGCGAGCCCTGGCTGGCCGTCGATCGCCTGTTCGCCGCCACCGGCGTCCATGTGCCGGAAGTGCTGGCACAAAATCTCGAACAGGGCTTTCTGCTCATGTCCGATCTCGGCAACGCAACTTACCTGAGCAAGCTGCAAGCGCCCGACTGTATGCCGGTGGCCGCCGCGCACCTCTACGCCGATGCCATCGGCGCGCTGATCGCCATTCAGGGCGCGAGCCGCCCGAACGTGCTGCCCGAATATTCCGAGGAACTGCTGCGCCGTGAATTGATGCTGTTCCCGGACTGGTACATCGCCCGTCACAAAGGGGTGAAACTCAGCGCCGATGACGAAGCCACGCTGATGGCCACGTTCGACAAGATCCTCGCCGTCAATCTCGCGGAGCCCAAGGTTTTCGTGCACCGCGATTACCACTCGCGCAACCTGATGCTGCTCGCGCAGGGCAATCCGGGCATCATCGACTTTCAGGACGCGGTGTACGGCCCGCTCACCTATGACCTCGCCTCGCTTTTCAAGGACGCCTATATCGAATGGGACGAGGAGTTCACCCTCGATCTGCTCGCGCGCTACTGGGAAATGGCGAAGAAGGTCGGTTTGCCGGTGAACCACGACTACAACGAGTTCCACCGCGACTATGAATGGATGGGCGTGCAGCGCCACATCAAGGTGCTTGGCATCTTTTCGCGCCTGTACTACCGCGACGGCAAGGCGGGCTACCTCGCCTCGGTGCCGCTGCTGATGCGCTATCTGCGCAAGGTTTGCGAACGCTACCGCGACTTCGGGCCGCTACTCAAATTACTCGACAAGCTCGATCCGGAGCCGATCGAACACGGATTCACTTTCTGACCGGGACGGCTCCGCAAGTCTTCATGCTCGAATATTTTGGCATCCCAAGCCTCTGGATCGGCGTCAGCCTCGTGCTGGCGCTGGCTTTCGTACTTGCTTTCGAAGTCATCAATGGCTTTCACGACACGGCCAACGCGGTCGCCACGGTGATCTACACCCGCGCCATGTCGCCTTACCGCGCGGTGATGCTCTCCGGGGTGTTCAACTTTCTCGGCGTGCTGCTCGGCGGCGTCGGCGTGGCCTATGCGATCGTGCACCTCCTGCCGGTGGAATTACTCATCAACGTCGACACCGGGCGTGGGCTGGCGATGATCTTCTCGCTGCTGGCCGCCGCCATCACGTGGAATTTCGGCACCTGGTATCTCGGCATTCCCGCTTCCAGCTCGCATACGCTGATCGGCTCGATCCTCGGCGTCGGCATGACCAACGCGGTGCTCAACGGCTTCTCCATCGCGGACGGCGTCAACTGGCAAAAGGCGCTCGACATCGTGCTGTCGCTGGTCATTTCGCCACTCGTCGGCTTCGCCGTCGCCGGGCTGATCCTGATCTTGCTCAAGCGCTGGCAGCCATTTTCGCGCATGCACACCACGCCCAAGATGTATGTGCCACCGCAAGCGCGCATCGAGCGCAAGCTCAGGAAGAAGCCGCCGTTCTGGAACCGGCTCGTGCTCGTCATCACCTCGGTCACGGTGAGTTTCGTGCACGGCTCCAACGACGGGCAAAAGGGCGTCGGACTCATCATGCTGGTGCTGATCTGTTTCGTGCCCGCGCATTACGTGCTCGACTTGAACGCCAGTCCCTATCGGATCGAACGCACGCGCGATGCCGCCGCGCACATGCTGCGTTTCTACCAGCGCAACCAGGCTCAGCTGGGACAGGCCGATGCGCCGGCGCAATCTCAGCCGGGCAACCCGCTGCAACCCCATCACTGCGCGACAGCCCGCTCCGATGAGGCCATCGACAATCTCCTGCGCAACCTGAAAGGCATCGCGAACTACGCCCAGCTCGATGACACGCAGCGCGTGCAGGTGCGCCGCGACCTGCTCTGCCTCGATGACATGGCGCGCAAAGTCGGCAAACTCACCCACATCGACGCGCAGGAAAAAGCCGACCTCAACGCGCTGCGCAAAGAGCTCACCGCCACCACCGAATACGCGCCGATCTGGGTGATCATCGCCATTGCGATGGCGCTTGGGCTGGGCACCATCATCGGCTGGAAGCGCGTGGTGCTCACCGTAGGCGGACGCATCGGCAAGGAAGGCATGACCTACGCACAGGGCATGGCCGCACAAGTCACCGCCACGCTCGCCATCGGCGCGGCCAACCTTTACAGCCTGCCGGTGTCGACGACACATGTACTTTCTTCCGGCGTCGCAGGTACCATGGTTGCCAACCGCAGCGGGCTGCACAGCGGCACCGTCCGGGCCATCGTCATTGCCTGGGTGCTGACTTTTCCCGCCGCCATGCTTCTGTCGGCAGCCATTTTCTGGCTGACGGCGCAACTGACATGACACGATGAAAGCAATGATCCTTGCCGCCGGCCGCGGCGAACGTATGAGGCCGCTCACCGACACCTGCCCCAAGCCACTCCTTGCCGTCGCGGGCAAGCCGTTGATCGTGCGCCACATCGAACGGCTGGCGGCGGCGGGCATCGTCGATCTGGTCATCAACCACGCCCACCTCGGCCACATGCTCGAAGCCGCGCTCGGCGATGGCGCGGCCTGCGGCGTCCACATCCGTTTTTCGCCCGAACCGCCGGGCGCGCTGGAGACGGCGGGCGGCATCCGGCAGGCCATGCAGTTTCTGGGCGACGATCCGTTCGTGGTCATCAATGGCGACGTGTTCTGCGATGCCGATCTCAAGGCGCTGGCCGCCAAAGCCGGAACCCTCTCCGCCACCGGCGATCTTGCCCATTTGCTGTTGATCGACAACCCCGAGCATCACCCGCAGGGCGACTTCGCGCTCCTCGACGGTCGCGTGCTCGATGGCCGCGAACCGCGCCTGACTTTCTCCGGGCTGGCCGCCTATCATCCGAAAATTTTCGCCAATATCGAAGCGGGCCAGCACGCCCGCCTCGCGCCGCAGCTCCGCGCGGCGATGGCGGAAGATCGCGTCAGCGGCGAACACTATCGCGGCCGCTGGGTGGATGTCGGCACGCCGCAACGGCTGGCCGCGCTCGATGCGCGGCTGCGGGACGAAGCCTCCGGGAAATAACGCCCCTCACACCGAACGCCCCTCACACCGTATTCAGCACCCGCGTCGCTTCATCGAACTCCGACAGCAGTACGAACTGGGCGATCTTCGAGACGGCTTCACGGCGTGTGGCATCGAGCGGCAGTGCGTGCAGGGCCGTGAGCGCCGTATCGATGCCGTCCAGATCATCCGCCGACAGGGCTGCTTTCAGGCACTCGAAGGCTTCCTGCTCTCGCTGCGCATCGCCATCGGTCGCGCGTTCTTCACGGTTCAGCGCGGCAGTGGCGAGCGCCTTGGAGATCTTGCCGTTCAGGGAGGCCAGGCAGACACGGAAAGCACCCAGATGTTGCTCGATGTACAACATATCGCCCTGTCGCCCGGCGGCTTCCAGTGAAGCGGCGATGCGCGACAATTCTTGCGCGCCGATGTTGGCGAGCGCGGCTTTCATCGCGTGGACGTTGGTCGTGAAAGGCTTCAAATCCCCTTCCAGCGGCCGTGCCAGATCCAACAGACGCGATTCGGCATCGTGGTGGAAAACTTCCAGCAGGTTCAGATAGCTCGCGCTGGAGCCACCGACCTGCGCCAGCCCGAAAGCAATGTCGATTTCCGCGATCTCAGGCAGGTAGGAGCCGGTTTCCATCGCCTTCGCGCAGGGCGCCTCGGCCCGTTTTTCCCGCGGTATCCAGCGCTCCAGAATGTCGTCGAGCTTGGCGATTTCGATCGGCTTGGAGAGGAAGTCATTGAAGCCGCTGGCGAGGAACATTTCGCGCATGCCGGAGATGGCGTTGGCCGTCAGCGCGATGATCGGCACCCGCGTGTAGTAATCGTCCTCGGCGCCCATCGCGCGGATGGCGGCGGTGGTTTCCACGCCGTCCATGTCCGGCATCATGTGATCCATGAACACGGCGTCGTAGCGGACGCGGCTGATTTTATCCAGCGCCTCGAGACCGCTGGTGGCGCAGTCGATCTTCATTTCGTAGGCGGCCATCAAGCCTTGCGCAACACGCAGGTTGGTGGCGAGATCGTCGACCACGAGCACGCGCGCTTTCGGCAGGATGAAGCGGATGTGGTTTTCGTTGTTTTGCGCGTAATGGCGATTGTCAGCCAGCCCGTTCAGGATGTTGGCCACCGACGGCGCGTAGGTCGGCATGATGAGCGCACGCACGAAGGGCATGGGCATGTGCTCGCCCGGCTCGGCGTCGAACAGTACCGGGGTGGCGCCGGGATGGCGTTGTTTCGCCTCGCCGATGACCTCGGCCATCAGGTTGCGCGGCACGAAAATGAAGCCGTAGTCGCGCGCATCGAGTTCCGCGATGAATTCCTCGTGGCTGCGCACACGCTTGCAATACACGCCGAGGTTCTCGACCGTCGCCTGCACGAAATCGACGTAGCGGCGGTGTTGTTCGTAGATAAGCACGCTTTTCGTCTCCGGCTCGTGCACTTCCGCAAAGCGGTGATATTCGCTGTAGGACTGCAGGAAGGTCGCGGTAAACACGCTGCCTTCGCCGTAGAGACTTTCGACTTCGATGTCGCCCCCCATCAGGCGCAGGAGGTTGCGCGTGATGACCAGCCCAAGGCCGGAGCCTTCGATGCCCTTGTTGCGGACGGTATCGACCTGCACGAAATCGCTGAACAGCCGGGCAAGATCTTCTTTCTTGATGCCAATACCCGTGTCGCGCACCGTACAGCGGATTTTTATCGTGCCCGCTTCGAGCGACTCGCCGCCAATTTCGAGGCAGACGTGGCCCTTGCGGGTGTATTTGGCGGCGTTGCTCAAGAGATTGAGCAGCACTTGGCGGATGCGCAGTTCGTCCCCGATCAACACTGCGGGCAGGCGGCTGTCGACATGCACGGAGAAGCGCACCGGCTTTTCCGCCAGACGCATCTTGATGATGGTGATGACATCGTGCAGCAGCGAACCGAGGTTGTACTCCACCGGGGCGATTTCCATCTTGCCGGATTCGATCTTGGAGAAATCGAGGATGTCATCGATGAGCGACAGCAAATTGGTACCCGCCGTTTTCACGTCGGCGGCATGAGAGTGCACGGTGTCGGAAACCTTTTCGCGCAGGATCAATTCGCTCATGCCGATGATGGCGTTCATCGGCGTGCGAATGTCGTGCGACATCTTGGCGAGGAAGGCGCTCTTGGAGCGGTTGGCGCGTTCGGCCTCCAGCCGCGCCTCCACCAGCGGCGTCACCTCGCTGATGTCGATGAAACGCCCGCCTGCGTCGCTGAGCCGGTTAGAGACGATGCGGTAGTGCCATGTCTCGCCGTCCTCCTCGATGTCGAGGCCGTCCTCGAAATAGCCGTCGTGTTCCAGCGCGTTGCTGATCATCAGCTTCATGTGCATGCGGTGGAACAGGTCGATCAACGGACGACCGACGGCCATTTCCGTGCTTTCGATATGGGCGAGCTTGGCCATCGGCTCGCTCATATAAGTGACGCAGTTCATGTTGTCGACCAGCGCAGTGATGTTGGGCGTGGTCGCCATCAGCGTGGAGAACGCTTTCTCGGCCTGCGCCGAGCGCTGGTTCTTGTCGGAGGCAAAGCGCACCAGCATCAGGAACAGCACCATGACGAAGACCGCCAGCCCCCATTCGATGAGCACGCGTTCGACCGGCATATCCGGCCCCATTATTGGCGCGTCATTGGACACCAGCGCAAGGACGATGACGTTGGCGGCAACGATCAGGCAGAGCAGCGACTTGTAACAGCAATAGATGGCGGCAACGCCGGTCACGCACACGAGGCAGGTGAAAAAATAAAACTGTCCGCCCACGTGCAGATTGCCGGAAACGAGCGCCAGCACCGCAACGAACGGAATCGCGAAGGCCAGGGCGGCGATGCTGCGCAGCAGGCGCATGAGGATCGCCATCACCACCACCAGCATCAGGCAGGAAATGATCAGAGACGTGACCTCGCCCCACATTTCCGCCGCCACGTATTGCGGCATGCGCAGGTTGACGAGAATCATGTTGCAGAAAAACGCGAACAGGTTGGTGGCGTAGTAATAGCCGCCCTCGCCATCGCTTCCGAAACGGCGGGACAGATAACGTATCGTGGGCACGATGACGAACAGCATCGCCAGCGAAGCCCCCATCGAGAGCAGCATGATGTGGCGGCCGGTATTCGCCATCGTCAGGCACAGCAGCAAGGCCGCGACGATGGTAACCGCGATCAGCATGATCGCGCGGAGAAAATAACCGCTGCCCTTGTGGATTCCAGGCTCATTCATGGCTCGGTACCTCCGCAACCACCGGCGCGATGACCCGCACTGCCGCGGGCTTGACTGCCACCGTGATGTGCTTGTCGTAGAAAACCTCGCCGTCGAGATCGAGCACCAGCGGATTGCCAGAGGTAACAAACACCCGCTTCGCCCGCTTGTGGGAGAAGAATTCCGGATGGAGGTTATGGCTGCCGCGCATGTATTGCCACATCGCGTACGGCATTTGCATCTTTTTCTTCACGCTGCTCATCAGCACATCGAGCAGGCCGTCGGCAGGGTCGGCCTCTGGCACGGCGCGATGGCCGCCCGCGAACCACGGGCTGTTGGCGATGTTGATGCTGACATACCGCCCGCTCCATTCCTCATCGTCTACCCACATCTGGTAATCCTGTTTGGACACATCGTTGCGGGAGCACATCGCGGCCAGACCGTAGCCGACCTGAAGCAGACGCCTCAGGGACGGCAGCAGATGGCGCATCCACATCGATTGTTCGTACATCATCTTGGCCCTGGCATTGGCCACCGATTCCAACCCGATCAGGCAGTAGCTCAGAGAATGGTTGCTGCCGCAATGCAGTGTATCCATCGGCACCGAGGCTGCGCTCGTCTGTACGTCGAGCGCCCGGAAAATCGTCACATCCGGGCAGTTGAATCCGCGATAGAAATTGTTTTCCTTGCCGTAGGGCAGCGAGCCCAGTTCCGCGTTCGGCAAGCCGACGACCCCGTTCAGGCAATCGAACAGGGTGCCGCCGCCGCCCACCGCATAAACCCTGAGCGGCGCGCCTTCCGGCAAGGAGTTGGCGTAACGGCGGATCGCGCCGATGGCGTCGCGCGGAAAACGCGACACATGCACGGCGTACTCCACGTGCTTGGCCTGCGATCCGGCCGCGGCAAAAAAGTGGTGAATGCCACCGATCACATCGTCCATGTCCTGGCGGCGACGGAAGCAGATCGGATTGACGACGAAAAAATGGCGGGCGGGTGCGATTGTTGTTGTCATATTTTTGTTCTCTCTTACAGTCTCGTTTTGTGCTCTCTTACAGCCTTGCGCAGCTTCAGGATGCGAGCCCGTGGCCCTCTTCGCCCGCGGCATTGTGGTCGCCGGGCAGCCTGCGCAGCTCACCCGCGCAACGCTCGAAGACATCCACCAGCTGCGGATCGAAATGCGTCCCCCTGCCTTCACGGATGATGCGGACGGCGGTTCCGTGGTCGAACGGATCTTTGTACGGACGCGAGGACGTGAGCGCCTCATAGACATCGACGATGGCCATCAGGCGGCCGAGCAGGGGAATGTTCTGCCCGGAAAGGCTGTACGGATAGCCGCTGCCGTCCCACTTTTCGTGATGGAAAGCAACGAAAGTCTTGGCATATCTCAGGAAAAGACTGTCGTCCTCGTCCTCTTCCAATTTCTCGATGAATTCGACGCCATATATGACGTGTTTTTTCATCTCATCGAACTCTTCTTTGGTCAGCTTGCCGGGCTTCTTGAGGATACTATCTTGAATCGCTATTTTACCGACATCGTGTAATTGCGACGATTGCAACAGCAATTCGACATTCCATTTTTTTACTTCTTCTGGATACACGTTCGATTCGATCATGGCGGTGAGCAATATTCCCAGACAATGCTGGGTACGCTCGATATGGTTTCCCGTCGCGGTATCGCGTCCTTCCACCAATTCCGCCATTGCGCGCAATACCTTGTTTTGCAGCTTGAGCACGGTGCGCATCCCGGCTGCAACCATTTCCTGCAAATTGTCGTTGTACTCCTTGAGATCCTTCCGCTGCGACTCCACCAGCAGATGCACCTCGACGCGCTTCCTCAGCAAGGGCGCGGAAAATGGCTTGCTGATGTAGTCGATCGCGCCCAGGCTCAAGCCTTGCAGCTCATGCTCGGCATCGCTCATTGCAGTGAGGAAAATCACCGGAATGTCGGTCGTGCCCGGATCGGCCTTCAACTTCCTGATCGCGTCGTAACCGTTCATTTCCGGCATGTCGACATCGAGTAAAATCAGTTCCGGCGTATGCTTCCCCAACATTTCAAACATTTTGGCAGCGGAAGGCATGGTCAACACACGATAATCGCTGGCAAGATTTTCTTTTCCGACCATCAAATTTGCAGGATTATCGTCAACCAGCATCACTAGCTTGCGGTTAACACTATTACGGTTTTCACTCATAACACCCTCCCATCAGTCCAAGTCAACAAATCTTCGTCAAGCAGATAAAACCACATATGTACCGACACAAAATTAAGCTACTTTTCAATTTAAGTTTCGTATAGAGAGATTCCAAACGAAAAAATCACGTATTGCGAATACCACGAATGATTTGCTGCCCTGCAACCATGATTTAAGTCACAACGATAAAAAAAGCCCCGACACGCATTGCACGCCGGGGCTGGATGCATTTTTCACGCTCAGTCGGGATAGATCACCTCTACCGCTTCCGGCGGCAACCATTCGCGCAAGCCCTGCAACAGTTCCTCGTCGGGCCGCACGCGCCATTGCCCGCCGAGCGTCACCTCGCCCGCGGCGCGGGCGTTGCGGTAGCTGACCAGGACGGGGCAAGCGCCGCCCCTGAACGGTGCGAGCAGTGCACACAGGCGGGCCACCGTGGCCCCGGCCTCGCCGTTGATCTTGCTGCCGTCGAGACTCAGGCGCAGGCCGCGTGCGTGGCGGGCACGGGCCTCGCCGAGCGTCGCCAGACGATCCGCAACGATGCGCAGGCCGCCGGAAAACTCGTCCTCACGCGCGCTGCCTTCGAGCACCAGCACTTCGTCGACCTCGATCTTGCCGCGGTTGGCCTCCAGCACCTCGCTGTAGATCGTGACCTCGCGCGGCTCGCTGCCATCGTCGAGCAGCACGAAAGCCATCTTGCCGCGCGCGCTCATCTTGGTGCGCACCTCCATCACCACCCCGGCCAGCGTCACCGGATCGCGCGAAGCGGCGAGCTTCGAGAGCGGCTGACGCACGAAGTGGCGCACTTCCTGCTCGACCGCATGGAACGGATGGCCGGAGAGGAAAAAGCCGATGGCGAGTTTTTCTTCCTTCAAGCGCTCGCGCTCGCTCCACGGTCGCACGGCGACGAATTCGACTGGCGCGCCCGCCGCTTCCGGCATGGCATCGAACAGCCCTCCTTGCAGGGCATGGGCGGCGGCCTGTTCGGCGGCCTCCATCGCCAGCGCGACACTGGCCATCATCTGCGCGCGGTCACGCCCGGCGTGTTTGGGCAGCGTGTCCATCGCCCCGCTGCGGATCAGGGCTTCAAGCACGCGCCGATTGACCTGCCGCCGGTCGATGCGCTCACAAAAATCGAACAGATCGCAGAACTCGCCTCCTTTTTCGCGCGCGGCGAGAATCGCCCGCACAGCGGGTTCGCCCACGCCCTTGACCGCGCCGAGCCCGTAGCGGATGGTTTTGCGGTCGACGGGCACGAAACGGTAGTCGGAGGCGTTGACGTCCGGTGGCAGCACGGCGATGCCGTTTTTCAGCGTATCCTCGTGGAATATCCTGATCGTATCGGTGTTGTCGAGATCGGCGGACATCGTCGCCGCCATGAAAGCCGCACCGTGATGCGCCTTCAGCCACGCGGTCTGGTAGGTGACGACCGCATAGGCGGCGGTATGCGATTTATTGAAACCGTATTCCGCGAACTTGGTCATCAGATCGAACAACTGCTCGGCCAGCTCCGGCCTGTAGCCCTTTTTCTGCGCCCCCTCCGCGATGATGCCGCGGTGCCTGGCCATCTCCTCCGGCTTTTTCTTGCCCATCGCGCGCCGCAACATGTCGGCCCCGCCGAGGGTATAGCCGCCGATGATCTGCGAGATTTGCATCACCTGTTCCTGATACACGATGACGCCGTAGGTCGGCTCCAGACAGGCTTTGAGATCGGGATGGAAATAATCGATGCCCTGCTGGCCTTTCTTGCGCAGGATGAAGTCATCGACCATGCCAGAGCCGAGCGGCCCCGGACGGTAGAGCGCGAGCACGGCGATGATGTCCTCGAAACGGTCTGGCGCAAGCTTTTTCAGGAGCTTTTTCATGCCGTCCGATTCAACCTGGAAAATTGCCGTAGTGTTGGCTTCGCGCAGAATCTGGTAGGTTGCCGGATCGCGAAAGCCCAGACTCATCAGATCGGGGCGCGCGCCTTCGAGCCGTTCGATGTAATCGAGCGCGAGTTCGATGATGGTGAGATTGCGCAGACCGAGGAAGTCGAACTTCACCAGCCCCACCGCCTCCACATCGTCCTTGTCGAACTGCGACACGGGCGTGGCCTCGTCGCCGTCCGCGATGTAGAGCGGACAAAAATCGGTGAGCTTGCCGGGGGCGATCAGCACCCCGCCCGCATGCATGCCGATGTTGCGCGTCAGCCCTTCGAGCGGTTCGGCCAGGCTCCACAATTTCTGCACGGATTCGCCATCGTTGGCATCGGCCATCATTTCGGCAATCTGCGGCTCCATCTCGCAGGCGCGCTTGAGCGCCACCGGCTTGGGCCCATCGAGCGGAATCAGCTTCGAGAGCCGGTCGCACAGCCCGTAAGGCAGATCGAGCACACGCCCCACGTCGCGCACCACCGCCCGGGATGCCATCGTGCCGAAGGTGACAATCTGGCTCACCGCCTCCTTGCCGTAGCGCTCGCGCACGTATTCGATGACGCGATAACGGTTGTCCTGGCAAAAGTCGATGTCGAAGTCGGGCATCGACACCCGTTCGGGATTCAGGAAGCGCTCGAACAGCAGCGCGTATTCGAGCGGATCGAGATCGGTGATGCGCAGGCTGTAAGCGACCAGGGAGCCCGCCCCCGAACCGCGCCCCGGCCCCACCGGGACGCCATTGGCTTTCGCCCACTGGATGAAGTCGGCCACGATCAAAAAGTAGCCCGGAAAACCCATCTGGACGATGGTATCGAGCTCGAACTTCAGCCGTTCCTCGTAGCGCGGCCGCTGCTGCTCACGCTCCGCCGCATCCGGATAGCGCTGCGTCAGCCGCGCTGCCAGCCCCTTTTGCGCCTCGCGCGCGAGATGATCGTCGAGGCCCACGCCGTCCGGCGTCGGAAACAGCGGCAGGAAGTTCTTGCCCAGTTGCACGGTGAGCGAGCAGCGGCGCGCGATCTCCACCGCATTGGCCAGCGCCTCCGGGATATCCGCGAACAGTGCGCACATCTCATCCTGCGTCTTGAAATACTGCTCGACGCTAAATTCACGCGGCCGCCGTTTGTCCGCGAGGACGTAGCCCTGCGCGATGCACACCCGCGCCTCGTGCGCCTCGAAATCCTCGCGGCGCAGAAACTGCACCGGATGCGTCGCCACCACCGGCAAACCCATCTCGCCCGCCAGCCACACCGCCTGCCGCACGTATGCTTCATCCTGCGTTCGCCCGGCGCGCTGCAACTCGATGTAATAGGCCCCCGGGAACAGCTCCGCCCATTCGCGCGCCAGCGTCGATGCCAGCGCCGCGTTGCCCTGCGCGAGCGCGCGCCCCACATCGCCTTCGAGCGCCCCCGACAGGCACAGCAACCCGCTCGCCGCGCCGTCCCGGAACCACGCCTTCTTCAGCATGGCGCATCCGTGCGCCTTGTTCTCCATCCACGCCCGTGTGAGCAGCTCGCACAACTGCCCGAAACCGGCGCGATGCCGGCAGATCAACAACACTCGCGCCGGCGTCTCCCGCCCGCGCTCACCCTCGATCCAGACATCCGCGCCAACAATGGGCTTCGCGCCCTTTGCGCGCGCGCTCTTGTAGAACTTGACCATGCCGAACAGATTGGCGAGATCGGAAATCCCCAGCGCGGGCATCCCGTCGGCGGCAGCGGCATCGAGCGCGTGATCGATCTGAACGATGCCGTCCGTGACCGAAAATTCGGTGTGCAGACGCAAGTGAATGAAGCGGGGGGAGTCGGCCGGGGCGGCAGCAGCGGAAGCGGTGGAATTCATCGGCGCATTCTAACCGAGGGAAGCGAATCGCTTGCGGGTGTGCTCACCTGACGATTCCGCTCGCGCGTGACTCGGGCATGAAAATCACCGCCGGGACGCCCGCCCTGCCGCGCACATTCGTTGGCAATGATGATACTCAGGCGCGCATCATGGTCGAGACACGGGCGGGCAAGGCGTGGGCCGCCATTGGCATGGTATCGCTGCAAAACGCCCTCCCCCTCACGGGCGGACGGCGTTTTTTGTGCCCTCTGTGCGGCCCTCTGTGCGGCCCTCTGTGCGGCCCTTTGTGCGGCCTGTCTACCTGCCGCCTTCCTTGCTGCGCAGCGTCGCCGCATCCACCACCGCCAACGCGGTGATGTTCACCAGCCGCCGTACGGTAGCCGATGTGGTGACGATGTGCACCGGCTTGGCGGGGCCGAGCAGGATCGGACCGACAGAGACGCCATCGCAATTGGCGATCTTCAACAGATTGAAGGAAATGTTGGCCGCATCCAGATTGGGCATCACCAGCAGATTGGCTTCGCCTTTCAGGGTCGAGTCGGGATGCTGCTTGGCGCGAATGTCCGGCGACAGCGCCACGTCCGCGAACATCTCGCCGTCGCATTCGAGCGTGGGGGCGCTCGTGCGCAGGATTTCGCTCGCGGCGCGCATCTTGCGGGCCGCGGCCGATTGCGAACTGCCGAAATTGGAATGCGACAGAAGCGCCACACGCGGCTCGTGCCCGAAGCTGCGCAACTCGGAGGCGGCCATCAGCGCAATGTCGGCAACATCCTCGGCGCTCGGATCTTCATTGACGTGCGTGTCCGCGATCGCCAGCACGCGACGCGGCAGCATCAGCAAATCCATCGCCGCGAACTGGCGCGCGCCAGCGCGTAGCCCAATCACGTCGCGCACATGTTGCAGGTGATATTCGTAGGTGCCGACCGTGCCGCACACGAGCGCGCTGGCGTAGCCCTTGCGCAGCAGCAGCGCGCCGAACAGCGTGGCATCGCAGCGCACGCGCACCTTGGCGAGATCGGGTGTGACGCCGTTGCGCGACATCAGACCGTAATACTCACGCCACAGTTCGCGGTGGCGCGGATCGGTTTCGGGATCGATGACATCGAAATCGCGCTCGGCCACGAGGTTCAGGCCAAGTTTGCGGATGCGCGACTCGATCATCGTGGGCCGTCCGATGAGCACCGGGCGGGCCAGCCCTTCCTCGGTAACTTCGCGCACGGCATGAATGACGCGCTCATCCTCGCCCTCGGCGTAGAGCACATGCTTCAGCTCCGGCGCAACCTTCTTGGCGGTGGCGAACACCGGGCGCATGATGATGCCGGATTGATAAACAAAATCGCTCAAATTCGCCGCGTAGGCACGCAAATCCGCAATCGGATGCCGCGCCACGCCGGAATCCATCGCGGCCTTGGCCACCGCCGGTGCAATCTTGATGATGAGACGCGGATCGAACGGCTTCGGGATGATGTATTCGGGGCCGAAAGTCAGCTCTTCGCCGCCGTAGGCCGACGCCACCACATCGTTTTGCTCGGCTTGCGCCAGCTCCGCGATCGCCTTGACGCAGGCAAGCTTCATCGGCTCGTTGATCGTGTTCGCCCCCACATCGAGCGCACCCCGGAAGATGAACGGGAAGCAGAGAACGTTATTGACCTGATTCGGATAGTCGGAACGGCCGGTGGCGACGATGCAATCGGGCCGCACCGCCTTGGCCTCGGCGGGCAGGATCTCCGGCGTCGGATTGGCGAGCGCGAAAATGAGCGGGCGCTCGGCCATCTTCTTGACCATCTCCGGCTTGAGCACCCCTGCCTTGGACAGCCCCAGAAACACATCCGCCCCCTCGATGGCCTCGCCGAGCGTGCGCGCCTCCGTCGCCTGCGCATAACGCGCCTTGGTCGGCTCCATGTTCGCTTCGCGGCCTTCGTAGATGACGCCGCGCGAATCGCAGACGAACACGTTTTCGCGCTTCAGACCAAGCCCCACCATGAGATCGAGGCAGGCAACGGCCGCCGCGCCCGCGCCGGAGCAGACCAGCTTGACTTCGCCGATCTGCTTGCCGACGACCTTCAAACCGTTGATGAGTCCGGCCGCCGAGATGATCGCCGTGCCATGCTGATCGTCGTGGAAAACCGGGATCTTCATGCGCTCGCGCAATTTCTGCTCGATGTAGAAGCACTCCGGCGCCTTGATGTCTTCGAGATTGATGCCGCCGAGCGTCGGCTCCAACGCGGCGATGACCTCGATCAGCTTGTCGGGGTCTTTCTCGTCGAGCTCGATGTCGAACACGTCGATGCCCGCGAATTTCTTGAAAAGGCAGCCTTTGCCTTCCATCACCGGCTTGGAAGCGAGCGCGCCGATGTTGCCCAGACCGAGCACCGCCGTGCCGTTGGTGACCACCGCCACCAGATTGCCCCGGCTGGTCAGCTCGCGCGCCTGTTCGGGATCGGCCACGATCGCGTCGCACGCGGCGGCCACGCCGGGCGAATACGCCAGCGCCAGATCGCGCTGATTGGTCAAGGTCTTGGTCGGAACGACCGAAATTTTTCCCCGCGTCGGCGCGCGGTGATAGTCGAGCGCCGCGGCGATGAAATCCTGATCCATTATTTGTCCTTCTGAACGTTCACAAGACATAAAGCCCGCGCGAACGGGCTTTATGTCTGTCTGTGGATGGCGCGCATTCTAGCCCTCTGGACAAGGGTACGCATAGGGTCGCATTTAGGGGTTTACCCTTTTGTGGCTCTTTTCACCAACGCCATCGCATGCATATCGGCCGCGGGCGGAGAGCATCAGCGCGTGACCGGAAAGACGCCCGTGCTGGCCTCGCGCCTGATGTGTGCGTGGTACCCGCTCACGCTCACCTTCAGAACCGGGCATTGCACCGTGATCGGCCAGCGCCGACGATGACGTTTGATGAAGGCGTACTTCACTTTGCTGCCTTGGCGAAGTACGCCGTCGCT
>JAIRXQ010000049.1 GCA_031268195.1 Azoarcus sp. | reverse complement strand
CACCGCCAGTTCCGCCGCCGCTGCAAAGAGCGGGTTCCAGATCATGATGCTGGCGACGCTGAGCGCAATCGCGCGATGGAAGGGGGTGTGCGGGGTCATGGCAGCTTCCAGGACGCGGGTGGAACAGGGACGCGTCGGCGGGGTTCAGAAGGAAAATTACGTAAATTACGTATGTACACAGCGTGTGACATATGTCACACGCTGTGTGAATTTAGCAGCGCAACGCCATATTTGCAATACACAAAATCCGGGGACGATGAACAGTCAGGACACGAGCGGCGCACGGGCATGTTTGATTGCGCTTGCCAATCCGTCGCTTTCCGATGCGCCGGCACAATCTGCCGCACACCACTTCGTCAAGCGGTAATCCTCAAAATAACGGCAAAGATAGCTTGCGTTGCTGGTTGCGCCCGTCCGCAATAAAAACCCCGAGGGTCCCCCCTCGGGGTTTTTTGTTGCCTACCAGAAAGCTGCCTTATTTCTTGACGATTTCCACCTCATTGCCATTGGCGAGGCCCGCGGCGTTGGCTTCGTCGGTGTCGAGGTGGAATTCCCGGAAATGCGCGTCGCCGGCGCGGATGAGAACGTCCTCGAAGATCACCGGGCGCGTGCCGTAGGTTTTCACGTCCACCAGGTCCTTGTCCTTGACGCCCGCTTCGGCGGCTTGCGACGGGGACAGGTGGATGTGGCGCAATGCCACGATGGTGCCTTCGCCCAGCGTGACTTCACCTTTGGGACCGACGAGCTTGATGCCGGGGCTGCCCGCGAGCTTGCCGGATTCGCGCACCGGGGGGTCCATGCCGAGGGCGCGCGCGTCGGTCTTGGAGATTTCGACCTGCGTTTGCGGGCGGGTGGGGCCGATGATGCGGATGCTTTTGAACACACCCTTGGGACCGACGAGGTCGACCTGCTCTTCGGCCGCGTACTGGCCGCGTTGTACGAGCTCTTTGTACGGCGTGAGCTTGTGGTCGGCGCCAAATAGCGCGGCGAGATCTTGATCCGACAGGTGCAGATGCTTGTTCGAGATGCCGACGGGGACTTTGTAGCCCATTTATTCCTCCTTGAATTCGTTGCGGGCGCGTGCAATGTGCCCCCACGAGAGATGTCCGTGAGGGCACGCCGCGCGCGCCCGCATTGTTGGTGGTGCTTACAGATTCAAGACTTCCGCCGTATAGCGGGCGATCATGCCTTCCTCGTTGGTCGGCACGACGGCTACCGCGACGCGGCTCTTGGGGCTGTCGATGCGCAGTTTGTCTTCGGCATTGGCAGCGGCGTCGATGTCGATGCCGAGCCATGCGGAAAGTGCGCAGACGCGCTCGCGGATGACCGCCGAGTGCTCGCCGATGCCGCCGGTGAAGACCAGGGCTTCCAGGCCACCCGCCGCTGCCGCGAGCGAGCCGAGTTCGCGCGCGATGCGGTAGCAGAACAGATCGACCGCTTGCCTGGCTTCGGGTTTGCTGGAAGCAAGCAGCACGCGCATGTCCTGGCTTTCGCCGGAGACGCCCAGGAGCCCCGATTCTTTATAGAGCAGCTGGGTGAGGGACTTGTAGTCCATGCCCTTTTGGTCGATCAGGTAGAGCAGCACGCCAGGGTCGATGGAGCCGGCGCGTGTACCCATGATGAGCCCGTTGATGGTGGAAAAGCCCATCGTGGTCGCCACGCCATGACCGTCGCGCACGGCGGCCATCGACGCACCGTTGCCGAGGTGGGCGATGACCAGCGGCTTCCTGGCCTTGTCGCCGATGACTTCCGGCAGGGCGCGCACGATATAGTCGTAGGACAGGCCGTGGAAGCCGTAGCTCTTGATGCCGCCCTGGGTGAGCGCGGCGGGCAGGCCGTAGATTTGCGCCACCTCCGGGTTGCTGCGGTGGAAGGCGGTGTCGAAACAGCCGACTTGCGGCACATCCGGCAGCAGGCCGAAGATGGAACTGATCGGGCGCAGGTTGTGCGGCTGGTGCAGCGGCGCGAGCGGAATCAGGGTTTCGAGGTAGGAGAGCACCGATTTGTCGAGCTTTTCCGGGGCGTGATAACGCTCACCGCCATGCACGATACGGTGCCCTGCCGCGGCGATTTTCAGCTCTGGCGCGTTGGCGGCCAGCCATTTGAACAGATAGGACAGCGATTGCTGATGTTGCGCGGTCTGATCGCCCGTCACCGCCACGTCTTCCTTGAAGCGCGCCCCCGCCGAGGTCTTGGCGGAGAGTTGGGGCGTGGCGCCGATGCCTTCGATCTGGCCCGACAGCGCCGGGTGTTCGGCCAGCGTGGGTTCAAGGGGAAAGAGCGCGAACTTCAGGCTGGACGAGCCGGCATTGAGTACGAGAATGGATTTCATGGGCTTACTTTGCCTCCCTGCTGTTGTGATGATGGATCAATTGGGCGATTGCACACGATACCATGCGCGTTTGCGCAGTATCCGCGCGGTTGGTGAGCACGATGGGCACTTTCGCGCCGAGCACGATGCCGCCCATCATGGCCCCGGCGAGGTACTCGAATTGCTTGGCGATGGCGCTGGCAACTTCGATGTACGGGGCCATCAAAATGTCGGCCTCGCCCGCCACCGGCGAGGTGATGCCCTTGATGGCGGCGGCGCGGTGCGAAATGGCCTTGTCGAAACCGAGCGGTCCGTCGACCACGCCGCCCGTGATGCGGCCTTCGGCGGCCATCTCGCGCAGCGCGGCGGCGTCCTGCGTCACGGGCATCAGCGGATTGACCCGCTCGATGGCGGCGAGCAGCGCAACCTTCGGCTCCGCGATGCCCAGTATGTGCGCGAAATTGATGGCGTTCTGCACGATGTCGGCTTTCTCTTCGAGCGTGGGCGCGATGTTGATCGCCGCATCGGTGACCAGCAGCAGCTTCGGATAGCCCGGCACGCTGGCGAGCGCCACATGGCTCAGGCGTCGTCCGGTCTGTAAGCCGCTTTTTTTCGACAACACGGCGCGCATCAGTTCGCGCGTGTGCAGCGATCCTTTCATGAGCGCGGCCACGCCTTCGTCGCGGCACAGGGCCACCGCTGTCTCGGCGGCGGCGCGGTCGCCGCTGGCGTTGATGATGCGGACGCCCTGCAAATCCAGGCTCTGTTCCTCGGCCAGTTCACGGATCTTGCGGCCCGGGCCGATGAGGATCGGCTCGATCAGCCCGGTGACGGCCGCTTGCAGCGGGCCGCGCAGGGAATCGCCGTCACAGGGCGCGGCCACCGCCACCCGGATCGGCGGCAGCCCGTCGACAAGCCCCAGCAGGCGCCGGAAACGTTCCTCGCGGTCGGCAATGCTCACTTTGGGCGGCAGCACTTTGGGACGGCGGATGCGCTGCATGGGCGTGGCGACTTCCGCCACGCCGTCCATGATCTTGACGCCGCTCTGGTTGACCGCCTTGCAGTCGAAAACGATGTGATGGTTGTGTTCGAACTTTTCGCGACAGGTCACGCTGATGGTGAGCGTGTCGCCGACCGTGACCGGGCGGAAGAAATTCTGGCTCTGCGATACGTATACCGTGCCGGGGCCGGGGAATTGGGTGCCGAGAATGGCTGAAACCAGCGTCACGCCCCACAGGCTGTGGCCGACGACGTCGCGGAACTGGCCGGACTGGGCGAATTCCGGGTCGAGATGAGTCGGGTTGAGATCGCCGGAGATGGCGGCGAAAAGATGGATGTCCTCGGTGCGCAGGGTGCGGACCAACTGCGCCGAGTCTCCTACTTCGATCTCGTCGAACGTGCGATTCTGGATGAACGAATCAGCGAGATAATCCATGCGCTTCCTCAACAGGTGTCTTGGGGATGCCAACCCTGGGGATGCCAACCCTGGAAACACCAACCTTGGGGGCGCCAACCTTGGGGACGCCGATCCTGGGGACGCCAACGAAGCCCATACAGGGCAAGGACCAGGCATCCTAGCAGTATTTGGGCCGTTCTGTACGCATTCGTTGGGACGCGTTGCGGCACAATTTCCATGTTCTTATCCGGTCCGCGCGGCACCGGGGACGCCCGGGGAAAACACGAGCATCGAGCGTCATGCCCCATGCTAGAATTCAGGCCGTTTTTCCTTGGAAAACTTCATGGATGTCGTGATTCTCGCCGCCGGTCAAGGCAAGCGAATGCGCTCGGTGCTGCCCAAGGTACTGCAGCCGCTCGCCGGGCGGCCCCTGCTTGCGCATGTACTGGCGAGCGCCCGCGCGCTCGGTGCGCGGCGGATTTGCGTGGTCTACGGCCACGGCGGTGAAACGGTGCGGGCACAGCTCGATGCGCCCGATCTCGTCTGGGCGGAACAAACGCCCCAGCTCGGTACCGGGCACGCGGTGCAGCAGGCACTGCCGCATCTGGGTGACGACGAACAGGCGCTGGTGCTCTATGGCGATGTGCCGCTCATCGGCACGGCCACATTGGCGCGGTTGATCGCGGCGGCGGGCGGCGACAAGCTGGCGCTGCTCACCGTCGAACTCGACGATCCCTACGGCTACGGGCGCATTCTGCGCGACGCTGGCCGGGTGGTGCGCATCGTCGAGGAAAAAGACATCACCGAGGATGCGGAACGCCGCGTACGTGAGGTCAACACCGGCATTCTCGCCGCGCCGGCGGCACGCCTGCGCGCGTGGCTCACCCGCGTCGGCAACGACAATACACAGGGCGAATACTACCTCACCGACATCATCGGGCTGGCGGTCGCAGACGGCGTCGAAGTCGTCACCGTCGCGCCGGATTCGATCAATGAGACGCTGGGCGTCAATAGCAAGGCGCAGCTCGCGGCGCTGGAGCGCGCCTATCAGGCTGCCACCGCCACCAGACTGCTCGATGCGGGCGTCACCCTCATCGACCCGGCGCGCCTCGATGTGCGTGGCGAACTTGCCTGTGGGCGCGACGTGGAAATCGACGTCAATTGCCTCTTTGAAGGCCGCGTCGAACTGGGCGACGGCGTCAGGGTCGGCGCGAACTGCGTGCTGCGCGCCGTGACCGTGGGCGCGGGCACAAAAATCGCGCCGTTCTCGCACCTGGACGGCACGACGATGGGCGAAGACTGCGCCATCGGCCCGTTCGCCCGCACCCGCCCCGGCACGACGCTTGCGGACGGCGTGCATGTGGGCAACTTCGTCGAAATCAAAAACAGCAAGATCGCCGCGCAATCCAAAGCCAACCATCTCGCCTACGTGGGTGATACCGACGTGGGCTCGCGGGTCAACATCGGCGCGGGCACCATTACCTGCAATTACGATGGGGCCAACAAGTTCCGCACCATCATCGAGGACGATGTGTTCATCGGCTCCGACACTCAACTGGTCGCGCCGGTCAAAGTGGGGCGCGGCGCAACGCTCGGCGCGGGCACCACGCTCACCCATGACGCGCCGCCCGATCAACTCACGGTATCGCGCGCGCGTCAGCGCAGCATCCCCGGCTGGGAACGTCCGGCCAAAAAGAAGTCCTGACACGCGCCGATTCCCGGAGAAACACACATGTGCGGCATCGTCACAGCCATCGCCAGACGTAACGTCGTTCCTGTCCTGCTCGAAGGGCTGCGCAAGCTCGAATACCGCGGCTACGATTCGGCGGGGCTGGCCGTCGTCACCGACGGCGGCGAACTTGCGCGCCTGCGCGTCTGCGGCCGCGTGGCCAAGCTCGTGGCGCGAGCCGAATCGCAGCATACGGCAGCCTCGCTCGGCATTGCCCACACGCGCTGGGCGACGCACGGCGTGCCGTCGGAAAAGAACGCCCACCCGCACGTCTCCGGCGACATCGCCGTGGTGCATAACGGCATCATCGAGAATTTCGAGACGCTGCGGGCCGAGCTGCAAGCGCAGGGCTACGAATTCACCTCCGACACCGACACCGAGGCCATCGCCCATCTCATCCACTACAAGCGGCAAAGCGGCGCGGTCGGCCTGCTCGAAGCGGTGCGGCGGGCGATCAACGAGCTGCAAGGCGCTTACGCCATCGGCGTGATCTCCGCCGCCGATCCCGCGTATGCGGTGGTGGCGCGGCGCGGCTCGCCACTCTTGCTGGGCGTGGGCGAGGACGGCATGTACGCCGCCTCCGATGCCGCCGCGTTGCTGCAAGTGACGCGCAAGGTGGTGTATCTGGAAGAAGGCGATCTCGCGGAGCTGCGCTGCGACGGCTTCCGGGTACTGTGCCCGGACGGGAGCGCCGCGGAGCGCGCGGTAAACCTCTCCAGCCTCGCCGCCGAGGCGGTGGAGCTGGGCCAGTATCGCCATTACATGCAGAAGGAAATCTTCGAGCAGCCGCGCGCGCTGGCCGATACGCTCGGTCTGGTCACGGGCGGCGGCGCGGTGTCGCCGCGCCATTTCGGGGCCGAAGCCGAAGAAGTGTTCGCCGGGGTGCGGCGCGTTCAGATCCTTGCCTGCGGCACCAGCTATCACGCCGGGCTGGTGGCGCGCTATTGGATGGAAGCACTGGCGGGCCTGCCCTGCGCGGTGGAAATCGCCAGCGAATACCGTTACCGCAAGCCGGTGGCCGCCCCGGATACGTTGGTCGTGGCGGTGTCGCAATCCGGGGAGACGGCCGATACGCTCGCGGCGCTCAAGTACGCGCGCGAGCTCGGCATGGAACGGACGCTGGCAATTTGCAACGTACCGGAATCCGCCATCGTGCGCGCGGCGGCGCTACGCTTCATCACCCGCGCGGGGCCGGAAATCGGCGTTGCCTCGACCAAAGCCTTCACCACGCAACTGGCGGCATTCGCACTGCTGACGCTGGCGCTGGCCAAACTCAACGGCCAGCTCGCCGCCGCCGAGGAAGAAACCCACCTCGCCGCGCTGCGCCATCTGCCGGTGGCGGTGCAGAAGGTGCTCGAACTCGAACCGCAAATTAAACAATGGGCGCAGCGCTTCGCCAGCAAGGAACACGCGCTTTTCCTCGGACGCGGGCGGCACTGGCCGATCGCGATGGAAGGCGCGCTCAAGTTGAAGGAAATTTCCTACATCCACGCCGAGGCGTATGCGGCGGGCGAGCTCAAACACGGGCCACTGGCGCTGATCGACAAGAACATGCCGGTGATCGCGGTTTCTCCCGCCGATGAGCTGCTGGAGAAGCTCAAATCCAATCTTCAGGAAGTGCGGGCGCGCGGCGGCGAGCTCTATGTATTCGCGGACGCGGGCAGCGAGATCGCCGGTTCGGATAACCTGCATATCATGCTCATGCCCGAGCATTACGGCATGCTCTCGCCAGTGCTGCATGTCGTACCCTTGCAATTGCTCGCCTATCATGTCGCGCTCGTGCGCGGGACCGACGTCGACAAGCCACGCAACCTCGCCAAGAGCGTCACTGTTGAATAGCCCCCCACGAATCGGAACCGCGCCGCGACGTGCGCATCCTACGACGGTAAGCGATAATGGCGTTTTTTGTCAGAACGGACATGGCTAATGAAGTGTGTTGACGATTTCCGCCTGCGGCTCGGCTCGCATGAGTTGGTTCCCATCGTGGTGGGCGGCATGGGCGTTGACATCTCGACCGCCGCGCTGGCGCTGGAAGTGGCGCGGCTGGGCGGCATCGGTCATATCTCGGACGCGATGGTGCACACCGTCACCGACCGCCGTTTCCACACGCATTACGTCAGGGATCGGCTCAGGCAGTACAAATTCAACATCGGCAACCTCGACAAGTCGGTGGCGCAATTCGATCTCGGCCTGCTCGCGGAAGCAACGCGCCTGCATGTCAGCAAAACGATGGAAGCCAAGCGCGGCCCTGGCCTGGTCTTTATCAACTGCATGGAAAAGCTGACGATGAACAACCCGCGCGAAACGCTGCGGGTACGGCTGCGCGCCGCGATGGACGCGGGCATCGACGGCATCACGCTGTCCGCCGGGTTGCATCTGGGTTCCTTCGCGCTGATGGAAGATCACCCGCGCTTTCGCGACATCAAACTGGGCATCATCGTGTCTTCGCTGCGCGCGTTGCAGTTGTTTCTCAAGAAGATCGCGCGCACCGGCAGGCGGCCCGATTACATCGTGGTCGAAGGGCCGCTCGCGGGCGGGCATCTCGGCTTCGGGGACGATTGGGCGCAGTTCGACCTCATCGCCATCTTTACCGAAATCCGCGACTGGCTGCGCGCCGAAAAGCTCGACATTGCGCTGATTCCCGCTGGCGGCATCTTCACCGGCGGCGATGCGGCGCACGTCTTCGAACTTGGCGCGGCAGCGGTGCAGGTGGCGACGCGCTTCACCGTCACGAATGAATGCGGCCTGCCCGATGACGTGAAACAGGAATATTTCCGGGCGACGGAAGAGCAGATCGAGGTCAACCGCATCTCACCGACCGGCTATCCGATGCGCATGCTCAAGAATTGCCCCGCGCTCGGCGCCGGAACGCGCCCCAATTGCGAGGCATTCGGCTATCTGCTGGATTCCTCCGGCCACTGCACGTACGCCGAATCGTACGAGCGCGAACGGCTGGCCCTCGCGCCGGGGCAAAAGATCGTGGTGCATGACAAAACGTGTCTTTGCACGCACATGCGCAGCTTCGATTGTTGGACTTGTGGACACTTCACATGGCGATTAAAAGACACTAGCCTGCGCGATGCGGATGGCCAATATCGCCTGCTTAGCGCCGAGCATGTGTTCCGCGACTATCAGTACAGCACCGGCGGCAAGATCGAGCTGCCCCGGATCGATTGAGACAGACAAAGCGGGCAAACGGCGGCCTGCTCAACGACGGTTTCACGGACATGGTGTTGGACGACGATTCGAATCTCGCGGGCAAAGCCGTCGAACAGGCGGACAAGGCGGTGGTATTCGCTGATCTGACCGGCAGCACCAAGCTGTTCGAGTTACAAGGCAATACCGTGGCGACGCGAGTCGTCACCCGCTGCACGCAAATGCTCGGCAAACATTTCACGGTTTGCGGCGGTCGCGTCGTCAAGTATCTCGGAGACGGGCTGCTGGTGTTGTTCGACGAGGGCGAAGTGGCGGTGGAAGCCGCTTCCCGCACGCGCGACGTGCTCTACGACTTCAACCTCGAACAGTTGAACAACGTGCGCACACAACTTGGCCTGAAAGTCGGCATCGAATTCGGCTCGGTCATCGAACAGCACGGCGACTGCTACGGCGACGCGGTCAACGTCGCCTCCCGCCTGGGCGATCGCGCCGAATCGAACGAAATCCTGCTCGGTGAATCCCTTTACGCCTGTCTTGCCGAGTCCCGCCGCGTGCTCTGCACAAGCATCGACCGCATCGCCATCAAAGGCAAAACCGGCCTGCTCAAAGTCTGGCGCTACGACTGGCGGCATACGGCGGAAACCACCATCACCACCCCGCTCAACCTGTTGAGCGAGCGTGTCAACGTCGCGCTGATGCAGCGCGCCGACATCGACCTCGCGGGCCGCCATCTGCAACTCATGCCTGCCGACGGCGCGCTGGTCATCGGCCGCGCCGAAAGCTGCGGTCTCGTCATCGACGACCGCCGCGTCTCCCGCC
This sequence comes from Azoarcus sp., assembly GCA_031268195.1. Taxonomy (GTDB): domain Bacteria; phylum Pseudomonadota; class Gammaproteobacteria; order Burkholderiales; family Rhodocyclaceae; genus WRNU01. The sequence continues at coordinate 11,712 of JAIRXQ010000049.1, read as the reverse complement.
GCCACGCCCGCATCGAGTGGGTCGGCGGCCAATGCACCCTCACCGATTTCAGCAGCAACGGCACCTGGGTCAAATTCGGGCGCGAAGTCGCGCCGGTCATCCTCAAGCGTGACAACTGCGTGTTGCACAGCACCGGCACGGTCGGGCTGGGTTCCGCGCCGGAAGATTTCACGACGACGACCTTCAGCTTCCAGATCATCAGCGAGGAGCTGTAGGGCGCCAGCACAGCCTTGCCGCCTTGCCGGGCGCCCCCCATAAAAAAGCGTTTTGTCCGTGCTGTTTCGCCAGCCGCGCGACCTCACCGGGCGGGAGCGCGGGAACGAAGAAGGACGGCTCGGTTGGCCAACTGCCATCGGCGGCCTGGTTTTCGGCAGCGAAGAATCGACAGCCGCCGATCAGTAGCTGGGCGCGCAATACGCGCTGGCGCTGGCGGTTTTGTTGCGCGCTGAGCTGGCGTGAAGCGGGGTTCCACGCGGTGATGATGCTCCAGCAGCCGATGCCTTGTGCTTTCAGCCATTCATCCAGCCGCGGGTTACGCTCGCCCACACGCAGGACGCACTCGCCTTGCGGCAGCCGCACGCAGTAGGCGGTGGCGCGGTAGGCATGTTCGAGACTTCGGCTGCGGCGCATGCGTCCTTCATGGCGTGGAAATACTGGTATGCGGCACGATGCTATCCCAACTTGCGGCGGTGGGATGTGCGAAAACTTGCGTCAGCTCGTCGCTCATCGGCAGGTTGATGACGATGCCGGAGGGCGGAATCGGGCGCATGAACCAACGCTCATACAACTTGGCGGCTTCGCCGGAGCTCATCAGATGGGCAAGGGTTTTGTTGACGATCGTCTTCAGGCGCGCATCTTCCTTGCGTAGCATGATCGCGTAGCGCTCGGTGCTCAGGCTTGGGCCGACGATCTCGTAGGCGTTGGGGTCGCGCGAGGCGGAGATCAGGCCGGCGAGCAGGATGTCGTCCATGAGATAGGCGTAGGCGCGACCGCTTTTGACCATCAGAAAAGAGTCGGAATGGGTCCTGCCGTACAGCACCTTGATACCGCGCCCGGCGACGTTGAGCTTGCTGACGGCTTTTTCGGCGGTGGTGCCGGTGGTGACGACAACAGTCTTGCCACGCAGGGAGTTCAGATCGACGAAGCGGTAATCCTTGCGGGTCAGCAGACGGATGTTGGAGATGAAGTAGGTGATCGAGAAATCCACGGCCTTGCGCCGTTCCGGATTATCGGTGCTGGAGCCGCATTCGAGGTCGATGGCGCCGTTTTGCAGCGCAGAAATGCGGTTTTTCGCCACCACCGGCAGGTAGATGATTTTCAGCTGCGGCATGTCGTATTCGCGCCGGATCGAATCGACGACGTGGTCGCACAGCTCCTTGGCGTAGCCCGTCGGCTCGAACGACGAATCCAGGTAGGTAAACGGCATATTGGCGAGACGATAGCTCAGGATGATCGCGCCGCTTTGCCGGATCTTCTCGATGGTTTCCTGATTTTTGCGCGCGGCCGCGCCGTCCTGTGCCCAGACGGGCGCGGCCAACAGCAGGCAGGTCGCCGCGCAGGCGGCGATGGCGGTGGCGAGAGTCGACGTGTTCATGATGCTTGTTCGTTCCACTTGAAAATGAAGGAGTCTTCGTGGCTGCGGCTGGTTTCGGCGATTTCCTCGAAGCCAGCCTCGACTTTTTCGAATACATCGATGAGCGCCGGGTCGAAGTGCTTGCCACGTCCGTCGAGGATGATGTTTTTCGCCACTTCCAGCGGCATCGGCTCTTTGTAGGGCCGCGCGGAAATCAGTGCGTCATAGACATCGGCAATGGCCATCAGCCGCCCCTGCAACGGGATGTCCTCGCCCGCTCGCCCGTTTGGATAGCCGCTGCCGTCCCATTTTTCGTGGTGATAACCGGCGAAACACTTGGCGTGATGCAAGAAGCTGTGTTCCTGCGTTTTTTCCTCGATGCGCTCGATGGCTTCCACGCCCTTGGCGACGTGGGTTTTCATGATCTCGAATTCTTCCGGGGTGAGCTTGCCCGGTTTGTTGAGAATGGTGTCGCTGATGGCGATCTTGCCCACATCGTGCAGTTGCGCCGAGGGAATCAGGAAAGTGAGATCCCATGAAGAGACTTCGTCGCTGTAGACACCGTCCCGCAACATGCGCATGACCAGCAATTCCAGATAGCGTTGCGTGCGGCTGATGTGGCCGCCGGTCTTGTGGTCGCGGAATTCGACCAGTTCCGCGATCACGTTGAGGGTGCCGAATTGCAGTTTGAGAATCTGGCCGGCTTTTTCGTTGACGCGTTCGGCAAGGTTTTTGTTGTAGCCCTCCAGCTCCCTTTGCTGCGCCGAAATCAGCAGATGGTTGCCGATGCGCCGCAACAGCAGCGCGGCGGAAAACGGCTTGGTGACGTAGTCGATGGCCCCGAGCGACAGCCCTTCCAGCTCGCTGCCCTCGTCATTGCGCGAGGTCAGGAAGATCACCGGAATGAAACGGAAACGGCTGTCGGCCTTGAGCTTTCGGATCGCCTCGTAGCCGCTCATTTCCGGCATCTCGATGTCGAGCAGGATGAGATCGGGGATGATCTTCTCCAGCAGATCGAACAACACCTTGGCCGAAGGCACGGCATAAGTGTCGTAGCGGGCATCCAGGATGCTACGAGCAATCTTCAGATTGGTCACATTGTCGTCGACGACGGCGATCATGCGGCGTTCTTGCAGGGTTTCGACTCTGGCATCCATTTTTCCGCCCTTTCAGCTGTGGGGTTGCTCTTCTTTCCGGGTTTCCAGGCGCCCGCGGATCTCCGCGAACCCCATCCGGTTGACTTGATCGCTCAACCAGTCGACCAAATCCGCCTGCGTCTCATAGCTGTAACGTTCGAGCTCGCGCATGGCTTCTTCCATTTCGTCGATCCTGAAATTGGCGGCGGCCTCTTCCAGGCGCGCCAGCACCGCTGCGTCCGGGGCGGCGCGGCGTTCCTTGTCGCCGCCGCCGGGCAAAGCGAACGCGGTGAAATCGGCCAGCAGCTTTTCGATCGCGCTGATAAATGGGCTGTTGTGCTGGCATACGAAATCGAAATCCCCGCCTTTGGCGGCCAATTCCAGCGCCTCAGCCTGCTTGCCCACGTCGCGCGCTTCGATCCCGTAGCTCGCGCCCTTGATGCCGTGGACGAGGATCGCGTAGCTGGCCAGCGTGTCCGCGGTGACGGCGCGCGCCTGTTCGACCAGCTGTCCCGTGTTCGCCACGTAGGATTGCAGCACCGAACGGTAGATGTCCTGATCGCCGCCGAAACGCTCCAGCCCGGCCTTGAAATCGACACCGTCGATTTGCGGCAGTTCGTCGGTGAATTTCTCCTTGACCTGCACGGTGGAGCTGGCGGGCAGCGTGCCTTGCGCCGCCAGCGCCCTTTCCTGGTCCTTGTCGCGCACCCACTGGCGCAGGATGGCATCCATGCGCATCACATCGACCGGCTTGGTCAGAAACGCCTGAAAGCCGTGCTCCAGAAAGAGCTTTTCGTTGCCGATGATGGCGTTGGCGGTAAGCGCGATGATGGGAACGTTTTGGGCGTACTCGGAGCCGATTTCCTCGCGGATGATGCGCGTGGCTTCCATGCCGTCCATCTCCGGCATCATGTGATCCATGAAAATGGCATCATATTTGATGGCCGCCGTACGCACGAGATCGACGGCCTCCGCGCCGCTGGTGACGCAGTCGATCTTCATGCCGTAAGGCTTCATGATGCCCTTGGCCACATCGAGGTTGGTCTGCACGTCGTCCACCACGAGAATGCGCGCGTACGGCATCTGGATGCGCACCAGCTTGGTGTCGCGCACCCGCTTGCTGTCGGTGTAGCGAAAGCCTCTCAGCGCCTCGGTCACCGTGGGGCCGATGGGCGTATCGGTCACGAATTTCTGCCGGATGCGCACGGTAAACGTGCTGCCCTCGCCATACACGCTGCTCACGGTGATCGTGCCGTCCATCGCCTCCACCATTTTGCGGGTGATGGCCAGCCCCAGGCCGGTGCCCTCGATTTTGCGATTGCTGCGCGTGTCGACCTGGTTGTAGTCCGAAAAGAGCTTGGCGATGTCTTCCTCGCGGATGCCGATGCCGGAGTCCTTGATGCTGCTGACCAGCCAAACGGCCTCGTCCTCGCGCTCCCAGCCGATCGTCCAGGTGATCGTGCCGCGCCGTGTGTATTTGCAGGCGTTGGAGAGCAGATTGTTGAAGATCTGCTTCACGCGCAACTCGTCGCCATCCAGACGGCAGGGCAATTTCTCGTCGATCAACAACTCGAAGACGATCGGCTTGTCGGCGATCCTGAGCACGTTCAGGCTGCGCGTGTCGTTGATCATGCTCGGCACGTCGTATTCGGCGGGGATCAGCTCGAACTTGCCGGATTCGATCTTGGCGATATCGAGCAGGTCGTTGACGATGCCCAGCAAGATCGTGCCGGAGTTGTAGATTTTCTCCAGATGCGCCGTCACCTCAGCGGGCAGATCGTCGGAATCCAGCATCAGTTCGGAGAGGCCGATCACGGCGTTGAGCGGCGTGCGCATCTCGTGGCTGGTATTGGCGAGGAAGCTGCTCTTGGCCGCCGAAGCGTGTTCGGCGAGCTGCTTAAGCTCCAGCAGTGAAGCATTCTGCTCGTGGATGATCTCGAAGGGGCGCGCGATGGTGCGGGACATGAAGAAAGCCACGATGCTGGCGACCGCCATGATGAGCACGCCGGAGATCATCTCCATGCGCTCGGTCTGCACCACCGGCGTGGCCGAAATGGGCGCCGCCGCGCCGACCGCCCAATCATCGGAGGCATTGACCGGCGTGTAGGCGCACAGCCGTTTTTCCCCGTTGTAGCTGTAATAGCCAACGCCCGTTTCGCCGCGCACCATGCGCGCGATGAGGCCGCCCTCGTCGGTGATGAGGCGCTTGTCGCGCGACATTTCGAGCAGGTTGAAACGCTCCAATACCGTTTCCGGGCGGCCGTTGGCGACGACGGTGCCTTCCTTGTCGAGGATGAACACGTTCCCTTGCCCGAGGATGCGGAATTCGGACACCAGATCGCTCATCACCAGCCCCGGCAGAGTGGAGATCAGCAGGTGGCCGCTGCGCACCGGGGTGTAGATGCGCATGACCAGCGTTTCGTCCGGGAGGAGTTCCGTGGAGGAGACGACCGTCTCGCCGCCGTAGGCGCGTTGCGCGAACTCGTTGCGGGAGAAGGCAGCGCCCGGCACCTGTTCGCCGTAGGAGGCGATGAGGTTGTGATCGGGGCCGTAGAGCGCAAACGACAGGTATTCGTAACGCTTCGCCGCCGCCGCCAGCACGCTGGTGGCCCGCCGGGGCGAAATGACCTGGTCGGTGCTCGTGCTGATGAGCCGTTCGGCCACATGACGGCTTTCGCTGCGCATCAGCTCCAGCCTGTCCGCCGCAAGCTTGCTGGCGATGTTCGCCAGCATCTTGATGTCGTTCTGGACGACTTCCTCCAGGCTGCCGCGAATGGAGAACGACCCGATGCCCAGACTGAGCACGGTAATCGTCATGGAAATGGCGATGATTGTCAGCAGCGCCTTCGTCCTGATTTTCAAGATAGCCAAACCTCGCTCGTTCCGGTGCCGTCAAACACGAGAAGCGCCGGACGGGCAAGCTTGCGTACGCCCACACCGCCCCGGCTTTAGCCGCATCATAAAAATCAAGAAATGTCAATTAGTACGAATACGTCGCGGCACAGCCATTTTTACCAATGCCCGCCGGGGACGTTGTGCGGTTTGGCACGACACGGGCATCGAGCGAAGGCAAATGCCAGATTTCGCACACCGGATGCAATGCTATTTAAATAACCGCCGATGCTGCGTTCGCTTCGTCAGCGGATCGCGGGCGGCAGAAAGCCTGCTTATCGAGAACGCGGCGGGACCGGATCGAAACCGCCCGGATGCCACGGATGGCAGCGCAAAATACGCTTGATCGCCAACCAGCCGCCTTTGAGCGCGCCGTACACTTCGATGGCTTCGAGCGCGTAATCGGAACAGGTGGGATAGAAGCGGCAACGCGGCCCCAGCAAGGGGCTGATGCCCAGTTGATAAGCGCGAATCAGGAGACGGAGAAAACCGCGAAGGGGATTGGGCACGAGAGAATCCGTGCAACGGCGAGAGGGCGGACGCCACCCCATGCGGAGAGGCCGCCTGGATAAAAAAAACGGCTTTCAGCCGCCGTGCATTTTCTTTAACTTTTCGCGCCGTTCCTGCGCTTCGAGCGACAGCGTGGCGGTGGGACGCGCCAGCAAACGACCGATTCCGATCGGCTCGCCGGTTTCCTCACACCAACCGTAGTCGCTGCTGTCGATGCGGGCGATGGCTTCATCGACCTTCTTCAACAGCTTGCGTTCGCGGTCGCGCACCCGCAGCTCCAGCGTGTGCTCTTCTTCCACGCTGGCACGGTCGGAAGGATCGGGCGTCGATTCGTTGTCTTGCAGGTTGGTCGTCGTTTGCTGCGCATTGTTGAGGAGCAGATCTTTTTCGTGTTGCAGGCGCAAACGGAAAAACTCAAGCTGACGCGGCGACATGTAATCGGTCTCGGGCGCGGCCAGAATTTCTTCTTCGGTCATCGGGGCAGACGTTTTGCTCGCTTTCATCTTTGGCTTTCCTACTTCAGTTCTGTCACGGATCGGCAGCCCGTGAACTTACCGCAAACTGAAGTTTGTTGCGACCACTTTACGTGATTTTTAGCCGCGCGATGTCATTTCCAGCCGCCGCCCAGCACCTTGTAGATCTCGACCCGGTTGCTGGCCTCGGCCAGCCGGGTGCCGATCAGCTCCTGCTCGGCGGCGTATTGCGAGCGTTGCGCATCGAGCAGGGCGAGGTGGCTGTCGAGCCCGCTGCGGTAGCGCGCCTCCGACAAGCGATAGCTTTCGTTGGCGGCCTTGACCAGTGCGTGACGCGCGTCGAGCTGCTCCGAAATGGTGGCGCGCTCGGCAAGCGCATCGGCCACTTCACGGAAAGCGGATTGCACGGCCTTTTCGTATTGCGCCACCTGAATGTTGCGCTCGATTTCGCTGCGTTCGAGGTTGGCCCTGAGCGCCCCGGCGTGGAAGATCGGCACGGTGATCGTCGGTGCAAACGTCCACATGCGGGTGCCGGACGAGAACAGGTCATCAAGCGAGGTGCTGACCGTCCCCAAACTGCTGGTGAGCGAAATACTGGGGAAGAACGCGGCCCGCGCCGCGCCGATATTGGCGTTGGCGGCGCGCAACAGGTGCTCGGCCTGCAACACGTCCGGGCGCCTGGTCAGCACTTCGGAAGGAACGCCCGCCGGCAGATCCGCAACGGTGGAGAGGGCATCGGCCAGTGTCGACGCTTGCAGATTTTCCGATATTGCCGTCCCCGCGAGCAGCGCGAGGGCGTTGCGGTCGCGCGCCAGTTGCGAGGTGTAGCGTGCAGTGTCGGCACGGGCGCGCTCCATGGCGGTGCGCGCTTGCGCCAGATCGAGCGCGGAGGCCGCACCCGCATCGAAACTGCGCTGGATGAGTTCCACCGATTTTTGTTGCGTCTCGAAGGTCTGCCGCGCCAGATCGAGCAATTCGTTATCGGCAGCCAGCGCCAGCCAGGCGTTGGCAACGGCGGCAACGAGGCTGATCCGCGCACTGCGCTGCGCCTCGCCGGTGGCGAGATAGCTTTCCAGCGCCTGAGCGTTCAGGCTGCGCACGCGCCCGAAGAAATCGAGTTCCCATGCCGCCGCCACGGTCGCGTTGTACTGCCGGGTGATGTAAGAATCGCCACTCGGCAACTGGCTGATGCTCTCCGGCACGCCCTGCGCGCTCTGACCGCCACGGGCGTCGAGCGAGGGCGCGAGATCGGCGCGCTGGATGCGGTACATGGCCCGCGCGCGCTCGATGTTGAGCGCCGCCACACGCAAGTCGCGGTTGTTTTCCAGCGCCAATTCGATGACTTGGCGTAAGCGGGCATCGGCAAAATAATCACCCCAGGACAGCTCCGCCGCCTCCGGGCCTTCGGTGTTCGCCGAAGCCGCTGTCCAGGCGTTGGGAACCGGCAGCCCCGGCAGTTTGAAATTGGGCGCGAGCGTGCAGCCGCCCGCCGCGAAAGTCGCGGCCAGTGCAGCGCACAGGACACGGGTCGAATTCGTCATGGTTCGATAGCCTTGCTTGTGCTTGTGGGGTAGCCCGCCGCGTTTTCCCCGGCGGGCTTTTTCTTGAAAAGGAGCATGATAAAAACGTAGAACAGCGGCACGAACAGGATGCCGAAGGCGGTGGCGGAAATGGTGCCGCCCAGCACGCCGGTGCCGATGGCGTTCTGACTACCCGAACCCGCGCCGGTAGCCTTGGCCAGCGGCAGCACGCCGAGCGCGAAGGCCAGCGAGGTCATCAGAATCGGACGCAGCCGCAGCCGTGCCGCCGACAGGGCGGCCTCGACCAGCGTCTTGCCGCTTTCCAGTTCTGCCTTGGCGAATTCGACGATCAAAATCGCATTCTTCGCCGACAGGCCGATGGTGGCGAGCAAACCCACCTGGAAGTAGACATCGTTCGACAGCCCGCGCCCGGTGGCGGCAAGCAGCGCGCCGATCACCCCGAGCGGAATGACCATGATGACGGCGAAGGGCACCGACCAGCTTTCATAGAGCGCCGCCAGACACAGGAAAACGACCAGCACGGAGAGGGCATAGAGCGCCGGGGCTTGCGCGCCGGAGCGGATTTCTTCAAATGAGACGCCCGTCCAGGAAAAACCGATGCCCTGCGGCAGCTTGGCGGCAATCTCTTCGACCGCCGTCATGGCTTCGCCCGTGGAGAGTCCCGGCGCGGCGCCACCCTGGATTTCGAGCGAGGACTGGCCGTTGTAGCGCTCCAGCCGGGGTGAGCCGTACGTCCAGCGCGTGGTGGTGAAAGCCGAAAACGGCACCATCTCGCCCGCCCTGTTGCGCACGTACCATTTGTCCAGGTCTTCCGGCGCCATCCGGGACGTGGCTTCGGCTTGCAGATAGACCTTTTTGATCCGGCCGCGGTCGAGGAAATCATTGACGTAAACACCGCCCCAGGCGATCGCCAGCGTGTCGTTGATATCGGCCACGGTCACGCCCAGCGCGCCGGCCTTGGCGTGGTCGATGTCGAGCGTGAATTCCGGGTTGTCTTCCATGCCGTTGGGGCGCACGCCGGTCAGCCGCGGGTCTTGCGCGGCCATGCCGAGGAACTGGTTGCGCGCCGCGACCAGCGCCTCGTGGCCGAGCCCACCGCGATCCTGAAGCATGAGGTCGAACCCGTTGGCGGTACCCAGCTCCAGCACGGCGGGCGGCACGATGGCGAAGACCTGCGCTTCGCGGATTTGCGACATCGCCATGTTCGCCCGCCCTGCGAACGCACTGACACGCTGCGCGGGCGTCGTGCGCTCGTCCCAATGCTTGAGCTTGATGAAGCCCATGCCCATGTTCTGGCCGGTGCCGCCGAAGCCGAAACCGGCAATGGTGAATACGGTGTCGATCTTGTCCTTTTCCGGGTCTTGTTCCCTGTAATACGCGCGCACCTTGTCGAGCACGGCCAGGGTGCGCTCCTGCGTGGCCCCGGCGGGCAGCGTGACGAGGGTGGGCATCAGGCCCTGGTCTTCCTCGGGCAGGAACGAGGTGGGCAGGCGGTGGAACAGCAAGGCGAGCACGACGATGATCGCGCCGTAAATCAACAGGAAAAGGGCTTTGTGCCGCAGGATGCCGCCGACGGTCTGCACATAGTGTTCAGTGCGGCGCGCGAACATGCCGTTGAACCAGTGGAAAAAGCCGCCGAGCAAGCCGCCCTCGCCCGCTTCGTGGCCTTTTTCCAGCGGCTTGAGAATGGTGGCGCACAGCGCGGGGGTAAGGATGATGGCGACCACGACCGACAGCGCCATCGCCGAGACGATGGTGATCGAGAACTGGCGATAGATGACGCCGGTGGAGCCGCCGAAGAAAGCCATCGGGATGAACACCGCCGACAGCACCATGGCGATGCCGATCAGCGCGCTGGTGATCTGGTCCATCGACTTGCGGGTAGCTTCCTTGGGCGAGAGCCCTTCCTCGCTCATGATGCGCTCGACGTTCTCGACCACGACGATGGCATCATCCACGAGCAGGCCGATGGCGAGCACGAGGCCGAACATGGTCAGCGTGTTGATCGAAAAACCGAAGGCGGCCATGATCGCAAAGGTGCCCAACAGCACCACGGGCACGGCGATGGTGGGAATCAGGGTGGCGCGGAAGTTCTCCAGAAAGAGGAACATCACCAGGAAAACGAGGAGGATGGCTTCGATCAGGGTGTAGACCACTTCGCCGATCGAAATACGGATGAAAGGCGTGGTGTCGTAGGGGTAGATCACCTCGACGCCTTCCGGGAAGTAGGGGCGAAGTTCCTCGACCTTGGCCTTGACCGCGTCGGCGGTCGCCAGGGCATTGGCTCCGGCGGCAAGTTTGATGCCGATGCCGCTCGAGAACTTGCCGTTGTTCAAGGCCCGGAAGCCGTAGTTTTCCTGGCCGATCTCGGCGCGGGCGACATCGCGCAGGCGCACTTCGCCGCCGTCCTGCGCGCTGCGCAGCAAAATGGACTCGAACTGCTCCGTCGTTTGCAGACGGCTTTGCGCGGTAATGCTCGCGGTAAAGCCTTGCCCCGGCACCGCCGGGGTGCCGCCCAGTTGCCCGGCGGAAACCTGGGTATTCTGCGCCAGTAGCGCAATTTGCACGTCAGCCGGCGTCAGGCGGTACTTATTGAGTTTGTCGGGATCGACCCAGATACGCATCGCGTACTGAGCGCCGAAGACCTGCACTTCGCCCACGCCCGTGACCCGCGTCAGCGGGTCTTGCACGTTGGCGACGAGATAATCGGCCAGATCGGAGCTGTCGTAGCGGTCGTCACCCGACACGAAGCCAACGATCATCAAAAAGTTGCGCGCCGACTTGACGACCTGCACCCCTTGTTGCTGCACGGCCTGCGGCAGCAAAGGCAGGGCGAGTTGCAGCTTGTTCTGGGTCTGCACCTGGGCGATGTCGGGATTCACCCCGGCATCGAAGGTGAGCGTGACGGCGGCGCGGCCATAAGAGTCGCTGGTGGCGCTCATGTAGAGCAGGCCGTCGATGCCGGTCATCTTCTGCTCGATGATCTGCGTGACGGATTCTTCCACCGCCTTGGCCGAAGCGCCCGGATAGCTGGCGTTGATGACGACCGTGGGGGGAGCGATGTCCGGATATTGCTGCACGGGCAGGCTGAAGATCGACAATATCCCCGCCATCATGATGATGATGGCGATCACCCAGGCAAAGATCGGCCTGTCGATGAAAAAACGAGCCATGAATAGTGCGCCTCAGTTCGTGGTCGGAGCGGTCGCGGCGACGGCCTGCGGCGCGTTGGTGCCGTTCGGGGCGCTGAATGGCTGGGCCTGTACGGTTTGTCCCTCGCGCACTTTTTGCAGGCCCTCAACGATGACCTGCTCGCCAGCGGCGAGGCCGCCGATGATGATCCATTTATCCCCCTGCACGCCGCGAACCTGCACTGGGCGCGTCGCCACCTTGTGTTCGGCATCAACCACCAGCACGATCGACTGGCCACGCGGATCGTGGCTCACCGCAGCGTGCGGCAGCATGATTGCCTGCCCGGTCAGGCCTTGCTCCAAACGGGCGCGCACATACATGCCCGGCAGCAGAGCGCCATCCGGGTTGGGAAAGCTGGCGCGCAGGGTGACACTGCCCGTGCCGGGATCGACCGA
>JAIRXQ010000036.1 GCA_031268195.1 Azoarcus sp. | reverse complement strand
AATCTGAACTGTTTACAACATGCCAGCATAAATGCATGAAAATTAAAGATTTTTAAAAGTAAAACTTATAATCACAACAGCTTCAGAACATTTATGTTAAATAAATGCATTCGCCCTGGACGCAGCCCAAGCCGACGCCTGCCGCTTTGTCGGGAATGTCCCGGAACGACGAACACCACGAATGCATATTTGCACTTGCCAACCATCACCACGACGCCGGATCGATGCCATGTCGTAACCTCTGTCGTAAAAATGTCGTAAAAAACCAACATAACACGACACAACATAGCATCACAACACAGCAAAAACAAAGCAACACATTGATTTTATGCGCATAGTGGTTCAATGTGGCATAATGTGTTTTACCACCTCTACAACATTGGTGCCCCGGAGAGGACTCGAACCTCCAAGCCTTGCGGCACTTGGTCCTAAGCCAAGCGTGTCTACCAGTTTCACCACCGGGGCAGGCGCGTGGTTTCAACCGCCGGACGGGATTGGATTGTATCTGGAAGCGGCCCGCATGAGGCAGCCGAATGGTTTTGACCGGGAAGCAGCGGACAGGAGCAGGGGGTGTTTTTCTGGAGGCTCATCCGATATGAGCATTCAGCGGTATGTCGATATCGTTGAATAGTTCATGCTTCACCTTAAAGAACAAGCCGTGTGATTTTGCCTGAAAAGCCGTTATTTTATGCGTTGAATCGGCGAAACCCCTTTATTGAAGCGGGTTGTATTGACCTGCGGTTTTCACGTATGCGGATTGCGCGTATGTGTTTATCACAATACAAAATCATGAAGGTAAACCTATATTTCGATAACAAGGAGGAACAATACATGAAATTTAAGTATGAATTTTCGTCGGCTTCTATTTCGGATATCATGAACTTCATTCAACAGGAAGCGGGAAAAATCGGTAAAAACGGCCCTTCGGGTTTGGGCGCCAGTTTGTCTTTGCTGATCGCATTGCGCTTGTGCGCACTCATGGATGTCCGCACCAGGGTGCGGCGCGCGTGGCAGGAAGCGGAAAGCATTGCTCCCGATCTGGTCCGCGCCAAAGACGAAGTCGACTTCGATCAGCTTCGCGCGAAGACATGGGTCATGTGTACCCGGTTGAGCGTCGTGCTCGGCAGTATCGACGGCGATATCGATTCTCTGTGCGATGCCGCCGAGAAATTGGTGGTGGCCCTGTCCGCAAAGGAACAAGGTGTCACCGGGAGAAAATTCGTTCCCGAGGCGATCGCCCTGCTCAATATCCTGATTGGCGCGGTGCGCGACGAATTGCCCGAACAGGATTCCGTCGTGATTACCGATGAAGCACGCGATCTGATCGAACGTATTGCGGTTTCTTCCAAAGAAACGGGCGGTATTGCCGAATTGTTCCGGGGAGATTTTCGTAGCGAATATGAGAGAATGAAAGACAGTCTTTCTCTGCTGGAAAACAGTGTCGAACGGGTGAAAGAAGCCAGCAGGGCCGAAGAAAAAGCGCGCCGGGAAACCGAGCAAAAAGAAGTGTCGGCCCACAGCGAAATGACGCCGATTGCCGTCGTCGCCGACGTTGCCACCAACGTCGCCGCCAACGATGAGGTGATCCCCCAAGCGGGAGAAGCCGTTGCATACTCTGCCAGCCGTCCCGCCGCGCCGCCCCGATCGGTTCAGAACATCCGCTCCTTGGCGTCCACCATCGCGCAGCAAGCCCAGCCCCAACCTCAATCCCAACCCCAACCAGCCCAAACCACGCCGCTGGCCGAAGCTGCGGCGAGTCTGAGAAGTCTGGTGCAGAAGCTAAGGCAGAGCGCGGGCAATATCCGCTGCTGACCTGCTCGCTTCTCCTGAGTCGCCGCTCCTGAGATGAGGGTCGGCGACTTTTTATGCACGGGAAGTGTGCCTGGGCGCGGGACGAGGAAAGCGGGAACGATGCGGTATGATCGTAAGCAGCATGTCCCCCATCCGTTACGCCATTCGCCCATCCCGCCCGGAAGCGCACATTTTCGAGGTGCGCTGCGCGGTGGCGCATCCAGATCCGGACGGGCAGCGCTTTAGTTTGCCGGTGTGGATTCCCGGCAGCTACATGATCCGCGAGTTCGCGCGTCATATCGTGAGCATCACGGCGCAGGCGGGTGGACGCGCGGTGGCGCTCGAAAAAATCGACAAGCATACGTGGCGGGCGGCGCCAGTGCCTTCGGGCGCGGCGCTGACGCTGAGCTATGAGGTTTATGCGTGGGATTCGTCGGTGCGCGCGGCGCACCTCGATACGACGCACGGGTTTTTCAACGGAACGAGCGTTTTTCTCGCCGTGGTGGGGCAGGAGGAGGCGCCTTGCCTCGTCGACATTCAGCCGCCCGCACACGGTGGCGAAAACTGGCGCGTGGCGACGGCCTTGCCGTGCGCCCAGGGCGAGCACGGCGCGGCGCAGCCTGATGGTTTCGGGCTTTATCGCGCGATGGATTACGACGAACTCCTCGACCATCCGGTTGAAATGGGCGCGTTCGCGTTCGGCTCTTTCGAGGCAGGCGGGGTGCGGCACGACATCGTACTGTCGGGGCGGCACGATTGCGATCTCGAACGGCTGAAGGCAGATCTGGCCCGCATCTGCCAGTGGCAGATCGACCTGTTCGGCGCACCGCCGCCAATGACGCGTTACCTGTTTCTGACCCAGGTGGTGGACGAGGGCTACGGTGGGCTCGAACATCGCGCCTCGACCGCGCTCGTCGCCAGCCGTGACGATTTGCCGTATTCCGGCTTGCAGGGCATGCCCGACGGCTACCAGGCTTACCTTGGCCTGTGCAGCCACGAATATTTCCATGCGTGGAACGTCAAGCGCATCAAACCTGCGGCGTTCATACCTTATGACTTTGCACGCGAAAACCATACCCGGTTGCTGTGGGCGTTCGAGGGTATTACTTCGTACTATGACGATCTGGCGCTGGTTCGATCCGGCATCATCAGCAACGACGATTATCTCCGCCTGCTGGCGAAAACTGCCACGCAGGTGCTGAAAATGCCGGGGCGACACCGGCAGAGCGTGGCCGCCGCCTCGTTCGATGCGTGGACGCATTACTACCGGCAGGACGAGAACTCACCCAACGCCATCGTCAGTTATTACACAAAGGGCGCATTGATTGCGCTCGCCCTCGATCTGCAATTGCGCGCGGCGAGCGATGGCGAACGCAGCCTCGATGATGTGATGCGCCTTTTGTGGCGACGGCATGGACTGAGCGGCGCCGGTGTGCCTGAAGACGGTGTTTTCAGGGCGGTGGCTGAAATCGGTGGCGGCAATCTGGCGCGCTGGCTGCGTCGGGCGGTGGAAGGCACGGGCGATGTGCCGCTGGCAAGGCTGCTCAAGTCGTTCGGTGTGAAATGGCATGCGGAAGCGGCTGGCACCGCGCCGACGTTGGGCGTCAGGCTCGGCAGCGGCAGGGAAGCGCGCCTGGCGACGGTCTATGACGACAGTCCGGCGCAAAGGGCGGGGCTCTCGGCGGGCGATGTGCTGATTGCCGTCGACGGCTTGCGGATAAATGCCGATAAATTGCCGAAAATGCTCGAACGTCGGCGTCCTGGCGAGCGTGTCGACATCCATGCTTTTCGCCGCGACGAGTTGCTGTGCTTCGAGGTGGAATTGGCTGCCGCGCCCGCCGATGTGGTCAAGCTTGCCGTGGATGCCAAAGCTGCCAAGTCCGCCGAAAAACTGCGGCGTGGCTGGTTGGGGGCGTGACAGGCATGTTGACCGTCGCCAATCACGACCGCGATCTGGCCGGGCTGACATATGTCTATCCGGTGCTCTCCCGGCGGGCGGGCGGAGTGTCGGTGGGGATCAATCTCAATCCGAACAACGCTTGCAACTGGCGCTGTGCATATTGTCAGGTGCCGAACCTTGCGCGCGGCAAAGCGCCGAAAATCGATCTCGCGCGACTCGAAGACGAATTGCGCGGCTTCCTTGCCGCCGTGTGCCAGGGGGAATGGTTGCTTCACAACGCGCCCGAGGGGGCGCGGGTGTTGAAGGATCTGGCGTTCTCCGGCAACGGCGAGCCGACGAGCGCGGTGGAATTTCCCGAAGCCGTGGCACGGGTGGCGCGTCTGCGCGATGAATTCACACTGGGTTCCACCGTGCCCTTGCGTTTGATGACCAACGGCAGCCTGCTTGGGCAGGCGCGTGTGCGTGCGGGCATTGCCCGGCTGGCGGCGGCGGGCGCAGAAGTGTGGTTCAAGGTCGATGCCGGGGACGCTGCCGCCGTGGCAAGGATCAATGGCGTGAGACTTGCGCCACGCACGATCGCGCGCAATCTGGCGGCTTGTGCGGCGCTATGCCCGACATGGGTGCAGACCTGTGTTTTCCGTTGGGATGGCGCGCCGCCCGCGCAAATCGATCTCGACGCTTATCTCGATCTGATCACCCGTGCGCGAGGCGAGGGCGGGGACATCCGGGGCGTGCTGCTCTACGGCGTCGCGCGCCCGCCGATGTTGCCCGAAGGGGCGCATGTCTCTCCGCTCACGCCAGAAGAATTCGCCGCGTTCGCCGCGCGCCTGCAAGAAAAAGGGCTGACGGTTCGCGTCAGCCCCTGACCAGCATTCCGGTTGGCGAGCCGGAGGTTTACAACCGTACCCGGCTGCCTGCGCGCCTTACGCCTTTTTCTTTTTGGAGGCGCGTGCTTCCTTTTTCAGGTTTTTGTACAGTTCGGGGTTGCTGCCCTTGAGGTATTCGGCAACTTCGAAGTCTTCCTTCTTAACTTTGGAGATGTCGATTTGTTCGATGTGGACCAGACGGAGCAGGGCTTGCACCGGGCGGGGAATGTTGCGTCCACTTTCATAACGGGAACCGCCGCTTTGCGTCACGCCGATCTTGGACCAGAATTGTGATTGGTTGAGACCGAGCTTGCGGCGAATCTCGCGCACGTCGATGGGCTGTTCAGTGGCTTTCATGGCTACGTCCTTGTGTAGAGTTGCACGGAGAGAATACGCTCTTTGGTTGAGGATTTACCTGTCGGGCTCCCATATGGGGATTCCGAGTGATTCTAAGTATAGTGCCATCAGCATGACCTATACAATGGGAATAATTAACGACATGCGGTTAACCACAGTAACAGCGGAGTATGTTAAAGGAATGGTAAATGGTGAAGGGCTCTTCTGGAGGGGTTCTGCGACCGTAAACGCTTGTCTTTGTGATTATTTTTTGCGACGGCGTCGCGAAACAGGGGGTTTCGCGAGAATCGGGGTACTTTATCTGCATGAGCAAAGACGTGGATGACTACCACAGTATCTGTTAATAATTGTGAAATTATACCATGCAGCCACAGAAAGGTGTTGTACCCAGGATACGTTTCGTGGCAAGCCGACGCTGGTCCGCAGGCCGGAAAACGGCGGATGCCGGCGAGTGTGATAAATGGCGCGCCGCGGCGATCCGCATGGATATTGCGTTTTTCAGAGGCGCTGGTGTGACGATTCTCACGGCATTACACCGCAGCAGGGGCGGTATTCCAATGTTTTGTGCGCTGCGCCAACATGACGCATCAGACAGACGGGCGTTGCGTGGAGATGAGGGGCGGCAAGCGGAAGATTAAAACTATATTTATAACGATTTTGTAGTTTTGCCCTGCCGGGTTATTCCTTACAGTAGTGATCGATTTTTTGTTACCCGTTATCCGGAGATCGCTATGAGCCAGTATTCCAACAACGCCCAGTCCACCGGCCACACGCCGCTCGTGCGCCTGACCCGCGTCGTCGATGGCGCGGGCGCGACCGTCCTCGCCAAGGTCGAAGGCCGCAACCCCGCCTATTCGGTGAAAGACCGGATCGGCGTGGCAATGGTCGAGGATGCCGAAAAACGCGGGCTGCTCGGCCCCGGCAAGGAACTGGTGGAGCCGACTTCCGGCAACACCGGCATCGCGCTCGCTTTCGTTGCGGCGGCCAAGGGTATTCCGCTTACGCTGACGATGCCCGAAACGATGAGTCTGGAGCGCCGCAAGCTGCTGGTGGCGTTCGGCGCGAAGCTCGTGTTGACCGAAGGCTCGAAGGGCATGGCGGGCGCGGTCGCCAGGGCCGAGGAAATCGTTGCCTCCGATCCGGGCAGGTACGTGCTGTTGCAGCAGTTCAAGAACCCGGCCAACCCCGCGATCCACGAACAGACCACCGGCCCGGAAATCTGGGAAGACACCGCGGGCAAAGTGGATGTCGTCGTCTCCGGCATCGGCACCGGCGGCACCATCACGGGCGTGGCGCGTTACATCAAGAACGCGAAGGGCAAGGCGATTCAGGCCGTGGCGGTGGAGCCGGAATCCAGCCCGGTGCTGTCGCAGAAGAAGGCTGGTGAGCCGCTGCAACCCGGCCCGCACAAGATTCAGGGCATCGGCGCGGGCTTCGTGCCCGATGTGCTCGATCTCTCGCTGGTCGATGCCATCGAGAAAGTGAGCAACGACGAGGCCGTCGTCTACGCTCGCCGTCTGGCGAAGGAAGAAGGTCTTCTCTCCGGCATCTCCTCCGGCGCGGCGCTCGCCGCCGCCGTGCGCGTGGCAAAGAAGCCCGAGAACGCAGGCAAGACCATTGTGGTGATCCTGCCCGATTCCGGCGAGCGTTATCTCTCGTCCGTGCTGTTCGAGGGCGTGTTCGATGCTTCGGGCAGCGCGTTGTGAGCAAACGGATTGCCGCCGTTCCGGCGGCGGGGCAGGGTGAGCCGCCCTCCTCGTATGACGACAGCCCCGCTGTCGGAGTGCATCTCGATATCGACGGGCTGGTGGCCGAATTGCGCGCCTTGCGTGTGCATTCGCTGCAAACGCGCAGCCGCATCGGCCGCCCGCCCAAGTTGCCGTCGCGCAAGGCGCTCGCCGGCATCCTCGATGGGCTGTCGGCGGCGCTGTTCCCCAACCGGCTCGGCGCGCCGGAGCTCACCGACGACGGGCTGGATTACTTCGTCGGTCATACGCTGGACAAATCCCTGCGCGCGCTCTACGAGGAGGTGCGGCGTGAGCTGCGTTTCGCCGCCAATATGACGCCCGAGACGCAAAACAGCGCGGTCGATGCCGAAGCCTCCGACATCGTCCGCTGGCTCGCCAGCCAGCTGCCGAGAGTGCGCGAGCTGCTCGACAGCGACCTGCGCGCCGCGTTTCAGGGCGACCCCGCCGCGCGCTCCATCGACGAGGTGCTGGTGTGCTATCCCGGTATTTTCGCCATCACCTACCATCGCCTCGCGCATGAGCTTTACCTGCGCGGCGCGCCGCTGACCGCGCGCATCGTCTCCGAGATCGCGCATTCGGCCACCGGCATCGACATCCATCCCGGTGCTTCCATTGGCGGCAGCTTCTTCATCGACCACGGCACCGGCGTGGTGATCGGTGAGACGGCGGTGATCGGTGAGCGGGTGCGCATTTATCAGGCCGTCACGCTCGGCGCGAAGAATTTTCCGGTCGACGAACGCGGCAATCTGCTCAAAGGCGGCGCGCGCCACCCGATCGTGGAGGATGACGTGACCATTTACGCCGGGGCGACGATTCTGGGCCGTGTCACGCTTGGGCGCGGTTCGTCCATCGGCGGCAGCGTCTGGCTCACGCACAGCGTATCGGCCTACAGCCACATCACACAGGCATCGGTGCGCAGTGAAGTTTTCACAGGCGGCGGCGGTATTTGATGCGGCGCGCGCCCGTCCAAAATCATTCATGAGGAAATAGCAATGGCCGATGATATCCATGACGCACAAACCGCATTGGGCGACGTTGCCGCCCGAACACTGGCGAATGCCACCAAGACCGTCCCCATGCTGGGACGCATCACGCCGCGCTGGTTGCCGCAATTCCTGCAATGGGTGGGGGTGGAAGCCGGTATCTATCGCGTCAATAAGGTCAAGGACGAGTCGGCCATCGCCGTCAACTGTTCGGCTCGCAACGACGAAAAGGAATTACGCCAGACTTTCGTCGATTACGAAGAATGGGGCCGCGAGTATTTCCTCTCCGCCGTCAATGCCGTGGTCGATGTGCATACGCGCGTCTCCGATCTCTACAGCAGTCCGCACAACCAGATTCAGGAACAGCTACGCCTGACCATCGAGATCATCAAGGAGCGGCAGGAAAGCGAGCTCATCAACAACGCGGAATACGGCCTGCTCAACAACGTCGCGGATCATCAAAAGATTCAGCCGCTTGCCGGCGCGCCGACGCCGGATGATTTCGACGAGCTGCTGTCACTGGTGTGGAAGGAGCCGGCTTTCTTCCTGCTCAATCCGCGTACCATCGCCGCTTTCGGGCGTGAATGCACGCGGCGCGGCGTGCCGCCTCCCACGGTGTCGCTGTTCGGCTCGCAATTCATCACCTGGCGCGGCGTGCCGCTCGTGCCGAGCAACAAGGTCGAGGTCAACGCAGAAGGCAAGAGCAGCGTCATCTTGTTGCGGACGGGCGAAGCCCGTCAGGGCGTGGTCGGCCTGTATCAACCCAATCTGCCTGGCGAACAGGGCCGGGGCTTGTCCGTGCGTTTCATGGGCATCAATCACAAGGCGATCGCGTCTTACTTGATCTCCCTGTATTGCTCGCTGGCGGTGCTCACCGACGATGCGCTCGCCGTGCTCGAAAACGTGGAAGTGGACAAGTACCATGACTATTCCGACAAATACCGTTGATTTGGCGGGCTTCTCGCCGGAGGCGCTCGGCCTGCCCGGTGAAGCGGAACTGGCGCGGCTGGCGGCGCGGTTGTTCGATACCCAGCCGGGCATCGCCGTGCCCGGCACCGATCCTTACGGCCACGCACCGTTCGTGACCGGGCAGGCCGTGCCGGGACAAGCCATCGATGTGCATGCGCTCAAAAGGGATTTCCCGATCCTCAAAGAGACAGTCAATGGCCGCCCGCTCATCTGGCTGGACAACGCCGCCACCACGCAGAAGCCGCAGTGCGTCATCGAGCGCCTCGCGCATTTCTACGCGCACGAGAATTCCAACATCCACCGCGCCGCGCACGAACTGGCGGCGCGCGCCACCGATGCGTACGAGCAAGCGCGCGAGACTGTGCGCCGTTTCGTCAATGCCCGCTCCAGTCACGAAATCGTGTTCGTACGCGGGGCAACCGAAGGCATCAACCTCGTGGCGCAAAGTTGGGGACGGCAGCATCTCAAGCCCGGCGACGAAATCCTCGTCACCGTGCTCGAACATCACGCCAACATCGTGCCCTGGCAACAAGTGGCGGCACAGACCGGTGCGGTGTTGAAAGTCGCGCCGGTCAACGAGCGCGGCGAAGTCCTGCTGGACGAGTACGAAAAGCTGCTCAACGCCCGGACAAAGATCGTTGCCTTCACGCAGGTTTCCAATGCGCTTGGCACTGTGACGCCCGCGGCCCTGATGACTCAGCTCGCGCACGCCAAGGGCGCGCGAGTGCTCGTCGATGGTGCGCAATCCGTCTCGCATCTGCGCACCGACGTACAGGCGCTTGGCTGTGACTGGTTCGTGTTCTCCGGCCACAAGGTTTTCGGCCCGACCGGGATCGGCGTGCTCTACGGCCGGGAAGAATTGCTGAACGCCACCGAGCCCTGGCAGGGCGGCGGCAACATGATCGAGGATGTCACCTTCGAGCACACGCGCTACCAGAACGCCCCCGCGCGTTTCGAGGCCGGCACTGGCAACATCGCCGATGCGGCCGGCTTGGGTGCGGCGCTGGCCTATGTGGAGAAAATTGGCATCGACAACATTGCCCGCCACGAACACGACCTGTTGACCCACGGCACGCGCCTGCTCGCGGAGATACCGGGCCTGCGCCTCATTGGACAGGCGGCGGAAAAGGCCGGGGTGCTCTCTTTCGTGATCGATGGCGTGGAAACCGTCAAGATCGGTGAGGCGCTCAACAAGGAAGGCATCGCCGTGCGCGCCGGGCACCATTGCGCGCAGCCGATCCTGCGCCGTTTCGGGCTGGAGGCGACGGTGCGCCCGTCACTCGCGCTCTATAACACGCATGCGGATCTGGATACTTTGGCCGCGGCAGTGAGCAAGATTGCACGTGTCAGATAGCGTTGCCGAAAGAGTTGGAGGAAAGATTTGGAAGGAAGATGACCTATTTAACGTATTTACTCGGGATTATGTCACGTTTTTAAGAAATAGTACGTACTAATGCGACTGGTTCCTCTATCCCGCGTGCGCCGAAAATTGCGCATAGCATGTGCTGCATCTGGATGAGGAACAAAAATGAAGATCAAAACGAAACTGTTGCTGCTGATTGCGTTGAGTGTTTGCGCCTTGGCCTCAGTGGCTGGTGTGGGTCTATACAGCGGCAAAACCAGTGAAAATTCGCTTGCGCATTTCACTGAAATTCTTCTGCCCGTGACGCAGCACGTGCAATTGATTCATGAAGATGAAACAAGAATTCGTGCCCTGCTGCTCGAAGCGATTCTTTATGAAACGGATTATTCCGATGTTTCGCGGCGGGTTTTCGCGGATGTGCATAGACGCTACAAAGAAGCGCTTGCCAATACGGGTGAGGCCCGGGAGGTCTATTCAACGCTCGTGGGACACGCCTCTCCAGTGTTTCAGGATGGAATCAAGCCCCTGCGAGCGCGTTTTGCCAAAGCGCACGAAGAATGGAAGCAAGCCGTTGTGCCGGTGGATGGCCTGCTGGATAAGTTGGCCAGTTTGTCCGCAGGCGATGTCGATGGGCAAAAAGTGCTGATGGCGCAGCTCATACGGGTTTTCCATGCGCAGGAAGCGAGCTTTGCCGAACAGGAAGCTTCGATAGCCGACCAGGTAAAGTTCATCTCCATGCGTGCGGAGAGCAACAAAAAAGACGCTATCGAGCTCTCGTCGTTTTTGACGTGGGTGCAAATAGTCGTCTCCCTGTCAGCGGTCTGCGTGATCGGTTTCCTGTTCTGGAGTGCGTTCCGCGCCATCATGAAACCGCTGGAACTCACTCGCGACACCATGCAGCAGATCACGACAGATAACGATTTGACGCGCCGCGTCGATGTAAACAGCAACGATGAAATCGGCGAAGTCGTCAAATGCTTCAATGCCTTGGCCAGCCGCCTGCACGACGCCTTGAGCAACATCAATGCCGCCGCGCGCGGCGTGGTCGACACCGCTTCGGCAGTGTCTGCGACTGCTTCGCAAGTGGCCGAAAGCTCCGCGAACCAAAGCAGCGCCACCTCTGCGATGGCCGCCGCCGTCGAAGAAATGACCGTCTCCATCAGTACCGTGTCGAGCAACGCCGAAGAAACGCGCACCCTCGCCCACGAAGCCGGTCAGACCTCGGAGCATGGCAGCGAGCTCATCTTGCGCACGGCAGAGGAGATGAACCAGATCGCCAATACGGTCGGCACCGCCAGCAGCGTGATTTTGGATCTGGGCGAAGCATCGAAGCAGATCACCAGCGTCGTCAACGTCATCAAGGAAGTGGCCGACCAGACCAATCTCCTTGCCTTGAACGCGGCCATCGAAGCGGCAAGGGCGGGCGAACAAGGGCGCGGTTTCGCGGTGGTCGCGGACGAGGTCAGAAAGCTTGCGGAACGCACCGCGCAATCGACGGTGGACATCAGTTCGATGGTCGACAAGATTCAAACCTCGGCCAAAGGCGCGGTCGAAACCATGCAGCAGGTCGTCGCCCAGGTAGATGCCGGCAAAACGCTGGCGCAGGAAGCGGGCGAGTGCATCTCCTCGATCCAGTCCGGGGCCAACAGAGTTTCGCTGGCGGTGACGGAAATCTCCAGCGCGCTGCGCGAACAAAGCCGCGCGAGCCAGGACATCGCCAAACACGTGGAAAGCGTGGCGCAGATGTCGGACGAAAACCATGCGGCGGCGGACGAAACCCTGTCCAGCGCGCGGCATGCGGAAGAGCTCGCACAAGGCGCCGGGAAAGCGGCGGCGATGTTCAGGCTGTGACGTTGCAGCGGTGATGCTGTAAAAATCACAGTAACCTTTTTGACGGGTGGACGGCAGTCCACCCGTCACGTTTGGCGAATGATGAATGGTTATTCGCCCCTACGAGTATCGATCATGGATCGATTTCAGCAAAGTTTCAGGCGAGATCGCCGGGATCGAGGATGCGCTCCAGCGCGGCGATGCGATCCTTGAGGGCGAGTTTTCGTTTTTTCATGCGGCGGATGACCAATTCGTCGCTGACGGAGGAGTCTTGCAAACGCGTAATGGCGTTGTCGAGATCATCGTGTTCTATGTTGAGTTGGACGAGCCGCTCGCGCAGGTTCGCCCCGGTATCGAAAATATCGTCGTTCGTTTCGTCGTTCATGGTGACCTCGCACATGTCGATCGACGGATGGGGGGAATGTCCACGCCTATGGTATGTTTCCAGCCGCCGGAAAACAATCTCCGTCCGGGAAAAATCTGTTTAACATCGCCTGGCGATGCGCTGGAATGACCATGAACAAGGCTTTCGTCAAGGAATCCCAAGACGACGACGAAGAGGAAGAACGTTCGCCTTCGCTGCGGCTGCCGGCGGGGAGCAAAAATTACATGACGCCGCGCGGCTACGCGGCGCTACGCGAGGAACTCGACCAGCTGGTGCGCGTCGAGCGCCCGAAAATCGTCGAAGTCGTGGCCTGGGCCGCCAGCAATGGCGACCGTTCCGAGAACGGCGACTATATCTACGGCAAGAAGCGCCTGCGCGAGATCGACCGGCGATTGCGTTTTCTCTCCAAGCGGATCGATCACGCTGAAGTGGTTGATCCCCGCGCCCACGAGGGGAAAGATCAGGTTTTTTTCGGCGCGACGGTGACGATTTGCGACGTCAGGGGCACGGCGGCCGACGAGCAGACCTGGCAGATCGTCGGCATCGACGAGGCGGAAGTGGGCGCGGGCCGCATCAGCTGGATTTCGCCGCTGGCCCGCGCGCTGCTGAAGGCGCGCGAGGGCGACGTGGTGCGCTTCACGAGTCCTGCCGGCGTGCGGGAAGTGGAAATCGTCGAAGTTCGTTACGGGGAGGCTTGAGTGGCGGCGGGGCGGCTCTGCTCATTCGCCTTGCCGGATCAGGCCGACCATCGTGCCTTCGATTTCCAGAGGCTGCTGGCGCAGATCGACCACGATGGGTTTGAAATCGGGGTTGGCCGGGCGCAGTTCCACCCGTTTGCCGTCGCGGTGGAAGGTCTTGACGGTGACTTCGTCCCCGATGCGGGCAACGACGATCTGGTTGTTGGCCGGTTGCGTGGTGCGATGGACGGCGATCAGGTCGCCGTCGAGGATGCCCGCGTCGCGCATGCTCATGCCGCGCACACGCAGCAGGTAGTCGGCGCGCGGCGAGAACATCTCGGGATCGAGCCTGAGGCGCTTTTCGACGTGTTCGACGGCCAGCAGCGGACTGCCTGCGGCGACGCGGCCGACGATGGGCAAGCCCGGTGGTTCCGGCAGGCGGATGCCGCGGGCACAGCCTTCGTCGATCTCGATGGCGCCCTTGGCGGCGAGCGCCCGCAGGTGCGCTTCGGCGGCGTTGGGCGAGCGAAAGCCGAAAGCGGCGCAAATCTCGTTGCGTGTGGGCGGCCGGCCCTCCCGTTCCAAGGTTTGCGCAACGAAATCAAGGATTTCCTGCTGACGGGGGGTCAAGACTGGGTTCATGGGGCCTCCTTGATGATCTGTAATAATATACAGATGGCGGAGGGTTTTTTACAATTTCATTTGAATCTATATAAACATACGCAATAGTTTTCAATTTGTTGCGGTGCACCGGCCTTGAGTCGAGGCCGCGCCTGCGCTATGTTCGTCCGCACCCGATCACGAGGATTCCTGCTTATCATGTCAAACAAAATCGTCAAAAACAGCGTCGTTACTCTCAATTACAAGGTGACAGACCCCGATGAAAGTGTGATCGATGGCGGTGACGAGCCGATGGTTTATCTGCATGGCGGCTATGACGGCATTTTCACCAAGCTGGAAGAAGCCTTGCATGGCAAGAAAACCGGCGACACGCTCAAGATCAAGTTGCAGCCGCAGGATGCTTTCGGGGATTACGACGAAAAGCTGGTGGCGGTCGAGGAGGCGAGCCTGTTCCCGGATAACGCCGAAGTGGGCATGACTTTCGAGCGTGTGAGCGACGCGGGCGAGGAGCTGTATCGCATCACCGATATCGCGGACGGCAAAGTCGTGGTCGACGGCAATCATCCGCTCGCGGGCGTGGCGCTGGTGTTCGATCTCACGGTGGCCGAGGTGCGCGCGGCGACGGCGGAGGAAATCTCCCACGGCCATGTGCATGGCGGAGGCGGGCATCACCATCACTGATTCAGCGCGCCTGGGGGCGCATCGAGGAAGCGCGCAATGAGCGTTACGGCGCATGCGGATGCTCTGCTCGAAGTCGAAGGGCTGACGGTGGCTTTTCGCGGCGCGCGCGCGGCGCGCGCGGTCGACGGCGTCGGGCTTGCCATCGCACCGGGAGAGACGTTCGCGTTGTTGGGTGAGTCCGGCTGCGGCAAGTCGATGACGGCACTGGCCATCGCGCGCCTGCTGCCGGAAGCGGCGGGCGTGGCGGGCGGGCGCGTGCGGCTGGGCGGCGACGATCTGCTGGCGCTGCCGGAGGCGAAGATGCGCGCCGTGCGCGGCGGGCGTATCGGCATGATTTTTCAGGAACCCGCCACGAGCCTCAATCCGGTGATGAGCATCGGCGCGCAGATCGGTGAGGCGCTGGCGCTGCATCGCGGCCTGAAAGGGACGGCGGCGCGCGCCGAGGCGACGAGGCTCATGGAGGCGGTGGGCATTCCGGCGGCGGGATCGAGGCTCGACGATTATCCGTTCCAGTTCTCCGGCGGCATGAAGCAGCGCGTGATGATTGCGATGGCGCTCGCGGGCGAGCCGGAATTGCTGATCGCAGACGAACCGACCACGGCGCTCGATGTCACCATTCAGGCGCAAGTGCTGGATGTGCTGGCGCAGCTCCAGGCGCGGCGCGGCATGGCGATGCTGCTCATCACGCACGATCTCGGCGTGGTAGCGCGCATGGCGCATCGCGTCGGGCTGCTCTATGCGGGCGAATTGATCGAGTCCGGCGCGCGCGAAGCCTTTTTTGCCGCGCCTCTGCATCCTTACGCGCAGCGCCTGTTCGCCGCGCTGCCCGATGGCGCGGTGCGCGGCAGGATGCTCGCTGCTTTGCCGGGCGGCGTTCCGGCGCTCGACGGCGCGCTCCCCGGCTGCCGCTTCGCGGCGCGCTGTCCCAAGGCGTTCGCGCGCTGCCGGGAAGAAGCCCCCGGCTGGCAGGCGGTGGATGGTCGTGCGGTGCGCTGTCACTTGTACGAAGGCGGTGGCGAGGTGCTGGTTCGGCAGCGTCTGACGGTGGTGGAGGAGGAGGCCGCCGCGGCGGCGGTTGCGCCGGCCGCGCCGGTGCTGGAGGTGCGCGATCTCGCCGTACATTTTCCGGTGAAAAAAGGGCTGTTGCGGCGCACGGCGGGCTGGGTGCGGGCGGTCGACGGCGTGCACCTCGCGCTTGCGCCGGGGCGCACGCTGGCGCTGGTGGGCGAATCCGGCTGTGGCAAAACCACGGTGGGGCGCGCCATCTTGCAGCTGACGCCCGTCACGAGCGGCGCGGTGTGGTTCGACGGCAAGCCGCTCGCGCTCACGGAGCGCGCGGCGGTGCTCGAAATGCGTCGCGCGGTGCAGATGGTGTTTCAAGACCCGTTCGCCTCGCTCAATCCACGGCTGTGCATCGGGGACATTCTCGAAGAAGGCATGGTGAGCCTCGGCGTGGGGGGCGAGGCGTCGACGCGCCGGGGTATCGTGGATGGGTTGCTGGAACGCATCGGCCTTACAGGTGCGATGCGCTGGCGCTATCCACATGAATTCTCCGGCGGGCAGCGGCAGCGCATCGCCATCGCGCGGGCGCTCGCGGTGTCGCCGCGCGTCATCATCTGTGACGAACCCACGAGCGCCCTCGACGTGTCGGTGCAGGCGCAGCTGCTCAACCTGATGTGCGAGTTGCAGCGCGAACGCGGGCTGGCGTATCTGTTCATCACTCACAATCTTGCGGTCGTGCGCTACATGGCCGACGATGTGGCGGTGATGTATTTGGGGCGCATCATCGAGCAGGGGCCGGCATCGCGGCTGCTGACCGCGCCCGCGCATCCTTATACGCGCATGCTGCTCGCCGCCGTGCCGAGGGTAGACGCGGTTGAAGGCGCAAAAGCCGGAGAGAGGGCGAACGTTGCGACCGAACCGCCGTCGCCGCTCGCGCCGCCTGCGGGTTGCCACTTTCATCCGCGCTGTCCGCTTGCCGATGCGGCCTGCCGCGAATGTTATCCCGAGGCGCGGGAGATGACCGTCGGGCACACCGTGCGCTGCTTCAAGGCCGCTTGAGGCGATTCGTCACCGCGCAGCAAGCCCGGAGATCTTCCGCGCGCGCTCCGTTATGCTCCGTCA
Source organism: Azoarcus sp. (assembly GCA_031268195.1). GTDB lineage: Bacteria > Pseudomonadota > Gammaproteobacteria > Burkholderiales > Rhodocyclaceae > WRNU01. Next base: position 956 of record JAIRXQ010000036.1, on the reverse strand, counting down.
CGCTTCGCGCGCTACCTGTTCACCCCTGCCAGACAAGCTCGGCCCGATATGAGATTGCCGGTAAGCCTCCGGCCCGCGCCGTCTTGCGCCGGATGAACTGACTACGCCGCAAGAAATTCCTGCTTTTCAGTCACCCGAAAATACAAATAGGTTGTTTGGCATACAATCCACGGCATATTTCGTCGGTCCTGCGAAATTCATCGTTGTACTGTTTCCCTATATCGGAATGGCGCACCGCCCGCCAAGTTGTGTAGCCTGTGATAGACGCGCACAAGCCCTGCCCAAAGGCGGGGCAGAATCGGGCGCAAAAAAAGAGCGGACAGGCCCAGCCGGGCCATTGCCCGGCGCAGCCAGCGCAGGTTGTAGCCGGCCGCGCAGAGCACGGCATGCAGAGCATCACCCAATTGCCCACGCAACTGATGGCGTTCCGGGCAGGTTGCCGTCATGAAGGGATGGCGAATGGGCGGGTCAGTGTAGGGGATTTTGTGGGCGCGGGGGGATGTGGCTTGCGTCCGGGTGTATGGGGGCAGCGGGCGCGATGAAGTTCGGAACTCGGATGATGGAGTTCAGAACCCGGACGATGGCGTTCGGAAGTCAATGCAGCAGGGTCTGTATTTTCTCTCGGGAAAGGCCGGTCAGCGTCACGATGACTTCAAGAGAAAGACCATTTTTCAAGGCATTGCGTGCGACGGCCAAGCGTTCTTCTTCCCGACCTTCCTCCCGGCCTTCTTCCCGACCTTTCTTCCAACCCTTTTCTTCCGCCTCGAACAGGTTGGCGGAAATATCCCGCCGCATCTTTTCGCGCGACTCGGCCAGCAGGCGCGCCTGTTCGTCGGCGGACAGGGTCATCAGTTTGGCGACGGCAGTTTTCAGTCGCGGATTTTTGTCGGCCAGCATGTTCAAGTCCTCCTCGCTACGGGCATCCAGGAATTTCAGCCAGTCCCAGAGTCCTGTTC
>JAIRXQ010000006.1 GCA_031268195.1 Azoarcus sp. | reverse complement strand
GAACAGGATCGTGAAACGGGGCCGCGCCGATGATAGTGAGCCCCGCGCTCGTGAAAGTAGGTCTTCGTCAGGCTAACCATTACAAAAACCCCCAACACCAAACGGTGGCGGGGGTTTTTGACCTCAAGAAAAAGCCCATGCACTCCGTATTGCGTGGGCTTTTTTTATTGCTATGGAACGTAGCCGGAAAGCATTACTTCGTGCGCGCGGTCTTGGCAGCGGACGCGTTGCCGACCGTGATTTGCGGTTTCAGTTGTGCCAGTGATTTTTCACCGATCCCCGGAACCTTGACCAAGTCGTCGGCAGAGGCGAATGGTCCTTTCGTCTTGCGATATTCGACGATGGCAGTGGCTTTGGCGGGGCCGATACCGTTGATTTGCTGCAAGGCGGTCGCATCCGCGGTGTTGATGTTGACCAGATCCGCCGCTACCGCGGCAAACGGGCTCAACGCCAACGCCAGGACCAGGGAACGAATAAAATTACTCATCATATGTTTCCTTTATGTCATGAAGGAGACTGCAAGATACATATGCATAAAACTTATGTCAACAGGTTTTCAGTGTTTTTTACATTCTCGGATTGACTATGCTAATTTGCTTGGCAGCCAGCCGCGTTCCACCGCGGCCCTGAAACACCACGCTGGCGTGGTTTCGGTCTTGTAACTCCAGAAAAACCAGCCATACAGCTTTTCGAACGCCAGTATCTGCGCCGCTGCGTAGCCCCGGCCGGCGACATCCTGCTGGAAGGCGTCCATGTGTTCGAGGGCGTGGTTATACGGGCCTTCCGCCCACAGCGACACCACTTTGAGATCCAGCCCCAGACTCCATTCGCCGCAGATCGCGGGCAAGCCGAGCGCGGCGTTGATCGAATCGGCTTCGTCGCGCCACTCGCCGCTCGCCTTGTGCATGTGCTCGTAGATGTCGGCATCGATGTCCCGGCGCTCGAAGCACTGATAGCGGTGGTAATCGAAAATCACGTTCTGCCATGTGGGGGGCTGCATGAAGCCAAGATATTCGCGGTAAGAGCGGAAACCATCATGGAAGACCACCGCCACGCGTTCGGGCGGGCAATGCTTGCGGATGCGCTCGTAAGCGGCGAGGTTGTAATGTTTGAGGTAATCGGTGGGTACGTCCCAGCGCGGTTCGTTCAGCACTTCGATGGCGAAAAGCGCCGGATGGGCGCGGTAGCGTTCGGCCAGGCGTTCGAGCACGGAAAGTGAGTGTTCCAGGTATTCCTTTTTCGTGTGCCACTCCACGACATCCTTGATGCCGCCGTTGTCGAAGCCGTTTTGACAGCCAGGCGCGGCGTGCAGGTCGAGCATCACTCTGAGTCCGAGCTTTGCGGCCCAGTCGAGTGCCCGGTCGAGGATGTCGATGCCGCCGGTGACGAACGGATGACGGTTCTCGCCATATTTGGGGTGATAGGGGTAGTCGGGGCCGAAAATCCAGTGCCCGATCGGAATGCGCACGGCGTTCAGGCCGTGTTCCGCGATCCATGCGAAATCATCAAAAGTGATGAAGCGATCCCAGTGCGCGCGCAGCCTGCGCGGCGCGGCTTCCCCCAGTTCGGCGCACCATGTCGTCTCGTCGGTTGCTTCCAGCCCTTCAAACAGGCTCGGAACCATCCATTTTTCCAGCAGTAGCCAGCTTCCGAGATTGACGCCGCGCAACTTGCCCGTACTGTTTGTCATTGCTTTCGCGCCTCCATGCACGTGATTGGAAGAAGAGTATCGCTTCAGGGCGATGATTGTGCGCAAGCCGGGGCGATTTGTCGTGTGCGTACCGCTCGCACCGGGTGTGAGGCGGTATCATGCGCCCGATGATGCGATCCGCCTTTTTGTTCCTGCTCTGCCTTGCGCTTGCCGTGCGCGTGCCTGCCGCTGATTTGCCCGATCTGGGCGATGTGGCGGCAGAGGAGTTCTCGCCCGCCGAAGAACGTCAGGTGGGCGAGGAGATCATGCGTGAGGTGCGTAAAAATCCGGCCTGGCTCGATGATCCCGAAATCGAGGAGTACATCAACCGCCTCGGGCGGCGGCTGGCGGCGGCGAGCAGCGATCCGGCGCGGCAGTTCGGCTTTTTCGTGATCAAGGATGGCACGCTCAACGCGTTTGCCCTGCCGGGCGGCTACATCGGTGTACATTCCGGGCTGATCCTCGCGGCGCAATCGGAATCCGAACTGGCTGGCGTGATCGGCCACGAAATCGGCCACGTCAATCAGCGCCACATTGCGCAACTCGTGGGCAAGCAGAAACAGGCAACCCTGTTGATGTTGGCTTCGATCCTGGCGGCCGCGGCGGCCAACAGTTCGCGCGCGAGCGAGGCGGCGGTGGCCGCGGGCGTGGCGGGTGTGACGCAAGCGCAGTTGGCCTATACGCGCGATTTCGAGCGCGAGGCCGATCGGGCGGGGTTGCAAACGCTGGAGAATGCCGGATTTGACGTGCGCGGCATGGCCGGGTTCTTCGAGCGCATGCAGCGCGCGACCCGCCTGTACGAGAACAACGCGCCCGCCTACCTGCGCACGCACCCGCTGACTTCCGAGCGCATTGCCGACATGGAAAACCGGGTCATGAGCATGCGCTACCGGCAAGTGCCCGATTCGGCGGATTTCGGCTATGTCCGCGCCCGTTTGGGCGTGCAGGCGCAGCCGGCGGCGGATGCGGTGCGCACATTTGCCGGGCGGGTGGCGAATCAGCCGGACGATCTGGCGGCGCGTTATGGGCTGGTGCTGGCACAGCTGCGTCTGGGGCGGCTCGATGATGCGGCGCGCGAACTCGGCGAATTGCGCCGCCGCGCCGCGCCGTCGCCGTTTGTCGCCCATCTGTCCGCCGATGTATCGTTGGCGCGGCGCGATCCCGATACGGCGGTCAAAACGCTGACGGATGCCAGCCGTCAGTTTCCCGCGAACATGAGCCTCGTCTATGCGCTGGCCGATGCGCGCGTTGCGGCCGGTCGCGCGGAAGAAGCGGCCAAGGGCGTGCGCCGCGCGCTCGTCGGGCATGGCGGCGATATCCGCCTGTGGCAAACGCTGGCGCGCGCCGGCGCCGCGCAGGGCAAACGCACGGCGCAGCATCGCGCCCAAGCCGAGGTGTATGCCTTGCAGGGTGCATGGCGCGGCGCGCTCGAACAACTGGAGCTGGCGCGCAAAGCTGGTGACGGCGATTTTTACGAGTTGTCCGCGGTCGATGCCCGCATCCGCGACATCCGCATGCGTGCGCGCGATGAACTTCAGCGGGGACAGCAGCGGAAAAACGAACGTTGACGATGGAATAATGGAGAAAAACGATGGAATTCGACAAGGAAGTGGATGCGCGCGGACTCAATTGCCCGTTGCCGATCCTGAGGCTCAAAAAGGCGCTGGCCGAAGTGCAGGGCGGGCAGGTCGTGCACATGCTCGCGACCGATCCGTCCTCGGCCGGGGATGTCGAGGCCTTCACGCGCCAGACCGGGCACGAGTTATTGCAGAAGCGGGAAACGCCGGACCAAGCCTTCGAGTTCTACATCAGGCACAAATAGATTTGGCCAGATTCAGATTCGGCCAGAGTCTTTCAGGGCTGTAACGGCGTGACCGGTATGGCTTCCGCCGCCGTTTCCCGCCATGTGGCGTCGGCCCGCGCGGCGACCCAGTCCACCAGTTCCGCCGCGAGCCGGTCGGCAGCGGCGCCGAATGCCGCGACGACGCTCGGGATCTCGCGCTCGGCAGCGGCTTGGCGTACCTCGAACACGCGGCTGGCGACGATGCGGCGGCTGGAGGTGTCGATGAGCCGTATATCGAGCCGGATCACCGCTTCCGGCACTTTGCCGTCTGGCCGGTATTCGCTGTGGAATGCGCTCAGATCGCTGGCAAGCTCATAGTCGGCGTAAGTGCGCATGTCGTCGGTGGACAGGGCGCTTACGCGCGCATCGGTCCGGAACGCATCGAACAGGCGGTTGCGCAGCAGCAGCGGGGTGGGTTCGTGCCAGCTTGCGCCTTTATAGACGCTCATCCGGTTCGGTTCGGGGACGACGAGAATGCGCTGCGCGACCAATTGCCCGCTCGCTTCCGGGCGCAGAATGCGCAACGACCACGCACGGGGCGTGCTGCTCTCTGTGTTTGGGGCGATGACGGCCGCGGGCAGCAGGTAGATGTCGACCGGCTCTGGCGCGGGCAGGATCGTGCAGGCCACGCACAGCGGGACGCACAGCAGTCCCAGAGCGCTGCGGCGGGCGCGAATCGGAATCATGGCTTGAACTCCCGTGTAGGTTCGGTGCCGAGCAGATAATCGGCGGGCCGTTCTTCGAGACGGCGGGCGATGGTGCGCAATGATGCCAGCGTGGTGCGCAGTTCGGCAACGGCCGGGCCGAGCTCGGCCATCGCGGCAAGGCTCGCGTTGAGCGGGGCGCGATTGTCGGTAATCAGTTTGTCGAGGCTGGCCATCGTCCGTTCGAGCGAGGCCATCGAGCGTTCCGCGCTGTCGAAGGCTCTCTGGCCCTGAGTGTCGAGCAGGCGGTTGGCGGTGGTGACCATGCGTTCCGCTTCGATGAGCATGGTGTTGGCCTGTGCGCTGGCCTGGGCGAGTTGGGTCATGGTTTTGTGGATGCTGTCGCGTTCGGACGCGAGCGATGCCGTGGTGCGTTCGAGATTTTCCAGCGTGCGGGCGATGTTGGCGAGATTGTCTTCCGAGAGCAGACCTTGCGCCTGTGCGAGTACGGCATTGACGTTGCTGATGACATCCTCGCCGCTGTTGATCAGTTTGCCGAGCGAGGACTGTTCGGTGGGAATGACCGGGATTTCCCCCTTGCGCGGATTCAAGGGGGTGCCACCTCCGGGGGTGTCACCTCCCGCGGTCAGGCGAATGGTCGAGAGGCCCGTGATGTTGGCCGTGTGCAGGCGGGCGCGGGTGTCGGTGTAGATCGGTGCGCTGACATCGACGCTGATGCGCGCCCGTACCCGGCGTGGGTCTTTGGGGTCGAGGCGCAAATCGTCTACGGCGCCGATGCGGATGCCCTTGAATTCGACCGCGCTGCCCTTGGACAGGCCGGAGACGGCTTCATCGAAGATCACATCGTAGGTGACGTAGTGGTTGTTGCCGCCCGATCCGCCGATCCATTGGGCGAACAGCAGCGCCGCGGTGACGGCGAGAACGGTGAAAAGTCCGATCAGCAGGTGATGTGCGCGGGTTTCCATGTGTGTGGGTCCTCCTTCACGGTTTCCGGGCGAGCGCCGTCGTCTGCGCGGCGCGTCCGCGTGGGCCGTGAAAATATTCGCATATCCAGTCATCGTCTGTGTCGGCGACCGTCTTGAGCGTGTCGGCGATCAGCACGCGCCGGTTGGCCAGCACCGCGACGCGGTCGGCAATGGTGTAGAGGGTATCGAGATCGTGTGTGACGAGAAAGACGGTCAGCCCGAAAGCGTCGCGCAGGGTGAGGATCAACTGGTCGAAAGCCGCTGCGCCGATGGGGTCGAGCCCGGCGGTGGGTTCGTCGAGAAAAAGAATTTCCGGGTCGAGTGCGAGCGCGCGAGCGAGTGCGGCACGTTTCACCATGCCACCGGAGAGTTCGGCGGGCAGTTTCGCGCCCGCCTCCGGGGGCAGTCCCGCGAGCGCGATTTTGAGCGCTGCCAGCCGCGCTGCTTCGGGCGCGGGCAGATGCGCATGTTCGAGCAGCGGTACGGCGATGTTCTCGGCCACGGTGAGCGAGGAAAACAGTGCGCCTTGCTGGAACAACACGCCGATACGCCGTTCCAGCCGCGCACGCGCTTCGGCGGCGAGGGCGTACAAATCTTCACCGAATAGATGCACGGTGCCCGCTGCGGGGCGATTGAGCCCGACGATCGTGCGCAGCAGCACCGATTTCCCGGTGCCCGAACCGCCGACGATGGCCAGCACTTCGCCGCGCCGCACGTCCAGATCCAGCCCGTCGTGCACCACTTGCGCGCCGAACTGGTTGCGCACGCCGCGCGCTTCGACGACGTTTGCCGCGCTCACCAGCCCATTTCCATGCAGAACATCGCCGCGATCGCATCCACGACGATGACGGTGAAGATCGACTGCACCACCGCCGAGGTGGTGTGCTCGCCCACCGACTGCGCGCTGCCCTGAACGCGAAGGCCCTCCAGGCAGCCGATGGCGGCGATCAGGAATGCGAAGATCGGCGCTTTGCCGATGCCGATGAAAAAGTGCAGCGGGTCGATTTCGTTTTCGAGCACCGACAGGAACATGCCCGGCGAGATGTTCAGGCTCGCCGCGCACGCCATCATGCCGCCCGCGATGCCGCACACCATGGCGATGAAGGTGAGGATCGGCAGCGCCAGCATCATCGCCAGCACGCGCGGCAACACCAGCAGTTCCACGGGGTCGAGTCCGAGCACGCGCATGGCGTCGATTTCTTCGTTGATGCGCATCGAGCCGATCTGCGCCGCGAAGGCGCTGGCGGTGCGGCCGGCCATGAGGATGGCCGCGAGCAGTACGCCGAATTCGCGCAGAAAGGAGTAGGACACCAGGCTGACGGTGTAGATGGTCGCGCCGAAGTAGGCCAGTACCGTCGCGCCCAGAAAGGCGACCACCGCGCCGACGAGGAAGGTCAGGAGCGCCACGATGGGCACGGCGTTGAAGCCGGTTTTCTCCAGGTTGGAGATGGCGGCATTGACCCGCCAGCGGCGTGGGCGCCAGAACGTGCGCGCCAGACCATCGAGGACGAGTCCGATGAAGCCGAGCAGATCGGTGGTATGCCGCCAAAAGGTGACGGTTGCCGCCCCGACGTGAGCGAGCACGTCCCCGAACTGATAATGCCGGCTGCGCGTGGCGGGCCCGGCCGGCGAGGACATGGCAGTGGCCACCGCCGCCAGCAATTCGCGTCGCCCGGCGGCGAGTTCCATGCCTTCGAGCGCGTGCTTCAGGCGCGCGCTGCCGACGAGATCGCACAGCAGTTGCGCTCCGGCGGTATCGAGGGCGGTCATGGCGGCAAGGTCGAGCGTCGCATCGTTGCCGATCTGTTCGCGCAGGGCGTCGATGCGCGGCGTGAGCGCGTGATAATGGGCCAGCGTCCACGCACCCGCGACGCGGAGCCGGGGCGCATGCCCCGCGTCCTGCAATTCGATGCTGGCAGCGGCGATGGTGTCGTTCATGGCTGTGAGCATACACGAGCATGCCGGGCGCGGACGCTCGCCTAGTTCGCGGGAAGCCGCGCCTGTTGCGGTCGCAGCTTCTCCAGCGTCGCCAAAAATCCCGCCAGCCGTTCGCGTTCCTGCGCCACCACTGCGGCTGGGGCGCGGTCGACGAAGCTGGCATTGCCGAGCTTGCCTTGCGCCTTGGCGACTTCGGCTTCCAGTCGGGCGATTTCTTTGCCGAGCCGTTCGCGCTCGGCGGCGGGGTCGATGTCGACTTTGAGCATCAGCTTCGTGTCGCCCGCCACTGCCACCGGCGCGAGGGCGTCGGCAGGGATGTCGTCGATGATTTCCACCGCAGAGAGCTTTGCCAGCCCCATCAGATAGGGCGTAAACGCCGCAAGCATGGCTTTGTCGCCGCCGGCTGCGAGGAGCGGCAGTTTTTGCGCCGGGGAGACGTTCATCTCACCGCGCAGGTTGCGGCAGGGGGTGATGAGCGCCTTCAATGTGTCGATACGGGCTTCCGCCGCTGCGTCGATCCTGGTGGCGTCCGCCTGTGGGTAAGAGGCGAGCATGATGCTCTCCGTCTCCTTCCTGCCCGCGAGTGGGGCGATCGTTTGCCACAGCTCCTCGCTGATGAACGGAATGAGCGGATGGATGAGGCGCAGCACGGCCTCCAGCACGGTCAACAGCGTGCGCCGCGTGGCGCGCTGCTCGGCGGGGGCGCCGTTCGAGAGGCGCACCTTGGCGAGTTCCAGATACCAGTCGCAGTACTCGTACCAGATGAATTCGTAGAGTGCACGCGCCAGGAGGTCGAAACGGTAGGCATCGAACTGGGTAGCGGCCTCGGCGGCCACGCGTTGCAGGCGAGAGACGATCCAGCGCTCGGCAAAGCCACTGTCGGCGGCGGGTTCGAGAGTGAGGCCGCAATCTTGCCCTTCGCAGTTCATCAGCACGAAGCGGGTGGCGTTCCAGAGCTTGTTGCAGAAGTTGCGGTAGCCCTCGCAACGGCTCAAGTCGAACTTGATGTCGCGGCCGGGCGAGGCGAGCGAGGCGAAGGTAAAGCGCAGCGCGTCCGCGCCGAAGGCGGGGATGCCTTGCGGGAATTCCTTGCGCGTGCGCTTCTCGATCTTGGGCGCATCCTTGGGATTCATCAGCCCCGTGGTGCGCTTTGCAACGAGTTCATCGAGGCCGATTCCGTCGATCAGGTCGATGGGGTCGAGCACATTGCCCTTGGATTTGCTCATTTTCTGGCCTTCCGCGTCGCGGATGAGGCCGTGGATATAAACGTGCCGGAAAGGAATCCGGCCGGTGATGTGTTTGGTCATCATCACCATGCGCGCGACCCAGAAGAAGATGATGTCGAAGCCGGTGACGAGGACGGTGGAGGGCAGGTAGAGATCGAGCGCGGGGTTCGACTGTTGCGGGTATTCCGGCGTCCAGTCGAGGGTGGAGAAGGGCCACAGCGCCGAGGAGTACCAGGTGTCGAGCACATCCGGATCGCGGGTGAGCGGGCCGTCGTAGCCAGCGACTTCTGCCTTGTCGCGCGCCTCGGCCTCATTTGCCGCGACGAAGGTTTCGCCGTGTTCGCCGTACCATGCCGGGATTTGATGGCCCCACCACAGTTGGCGCGAGATGCACCAGTCCTGAATGTTGTTCAGCCACTGGTTGTAGGTATTCACCCAGCTTTCGGGATAGAAGCGAATCTCGCCGTCGGCCACGGCATTCAGCGCCTTTTCGACGATGGATTGGCCGTCCGCGCCCGGTTTCGACATGGCGACGAACCATTGATCGGTGAGCATCGGCTCCAGCACCACGCCGGTACGGTCGCCACGCGGCACTTTCAGCCTGTGCTTCTCGGTTTTCTCCAGGAGGCCCAAGGCTTCCAGGTCCTCGACGATTTGCGCGCGGGCATCGAAGCGATCCTTGCCGCGATAGTTTTGCGGCGCATCGTCGTTGATCTTTGCGTCCAGATCGAGAATCGAAATCATCGCCAGCTTGTGACGCTGGCCCACGGCGTAGTCGTTGAAGTCGTGCGCCGGCGTGACTTTCACCACGCCCGTGCCGAATTCGCGGTCGACGTATTCGTCCGCGATGACAGGGATCTCACGCGTTGTGAGCGGCAGCTTGACCGTCTTGCCGATCAGATGTTTGTAGCGGTCGTCCTCGGGATGCACCATCACTGCGGTGTCGCCGAGCATGGTTTCGGGGCGGGTGGTGGCGACGGTGAGCGTGCCGCTGCCGTCCGCCAGCGGGTAGCGGATGTGCCACAGGAAACCGTCCTCTTCTTCGCTGTCCACTTCGAGATCGGAGACGGCGGTTTTCAGCTTCGGGTCCCAGTTGACGAGGCGCTTGCCGCGATAGATCAAGCCTTCTTCATAGAGCCGGACAAAGGTTTCGATGACGACCTTGTTGAGCCCGGCGTCCATCGTGAAGCGTTCGCGCCCCCAGTCCGGGCTGCTGCCCAGGCGGCGCATCTGTCGGGTGATGGCGCCGCCGGAAAACTGCTTCCACTCCCACACTTTTTCCAGAAACTTTTCGCGTCCGAGCGCGTAGCGGGAGATGCCCTGCGCATCCAGTTGGCGCTCCACCACGATTTGCGTGGCGATGCCCGCGTGGTCGGTGCCTGGCTGCCAGAGCGTGTTGTCGCCGCGCATACGGTGATAGCGGGTGAGCGTATCCATCAACGTCTGGTTGAAGCCGTGCCCCATGTGTAGCGTGCCGGTGACGTTTGGTGGCGGCAGCAGGATGCAGAACGACTCATCGCGCGGTCTGGAGGTTTCCAGCCCGGCGGCGAAATAGTGGCGGGATTCCCACTCAGTATAGCGACGGGATTCGATCGCTTGCGGCTCGAAGTGATTGGGGAGTGTCATGACGGGATTGAAAAGTCCTCACAGAGGCGCGTATTCTAGCCTGTGGCGGGTATGGCCCGATATGGTGGCCGAGGAGATATGGATGGCACCACCACCTATGGCACCATCTCCGACCCCACCTCCCGCCCGTTTCCAACCCCTCCTTCGACAGGCTCAATTATCATGAAACTTCCACGTATTTCTTGTCTGGTGGCGTCGGCGCTCGCCCTGGCGGTCGCGGGGTGTGCGACGGAAAGCCACCGCAGTCTCGAAGTCGAACAGGTCAGCACTGCCGGGGTCGCCTACAGCGGTCCGCGCTCGCCCATTGCCGTGGGCAAATTCGACAACCGCTCCAGTTTCATGCGCGGCCTGTTTACGGATGGCGTGGATCGTCTTGGCAGTCAGGCCAAGACCGTCCTGATGACCCATCTGCAACAAACCAACCGCTTCACGGTGCTCGACCGCGACAATATGGCGGAAGCAGAGCAGGAAGCGGCGATCCGTGGCGAGGCTCAGAAGCTGAAAGGCGCCTCTTACGTCGTCACTGGGGATGTGACCGAGTTCGGCCGCAAGCTCGTGGGCGATTATCAGTTGTTCGGCATCCTCGGGCGCGGCAAGAAACAGGTCGCCTACGCCAAGGTCAGCCTCAACATCGTCGATATCCACACCACCGAGATCGTCTACTCGGTGCAGGGCGCGGGCGAATACGCGCTGTCCAACCGGGAAATCGTCGGGTTTGGCGGCACCTCCGGGTACGATTCGACGTTGAATGGCAAAGTGCTGGATCTCGCCATCCGTGAGGCTGTCGAGCACCTGACCGCCGCGATCGACACCGGCGCATGGCAACCGTCGGGCAAGTAAAAATCGCCATGAAGAAAAAGAAAACCGTTGTTCGCCGGCTCGCCCCGGCGCTGATCTTGACCGCGCTCCTGGCCGGTTGTGCAACCGGCCCGGAGACGCTTTACGCTTGGGGAAGTTACCAGGAGCAGGTTTATTCTCATCTGCAAGGCGGGGATCGGCAGGCGCAGATCGAAGCGATGGAAGCCGACCTGGAGAAAATCAGCGCCAGCGGCAAGTCCCCGCCGCCGGGGTTTTATGGCCATCTCGGACTGCTATACGTGGAAACTGGCAACGACGATAGCGCCATTGCCAGTTTCGAAACCGAAAAAGCACGCTTTCCAGAGTCTGCCGTTTTCATGGACTTTCTACTCGAAAAGTATAAGAAAAAATAAAGGACGCCACGCATGAATTCCTTTTTTATGCTGCTGTTTTCATTTTTCCATGTCCGCACCACATGCTTGGCGGCATTGTTGGGAGCTTCATTTTTATTGACTGCGTGTGTGACCGCGCCGCGGCAACAGCAGGCCGATTACACTGCTTTTCGGGACAGCCGCCCACGCTCCATTCTGGTGATGCCGCCGATCAATCTGTCGCCGGATGAAAAGGCCGCGCGGAGCTTTCTCGCCACATCGACCGGGCCTTTGGCGGAATCGGGGTATTACGTGATCCCGGTGACACTGTCGGAAGAAACTTTCAAGCAAAATGGCATGACCGTTGCCGAAGAAGCGCAAAACATCGACCTCGGCAAATTGCGGCAAATCTTTGGGGCCGATGCCGCGCTCTACATGACGGTCGACCGCTTCGGTTCGAGCTACCGCGTGCTCGATAGCGTGGTCGAGGCCGGCGCTTCCGCGAAACTGATCGACATCCGGACCGGGCAGGAACTCTGGCATGGCCGGACGCTGGTCGTGCAATCGAGCAGCCAGAACAACTCCGGCGGGTTGATTGGCGCGTTGGTGAGCGCAATTGTCCACCAGATCGCCAACTCGCTTTCGGACAAGTCGCATCAGGTCGCCGGGATGGCGAATTACCAGCTTTTATCCGCAGGGCATTGGAACAGCATTCTCTACGGCCCTTATCACCCCCAGTTTGGCACTGACTGATTGGCGCCCCGGCCGATTGGCATCATGGTGGCCCGGCCTCCTTTTTTGTGGCCGGTTTCAACATTGCCGGAGGGGTTAGAATACCGAGGTTTTTTCAATTTACGGCTATCTATCTTCAGGAAGCCCGCGCCATGAATATGTTCCGTCTTGCGGCCATTTCCACGATTGGTCTTGCGTTGTCCGCTTGCAGCGTCGTTTTTCCGGTCAAACCGGCCGACGATCCGAAGAACACCGCGCGCGCGGTCGAGTCGGCGGCCTCCAGCGGCAAGGTCGCCGAACAAAGCCTGATGCGCGACGGCTCACGACTGTCCGTGAGCCTGAATCTGCCGGGGCAAGGAGATTTGTTCTTGCAAACGGATTGCGCCGCCAGCAGCGCCGAATGGCTCTATGTCGATCTCGTCGACCCAAAATCGCAACCGGCGGCGAAGTTCAGGCGCTACAGCGGCGGGACGTCGGCGTATGCGGCACCGCTTGCCCTGACCGACGAGGCCGCGACCGGGCTCAAACGCCTGCCCGCCGTGAAAGCGGCGTGTGAGCGCACACCGGCTTGGCGCGAAGTGCTCTACAACAAGCGCAACGATACACAGATTCTGCTCGACACTTCGAGCATCCAGCCGCAAGCCGACGGCAGCCAGCGCTTCTGGGCGGCGATCGACTATCCCTACCTTGCCTACATCAGGTTGTACCAGGCGCCGTATGGCCGCCGCGCCGGGTTCTATCAGGTGGATTGCCAGCGGCAGACGTATTCGCTGCTGTTCGTTTACTACCTCGACCAGAAACAGACCGTCACCGATGGCGGCAGCGCGTTGCGTCCGCCCGTCCTGACGTTCGATCAGGCGCCCGCCGACACCTCGCCCGTTCTGGCGACGGTGTGCGGTGAAAAAGCCATGCTCAAGACGCTCGTGCCGCCAGAGGCGCGCACCAAGCAATTCCCGGATTTCACCGCCATGCCCGCGCCCGAAGCCAAGATCATCGATCAGCTCGGCAAGTTGCGCTTCGCGCCACCCAAGCGCGCCCTTGCCGGCATGCGCATCGAGGGCACGAAAGCGGCCAAGGGCGGCAGCGCGGCGATGCGGCTGAACAGCAGGGCGGGCGCTTTCGTGCAGGAAGTTTCCATCGAAACGTTGCGGACGCCGGGGGTATTCCACATCATCGCGCAGGACGGCGAGGATAGGCAGGAGCAGGTAAGCTTCCTCGGCATGATTCCGTTGAGCCAGACGCTCGACGGGCCGGGATCGCAGTACGCCTATGTCGTAGACCGGCTGGAATTGATCGGTGAATGGAAAACCATGCCGATCGGCGGGCAGTTGAGCTACAAGCAACGCATCCGCATCGTCGATCTCGTGACCAATCAATCCAACAAGGAAGTCGAAGTCATCTGCCGGGTGACGCGCGAAGTGTCGGCAGACGGGTTGAATCCGCGCCTCCAGGGGACGGCCAAGGAAATCAAATGCCATACCCTCGGCGGACGCGACGAGGAAATCGCCGCTTACTACTATCTGGAGCAGTACGGCTTCGCTTTCTTGCAGGGCAGCGCATCGACCAAGGTTTCCGTGAATTCACGCCTGGCCGACTTCCGCTGAGTCCGCTCACGCAGACGGCGGCGGGTGCTTTTGGGCTCCGCCGCCGTGAAATTGGCATCAAGCCTCAAGCGCTCAGGATGATCTTGAGTGCTTCTTCTTGTGCCGCATTGCTAAAGGTCTGATAGGCATCTTCGATTTTGCCGAGCGGGAAGCGGTGCGTGATGAGCCGCGCCGGGTCGATGCCGCCTGCCTGCACGGTTTTCAGCAGCATCGGCGTGGTGTTGGTATTGACCAGCCCGGTGCTCATGAACACGTTCTGAATCCAGAGATCTTCGAGGTGCAGATTCACGCTCTTGCCGTGCACGCCGACGTTGGCCAGATGCGCGCCGGGGGCGAGGATGCTTTGGCAGATGTCGAACGTCGCCGGTACGCCGACCGCCTCGATGGCGACATCCACGCCAAGTCCGCCGCTCAAATCCTTGACCTGTTCTACCGTGTCGCCGCTGCCGACGCGAATGATGTCGGTTGCACCGAATTTCTTCGCCATGTCCAGCCGGTTGGCGTCCATGTCGATCATGATGAGCTTGGCGGGGCTGTAGAACCGCGCCGTCAGCAGCGCCGCCATCCCGACCGGCCCCGCGCCGACGATGGCGACGATGTCGCCCGGTTTGACCTGCCCGTAGAGCACGCCGATCTCGAAGCCGGTGGGCAGGATGTCGCTCAACATCACGAGCGCCTCCTCGTCCGCGCCGGCGGGAATCGGATACAGGCTGTTGTCGCCGTGCGGGATGCGCACATATTCGGCCTGCGTGCCGTCGATGAGATGGCCGAGAATCCAGCCGCCGTCGTCGCAGTGCGAATACATCTGGCGCTTGCAGTTGGGACAGGCGCCACAGGACGTGATACAGGAAATCAAAACGTGGTCGCCCGCTTTGAAGTTGCGTACCGCCGCGCCCGTTTCTTCGACGACGCCGACGCCTTCATGTCCGAGCGTGCGGCCCGGCATGACCGCGGGCACATCGCCCTTGAGAATGTGCAGATCGGTGCCGCAGATCGTGGTGTGCGTGATGCGTACGATGACATCGGTCGGTTTTTCGATGCCCGGAGGGGCCTTTTCCGTCCATGTTTTTTGGCCTGGTCCCTGGTAAATCAGTGCTTTCATTATTTTCTCCACTTGGCTCCAGCGCAGTGTTGCGGCGGATTTTTTATTGGAGAAATTATAGGCGTGCTACCCGAAATGGGCATTGATTTCGTGGGCCCGGTCCGGCATTTCGATGCAGCGGACGTATGCTCACCAGCCCGGCTCACCAGCCCGGATTGGCGCGGCGCGCGGCGGCAGTTTCATCGCGGATGAGGTGGAAGTGCTCAAAGCGTTTTGCGGCGATCTCGCCCGCGTCCACAGCGGCGCGCAGGGCACAGCCCGGCTCGGCATCGTGACGGCAGTCGCGGAAGCGGCATTGCCCGAGATAAGGGCGAAATTCCACGAACGCCGCCGCCAGCGCGTTCGCGTCCAGGTGCGCGAGGCCGAACGCCTGCATGCCCGGGCTGTCGATCAGCCACCCCTTGCCGCGCGGATAGAGACGGGCGAACGTGGTGGTGTGCCGCCCGCTGTCGAGTGCGCTGGAAATCTCTCTGGTGAGCGCCGCCGCCTCCGGCACGAGGGCGTTCACGAGGGTGGATTTGCCCATTCCCGACTGACCGACGAGGATGGCGCGCTCATTTGCCAGCCGGGGCACGAGCTCAAGGGCGCCGGCCAGCGCCGAGACTTCCGCCACCGGGTAGCCGATGGCTTCAAAAATACGCAGCCGCGCCCGCGCCGTGGGCAGGCTGGCGGCGAGGTCGGCTTTGTTGAGCACGATGAGCGCCGGGATGTTTTCGCTCGCCGCTGCCGCCAGACAGCGCGACACCAGCAGGCCGGAAAATCCCGGCTCCGGCGCGAGCACGATGACGAGCAGCGTCGAATTCGCCGCGATCAGTTTTTGCCGGAAGGCATCCGAGCGCCACAACAGGTTGTGGCGCGAATTGAGCGCCTCGATCACGCCCAGCCCGTCGCCCGCCGGGGCCACTTCCACCTCGTCGCCACAGGCATAATCGTTTTTTCGCCCGCGCGTGTGGCAGCGCAAAAGTCCGTCCGTCGTGCGCACCTCGAAATGCCGCCCGAACGCGGCGACGATGAGGCCGGGGCGCTTCGTACTCGTCTGTGGTGCCGTGGTGGCAGAGGTGCGGCGGAGTTTTTGTGCCACAATCGCGGCCCTTGGGGTGTGGTCGCCGGCGCGCATCGTCCGGTGTTCTCGTAAAAGGAAAAGGTTCGAAAATTATGGCACAGGACGCGAATCGCTTGATCTGGCTCGATCTGGAGATGACCGGACTCATCCCCGAGCGCGACCGTATCATCGAGATCGGACTCATCATTACCGATGCCGCGCTGGATGTCGTCGCGCAAGCGCCGGTGATCGTCGTGCATCAGTCGGACGAGGTGCTCGATGCGATGGATGCCTGGAACAAGGGCACGCATGGCCGCTCCGGGCTCATCGAGCGCGTGCGCGCTTCCAGCGTCAATGAGGCCGAGGCCGAGGCGGCGATGGTCAAATTTCTCTCGAAATGGGTGCCCAAGGGCGCTTCGCCCATGTGCGGCAACACGATCTGCCAGGACAGGCGCTTTCTGGCGCGCCATATGCCCAAATTCGAGGCATGGTTCCACTACCGCAATCTCGACGTCTCGACCCTCAAGGAGCTCGCCAAGCGCTGGCATCCCGAGGTCTACAAAGGCGTCAAAAAGGCCGGCGCGCATACGGCGCTGGCGGACATCGTGGAGTCGATCGAGGAGTTGCGCTATTACCGCGAGACGTTTTTGCGGCTGCCGGAGCGGGGGCGGCCGCAGCTCGCCCCCGCCGGCTGATCAGCGTTTCGGCAGCAGCACCGTGGCTTCACCGACGGTGACTTCGGTATCGCCCACCGTGCACACGGTGGTAAGTGTTGCGCGGCGCTTTTCGGGTTCCAGGGCGGAGACGGTGACGCGGGCGAGCACGGTGTCGCCCACGCGTACCGGGGCCTTGAACTTCAGGTTTTGCGAGAGATAGATCGTGCCGGGGCCGGGCAGCTTGGTACCGATCACCGTCGAGATGTAGGACGCCGAGAGAATACCGTGCGCAATGCGGCCCTTGAACGGGGTGCTGGCGGCGAATTCCTGATCGACGTGGACGGGGTTGTTGTCACCGGAGACGCCCGCGAACGCAAGGATGTCGGCTTCAGACACGGTGCGGGCGGTGGATGCGGTCTGGCCAACCTTCAGGTCTTCGAAGTTGTAGAGATAGACTTCGGAAAAATCACGCGGCATGATGGCGCTCCTATCGGTATGGATATGGGGGTCAGTCTCCGCGGCGCATGCCGGAGAGAGCTGCGAGCATAGCGCAACGCGCGGGCGGCAAAAACAAAAAAAGGCGAACCAGGGTTCGCCTTTTACGTTTGGATCATCGAGAGACAGGCTACTTCAATTTGATTTCCTTATACGCCACGTGCTTGCGGGCAACGGGGTCGTATTTCTGGAATTCGAGCTTTTCGGGCGTGGTGCGCTTGTTCTTCGTGGTGGTGTAGAAGTGCCCGGTGCCGGCAGTCGATTCCAGCTTGATCTTTTCGCGGGTTCCCTTGGCCATGGTTGCCTCCGGTTGTCAGTTAGATTTTTTCGCCGCGCGCGCGCAGCTCGGCCACGACGATGTCGATGCCTTTCTTGTCGATGGTGCGCAGCGCGGCGGTGGTCACGCGCAGGCGAATCCAGCGATTTTCGATCTCAGACCAGAAACGGCGGTTTTGCAGGTTGGGGAGAAAGCGGCGCTTGGTTTTGTTATGGGCGTGGGAAACGTTGTAACCCACCATCGGCGCTTTGCCGGTTACTTGACAGACGCGGGCCATGATTGCTCCTGAAGTCCTTGCTGTATTCGTTAAACGAGAAAGACTAACATACCCGGCCGAGGGCAGGCAAGTCACCGATGCGCCTAACACCGATGCGTCTAAATCAGCCCGCGCTCCGCAAACGACATCGGCGTGCCACGGGCGGGGATGATCAGGTGATCGAGCACCCGCACGTCCACCAGCGCCAGCGCGTCGCGCAGGTGGTGGGTGAGTATCTTGTCCGAATGGCTTGGTTTTGCGGTGCCGGAAGGATGGTTGTGGGCGAAGATGACCGAGGCGGCATTGCGCGCCAACGCGAGTTTGACCACTTCGCGCGGATAGACGCTCGTCTGCGTGAGCGTGCCGCGAAAGAGGTCGACCGCTTCGATCAGGCGGTGACGGGCATCGAGCAGCACGATGCAGAAGGTTTCGTGCGTCAGATGCGCGAGGCGCAGTCGCAGCCAGTCCCGCACCGCGGTGGGCGAATCGAGCAGGTCGGTGTCCTCGAAATCCTCCGCGAGCGCGCGGCGGGACAGTTCCATCACCGCCTGGAGTTGGGCATACTTCGCCAGCCCCATGCCGGGGACGGCGGCGAACTCGTGCGAGGGGGCGTTGCAGAGCCGGGAGAGGGTGCTGAAGCGTCCGAGCAGGGTGCGGGCGAGATCGACGGCGCTTTGACCGCGTGTGCCGACGCGCAGGAAAATCGCCAGCAATTCGGCGTCGGTCAGGATGCGCGGGCCGTGCGCGAGCAGTTTTTCGCGTGGGCGTTCGTCTTCGGGCCAGTCGGTGATTGCCATGACAAGTGATCAGGAAGAATGATGCGGGATTATATCGATGGCATCGATGGTTTGCACGGTCGCAAGATCGTTCTGGGCGTTTGTGGCGGTATTGCCGCATACAAGGCCGCCGAACTTGTGCGCGTGCTGAAGAAAATGGGGGCGGACGTTTGCGTCGCGCTCACCGGGAGCGGCGCGCGCTTCGTCTCCGCGCTGACTTTTCAGGCGCTCTCCGGCAACCCTGTGTGGACGAGCCTGTGGGACGGGCAGGGGGCGGGCGGCATGGCGCATATCGCCCTCGGCCGTGGCGCGGATGCCATCCTCGTTGCGCCGGCCACGGCGGATATGCTCGCGCGGCTGGCGCAGGGGCGCGCCGACGATCTGCTCTCCACGCTTTGTCTCGCCCGCGACTGTCCGCTGCTCGTTGCGCCCGCGATGAACCGCCAGATGTGGGAGCGCGCCGCCACGCAACGCAACGTCGCCACGCTCCAGGGCGACGGCGTCACCATTCTCGGTCCCGCCGAGGGCGAGCAGGCGTGTGGTGAAACCGGCCTTGGCCGGATGCTGGAACCCGATGCGCTCGCTGCCGCGCTGCTCGCCTTTTTCACGCCCAAGCTGCTCGCGGGGCGTCGGGTGGTGCTCACCGCGGGGCCGACGTTCGAGGCCATCGACCCGGTGCGCGGCATCACCAATTCGAGCACAGGCAAGATGGGCTACGCACTGGCGGCGGCCTGCGCGCGCGCCGGGGCCGAAACCGTGCTGGTGAGCGGCCCCGTGGCCTTGCCTGTGCCCGATGGCGTGTGCCGCATCGAGGTGACTTCCGCTCTACGCATGCGCGACGCGGTGTTGGCGGCCTTGCCCGGCGCGGACGTGTTCATCGCCGTGGCAGCGGTGGCCGACTACCGGCCCGCGACCGTAGACGGACACAAGATCAAGAAATCGGGCGAGCCCTTGCGCATCGAACTCGTGCCCAACCCGGACATCCTCGCGGAAGTCGCCGCGCGCCCCGATGCGCCGTTCTGCGTCGGCTTCGCCGCCGAAAGCCGCGATCTCGATGCCTACGCCGAGGGCAAGCGCCAAAGCAAGCGCCTGCCCATGCTGGTCGGCAATCTCATTGCCGACGGACTCGGCGGCGATGAGAACACGGCGGTCATCTATGACGCCGAAGGCCGCCACCCCCTGCCGCGCGCGCCCAAGACGTTCATTGCGCGCCAGATCGTCGAACACCTCGCCCGCCTGCTGCCGGCGGCCTGAACAACCGGAGAAATCATGCCCGCCATCGATATCAAGCTGCTCGATCCTCGCCTGCGCGCCAATCCGCCCGCCTACGCCACCGCCGGTTCCGCCGGGCTGGACCTGCGCGCCTGCGTCGATACGGCCCTCGTGCTGCGCCCCGGCGAGAGCGCGCTCGTCCCGAGCGGCATCGCCATTTACCTCGATGATCCGGGCCTGGCCGCCATCGTGCTGCCGCGCTCCGGGCTTGGCCACAAGCACGGCATCGTGCTCGGCAACCTCGTCGGACTGATCGACTCTGATTACCAGGGGCAGATCATGGTGTCGTTGTGGAACCGGGGGCACGAGCCTTTCACCGTCGAGCCGCTGGAGCGCATCGCGCAACTGGTCGTGGTGCCCGTGGTGCAGGTGGGCTTCAACGTCGTCGAAGCATTTACCGCCAGCGCGCGCGGCAAGGGCGGCTTCGGCAGCACGGGCAAGCACTGAACGCGCGATGGCCCATCCCGGCATTCCGAGCGGTGCGCACACGCTTTGCGAGCGCGCGGGCCGCATCCTGCTGCTGCGCCGCGCCCATACCGGCTTTTTCGACGGCCTGTGGAGTCTCCCCGGCGGTCATCTCGAAGCCGGCGAATCCGTCCGGCAAGCCGCCGCGCGCGAACTGGAAGAAGAAACCGGGCTGGTCGTCGCCCCCGCCGCGCTCGTCTGGCTCGGCGTCATCCATCGCAAATCCGACACCAACCGCATCGATTTCTTCCTGCGCGCGCCTAGCTGGCGTGGCGAACCCGTCCTGCGCGAACCGGAAAAATGCGCCGCACTGGCGTGGTTTCCGCGCACTGCGCTGCCGCCTGACATCGTGCCCTACGTCAAAACGGCGCTCGATGCTGGAGAAGGCGAGTGGATTCGGGAACTGGGGTGGGACAGTGGCGGGGATAGCGACGAGGATGGCGACAGAGACCACGACAGGGACCGCTGCGGGCGCTGAAAAGCCTCGCCTACACGTTGCCCAGCGACAAGCCGGCCGCGAAGCCGCCGAGCGCGATCACCGCGGTTTTGATGACTACCGGCAACTGCTCGCGGAATTGCACGGGTTCGCGGTTGCGTAGCGTCGCGGCGGCTGTTTGCGCGTAGAACGGCAGCGCGCACAGGGAAAGCCACACCCACGGATGTTCCGCGCGCCACAGCCATGCCGAGGCGGCCAGGCAAACGAGGCTCGCCGCCAGCACGAGCAGTTGGTAATGCCGTGCCCGCGTCATGCCAAGCCGCGCCGCGAAGGTGAGCTTGCCGCTCGACAAATCCTCATCGATGTCGCGCAGGTTGTTGACGTTGAGCACAGCCACGCTCAACAGCCCGCAGGCCGTGGCGGGCACGAACCCCCGCAGCTCGAAGGCATGGGTTTGCAGGTAGTGGCTGCCGAGCACCGCCACCCAGCCGAAGAAAAACAGCACCGAGATGTCGCCAAAGCCGCGATAGCCGTAGGCGTAGCGCCCCAGCGTATAGGTGAGCGCGGCGATGATGGAGAACGCGCCGAGGGCGAGAAACCCCAGTACATCGGCGGCTGAGCGGCAGGCGCTCGCCATCAGCGCCAGCCCGGAGACGATGGCAAGCGCGATGGTGAGGATGATCGCCCGTTTGAGCTCGCTGGGCGAAATCAGCCCCAGCTGCATGCCGCGCTTGGGGCCGAGGCGCGCGGGCGTGTCCGCGCCGCGGCGATGATCGCCGTAATCGTTGGCGAGGTTGGCGAGCAGTTGCAGCAGCAGCGCCGTCGCCAGCGTCCAGCCGAAGATGCCGCCCGAGCAGCCCGCATCCGATGCCGCTGCCAGTGCGTTGCCGGTGGCGATGCCGCAGCAGGCGAGCGCCAGCGTGCGCGGGCGCAGGGAAACGATCCAGGCGTTGATTTTCGGTTCGAGCGTCATTCAAAAAACCGTGTCACCGAGGTGTCGGTCGGGTGCTGCTGTCCGTCGTGTGCCGGATAGCCAAGCAGGATGCCCACGCACATCTGGTAGCCCCACGGAAATTCCAGCGCCTTCGAGAGCCGCTCGCCGTCCCCCGCCGGCCAGTCGCGCCACGCCTGGGTCGCGAATCCGCAAATGCAGCTACCGATGCCGAGCGAAGTGGCTGCAAGGCAAATGTTCTCCGTGAGCAGCCCCGCGTCGAACTGCTCGGTGGTGAAGTCCCACGTGGGCCGCGTCGCCACGACGACGAGCGCCTGCGCGTTGTAGAACAGATCGCCGCCGCGCTCCATGATGCGTTCCTTCGACAGCGGCGCGTGGCGGCAGATCAACTCCCACGCCTTGCCCTTGATGTCATCGATCAGCGAACGTCGTGTCACCACCGCCAGATACCACGGCGCATTCCCACGCGAACTCGGCGCCTGCACGCCTGCGGTGACGATGGTCTGCAAATCCGCTTTCGGAATCGGCGCGGAGGTAAAAGCGCGGCAAGAGTAGCGGGATGCGATGGTGGAGAGGGTGGCGTTCATGACGGCTCCTTGAGCGTAGCGATGGGCAATTGTTCTGCAAAATCGTTCAATGAGCGGATAGGCGCCGGGGCGGCGGAGTCAGCCGGCTTTCCGTGAATCCGCGCTCATTTCGGATCGTCTTTCCGGATCATCCAGAGCGCCGGGGGCAGGCCGCCAAAGGTTTCCAGATAACGTGGCGCGCCCCGGTCTTCCCCCGTCACGTCGCGGATATGGATCGCTTCGATTCGCTCCGGATGACGGCGGGCCATGTCGGCGTAAATCTCGGGATCGTGTTCGCCGGAATCGCCGATCAAAATGAAGCGGCGTTTGGGATAACTCGCAAAAAGCCGTTCAAGCGCCCCGGTTTTGTGGGCGATCGAAGTCTCCTTTCCCGCCACCGCGGTGCGCCAGGAAGTCGATTCCCGCAAATGCATGCTGCCCGCGGGAAATTCCTCGTCGTCCAGAAATGCCTGGAGCGCCGGGTAAAGCTGCATGGGAGAAGCGGAAAGGTAATGGAAGGCTGCGCCCGGAGCGGTCCGCGCCAGTTCCCGGTACCACGCCGCCATGCCGGGAACCGCCACGAACGGCTTCAGAAAGGTATTCTCCATGAGCGCGGCGCGCTCCCGGACGTGGGAAATTTTGATCGTATCGTCGATGTCGCTCACGATGGAGATGCCTTCCGGCGGCGCGAACCATGCATGGCCGGTCTGCCCCGCCAGCGGATGACCGGGAGGCGTCTCCAGCGTGAAGGCGATACGCCCCGCCGCCTCCCGCGAGCCGGGCAAAGGCGTGCGAACCGCAAAGATGCCGCTCGCGCGCCCCGCCGCATCGGTTTTCGGCAGCGGCAATATCTCGTCGCCAAGACGCACGGCGATCTCCACGCCACGCTCCGAATCCACGCGGAAATACCGGGTGCGTTCATGGAATACGGCCTGTTCTTCCGGCGTGCACCGCTCGAAATCGATTCCCAGATAACGGGCCAGTACCCAGAGCATGGCGCGGCGGCTTTCCTGCTCGTATACCCAGGTTTTCACGTGCACTTCGACAGCGTCCGCTTCCCTGGCGACGGCAATGTCCGGGAAAAACAGAACGCGGTCCTCGTCATCCAGCGGCGCAGCAAGCGCGCAGCAAGTCCACAATCCGATCGCCCCTCCCACTACGCGCCGCATTCGTTCCCGCATCGTCGAGCTTTCCGTCAGCGCTTGTGAATCTTTCGCCCGTACCGTTGCATGGCGGTGCGGACGGGGTGGTTGCCGCCGATGGCGGCAGGCAATGTATTCAGGTGGCGCGCAAATGGGCTAGCCTCGGGGCCAGCCTTGGGGCCTGCCTCAGCGTGAGCTTCGGCGTGAGCGGCCGGGATAACGGGATGGCGAAAAGCCTGCGCCTGCCGCTCGAAGCGGTACAGCGCATATTGCCTGCCCGAATGACGGACGTAATGACAAACGGAATGATGAACGTTGATCGGCATGAAATGCCTCCTTCCGTCGCGCCGCCGCCCCGTCGATCCATGTCGAACCGCATCAGACGCGAATCATAAATCGCAAGGAGCTTAGCACACGGATACGCAGGCGCGCGCTGCATGACACTTCGGCGTCATGCCCCATCGCGGAACGGCTGGCCAGCATTTTGTTTGGCGTCGTCGCCATTGCATCGGCCGCACCGCTTCCACCATCACCGCGCGCTGGTTTCCTGATATTGTCGATCATCCGGGTAACGTCGCAAAAACCGCGCCCACCACAGCCGCAGAATGACGAGCCGCCATGCGAAATCCGGGCAAAACTCCGGGCAAAACGAACGAACGATGGGGACGGAAAAGCGCTGCTGCATTGCGTGCCGCCGTGTTCGGGACGATGCTCGCGCTCGCGTCCGCTTGTGTGCCCGCCGGCGAAGCGATGCGGGAAGACCCGCAGCCTTGGGCATTGCGCAAACCCGCATTCGATGAGGACGCCACCTGGCCAACCGCGTCGGCGCGCGCGCGGCGAACCCCGGACGCCGATCCCCCCGGCGCCAACGACTGGCAATGCCAGCCGGACGACGCGCACCCCGAGCCGGTCATCCTCGTTCATGGCACCTGGCAGAACGCCTACGCCACCTGGAGCGGCCTGTCACCGATCCTGGCCGCGCACGGCTACTGCGTTTTCGCGGTGAACTACGGCAATACCACCGGCAAGCCCGGCCTCAATGCAACCGGCGATCTGGTTGTGTCGGCCCACGAAATCGCCGGTTTCGTGGCGAACGTCCGCGAGGCCACGGGCGCCGAACATGTCGCCCTGATCGGGCATTCCCAGGGCGGCGCGCAGATCCGTTATTACGCCAATCTGCTGGCCCCGCCCGGCGAAGTCACCAAGGTGATCGCGCTCACCGCGTCGAACCACACGACGACGCTCTCGAATCTGGCGATACTGGGCAAAAGACTCGGCATCGATGGCTACGTGTTCGACAGGCTCTCGCTTGTCCAGATGCCCGGCGCTGCCCAGCAGGCCCAACCGGAATCGAAGTTCTACGTCGACCTCAACGGCCAGGGGGAGACGCGCCCCGGTATCGCCTATACGAATATCGCCACGCGGCTGGACGAAATCGTCACGCCCTGGACGGGCGCTTTCATCACACCGGGGCCAGAGGCCACGGTCGACAACATCGTGCTCCAGGAGGTGTGCAAAAACGACCTGTCCGACCACGCTTCGGTAACGTATTCCAAAAACGTCGCCCAGATCGTGCTCAACAAGCTCGACCCCGGCCATCCGCACCGGATCAGCTGCTTTTTTCAGGGGCCGATCATCGGCAGCACGCGATGAAAGTCAGACGTTGAACGGAAAATAATGGGCTGCAAACCGCGCCAATGCTCACGACGCATCCTGGCAGGACTGGCCGGAAGGCAGGGAGCGACGTATGAGCTCCAAATAAATGGGCAATTAAAGATGAAATTACCCTGTTTATTCCTTGATTACCCTATTGTTGATTACACGTTGAACAAAAAATTCATCACATCCCCGTCCTTTACCACGTAATCCTTCCCTTCCGCGCGCATTTTCCCGGCTTCTTTCGCGCCGTTTTCACCCTTGTATTGGATGTAATCCTCATAGGCGATGGTTTGCGCGCGGATGAAGCCGCGCTCGAAATCGGTGTGGATGACGCCTGCGGCTTGCGGGGCCGTGTCGCCGATGTGGATCGTCCAGGCGCGGACTTCCTTGGGGCCGGCGGTGAAATAGGTTTGCAGGCCGAGGAGTTTGTAGCCTGCGCGGATGAGGCGGTCGAGGCCCGGTTCTTCGAGGCCCATCGTTGCGAGGAAATCTTTTTTGTCGGCCTCTTCGAGGTCGGCAATCTCGGCTTCGATGGCGGCGCACAGGGCGACGAGCTCGGAGCCTTCCGCCGCCGCGTGTTTCTGGACGGCGTCCAGGTACGGGTTGGCGGTGAAGCCATCCTCGGTGACGTTGGCGGCGTAGAGCACTGGTTTTTCGGTGATGAGGCACAGGGGCTTGATGAGCGCCCTTTCTTCCTTGCCGAGCTGGAGTGTGCGCACGGCCTGACCCTGGTCGAGTTGGGTGAAGCATTTTTCCAGCGCGGCGAGGGTGGCGCGGGCTTCTTTGTCGCCCGCGCTCGCGGGACGCTTGTAGCGGGCGATGGCCTTTTCAACGGTCGCGAGGTCGGCCAGCGCGAGTTCGGTGTCGATGATTTCGATGTCGCGCATGGGGTCGATGTTGCCCGCGACGTGGACGATGTTTTCGTCCGAGAAGCAGCGCACGACATGCACGATGGCGTCGGTTTCGCGGATGTTGGCCAGGAATTGGTTGCCCAGACCTTCGCCTTTGGAGGCGCCCGCGACCAGACCGGCGATATCGACGAATTCGACGATGGCGGGCTGAATTTTGGCGGGATGGGCGATGTCGGCAAGCGCCGCGAGGCGGGCATCGGGCACGGCGACGATGCCGACGTTCGGCTCGATGGTGCAGAACGGGTAGTTCGCCGCTTCGATGCCTGCTTTGGTCAGGGCGTTGAAAAGCGTGGATTTGCCAACGTTGGGCAGGCCAACGATGCCGCATTTGAGGCTCATGTGGGTTCCTCGTTCGCCGGTTTCGGGCGTGTGTTCAGGTGTTGCGTGGCTTTTTCGAGTTCGCCGCGCGCAATCAGGGGCCATTGGGCGAGGGCGCGGTCGATGGCTTCTTCGATTTGCTCGCGCGCTTCTGTGCGTGGGGGCTTCAACACGTAGCTGATGACTTCGTTGCGGTCGCCGGGATGACCGATGCCGAAACGCAAGCGCCAGAAGTCCTGCGTGCCGAGATGGGTGGCGGTGGATTTCAGGCCGTTGTGACCACCCAGGCCGCCGCCGAATTTCAGGCGGGTCTGGCCGGGCGGGATATCCAGTTCGTCGTGCGCGACGAGGATTTCACCGGGCGGGATGCGATAGAAACGGGCGAACGCGCCGATGGCTCGCCCGGAATCGTTCATGTAGGTCTGCGGCATCAACAGCCACAGGTTGGCTTCGCGCGCGTGGGCGAGGAAGCCGTGAAAGCGGGACTCGAACGTGAATTGGACGTTCAGCTTTTGCGCGAGCCGTTCGCAAAACCAAAACCCGGCGTTGTGCCGGGTTTCGGAATACTCGCTGCCGGGATTGCCGAGGCCCGCGAGCAGACAGGGTGCACGGATGGGCGTGACGGCCATCGTCTGCTCCAGCCTCGGTATCCGCTTTGGCGCAGTGTCAGGCCGCAGGCGCCGCGCCACCTTCCGGCGCGGCGGCTTCGCCTTCCTCGCTTTCGAGCGGTTCGGCTTGCGCTTGCAGGGCGTTGACCACGACCGGGTCGCCTTCGCCGCGATACGCGGTTTCGACGCCCTCGGGCAGCACCAGCTGCGAGAGATGGATGGCATGGCCTCCTTCCAGATTCGCCAGATCGACTGTGATGAATTCAGGCAGATTGGCGGGCAGGCATTTGATTTCGATCTCATTCATCGTGTGCGAGATGTGCGCGCCGGAAATTTTGACCGCCGGGCAGTTTTCGCCGTTGATGAAGTGCAGTGGCACGCGCATGTGGATCGGCTGCTTGGCGTCGATGCGCTGGAAGTCGATGTGCAGCACTTGCTGCTTGTAGGGGTGCCATTGCGTGTCGCGCATGATCACGGTTTCTTTCTTGCTGTCGACTTCCGCGGTGAGCAGCGTCGAGTGGAAGGCTTCCTTCTTCAGCAGGTGGAAAAGTTCGTTGTGGTCGAGCGCAATCGGGGTGGCGTCTTTGCCGCCGCCGTACACGATTCCGGGCACCTGGCCGTCGCGACGCAGGCGGCGGCTCGCACTCGATCCCTGCAATTCGCGGCTTTTGGCCTTGAAAGTAATGGGCATGGTTACTGCTCCTCAAAAAACTTCGTCCGCGACCAGACGAAGATGGAAAACCCGCGACGTTCATCGCGGGACGAAAAAATCATTCGGTAAACAAGGACGAAACCGATTCCTCGTTGCTGATGCGCAGCATGGTGTCGGCCAGAATGGTGGCGACCGAGACTTGCCGGATGCGCGAACAGGCTTGCGCTTCGGCACGGAGCGGGATGGTGTCGGTGACGACCAGTTCATCGAGCGTGGAGGCGGCGATGCGCGCCACCGCGTTGCCGGAGAGCACCGGATGCGTACAGTAGGCGACGACCTGCTTCGCGCCGTGCGCTTTCAGGGCGTCGGCGGCTTTGCACAGGGTGCCCGCCGTGTCGACGATGTCGTCCATGATGACGCAGGTGCGGCCCTCGATCTCGCCGATGATGTTCATCACTTCGGATACGTTGGCCTTGGGGCGGCGCTTGTCGATGATCGCCAGATCGCATTCGAGCTTCTTGGCGAGTGCGCGGGCGCGCACCACGCCGCCCACGTCGGGCGAGACGACGAGCAGGTTGTCGTATTTTTTCTGCTCCAGATCGGTGAGCAGGGCGGGAGAGGCATACACGTTGTCGACCGGGATGTCGAAGAAGCCCTGGATCTGGTCGGCGTGCAAATCCATCGTAAACAGGCGTTGCACGCCGACGGCTTGCAGCATGTTGGCGACGACTTTGGCGGTGATCGCCACTCGCGCCGAACGGGGGCGGCGATCCTGCCGGGCGTAGCCGAAATAGGGGATGGCGGCGGTGATGCGACGGGCCGAGGCGCGCTTCAGGGCATCGACCAGCACCAGCAGTTCCATGAGATTGTCGTTGGTGGGGGTACTGGTCGGTTGCAGGATGAACACGTCCTCGCCGCGCACGTTCTCGTGCAACTCGACCATGACCTCGCCGTCGGAGAAGCGGCCCACGGTGGCGCTTCCGAGCGAAATACCCAGGCGGCGGACGACGTCCGCGGCAAGTTTGGGGTTGGCGTTGCCAGTAAAGACCATCAGGCTGCCGTATGCCATGACCGCTATTCCATGACGTTTAAATGAACACATCGTCCACAAACGATACGGGCAGACCCAAGGATCTGCCCGCTGTGTAATTGGCTGGGGAGGAAGGATTCGAACCCTCGAATGTCGGAATCAAAATCCGATGCCTTAACCGGCTTGGCGACTCCCCAGCGGAGAAATCCGTATCACGCCTGTGAGCCGTGCATGGGGTGGCGGGCGAGGCTCGCCGCTCGCCACGCCCGCCAGCGGGCGGGGCACTGATCGACGATCTCCTGTGCGTGTGCTTCGGAGTCGACCGCGGCGAACACGCAAGCGCCCGAACCCGTCATTCGCGCCGGTGCGAAGCGTTCGAGCCAGGAAAGGGCGTCGGCCACTTCCGGGTAGAGCGCGCATGCCACCGGCTGCAAATCGTTGCGAGTACGGCTCAACGTGAAGCCGCGCACTTTAATCGGCGGCGTGTTTCGCGTCAACCCGGAGTCCGTGAAAATCCGCGCAGTCGGCACGTTTACGGGCGGTGCGACGATGACGTACCAGGCGGGGGGCAGCGCGATGTTTTGCAGGCGCTCGCCCATCCCTTCCGCGAAGGCATCGCGCCCGAAAATGAAAAACGGCACGTCGGCGCCGAGGCCCAGACCGATCTCGCGCAGACGTTCGAGGCCGAGGTTCGTGTTCCACAGGCGGTCGAGCGCCATCAGGGTGGTGGCGGCATCCGAGCTGCCGCCGCCGAGTCCGCCGCCGAGCGGCAGGCGCTTGTGGATGGTGATGTCGACGCCGAGGGCGCAACCGCTCGCCTGCCGCAGCGCCTGCGCGGCACGCACGGCGAGATCGTTGCCCGCCGCAACGCCGGGGACTTCACCGATGCGGCGGATCAGGCCGTCCTCACGCAGCGCGAAATCGAGCGTATCGCCCCAGTCGAGCAGGCGAAACGCGCTTTGCAATAGGTGATAGCCGTCCGGACGGCGGCCAAGGATGTGCAGGAAAAGGTTGAGTTTGGCGGGGGCGGGGCAAGCGTCGATGCGTCCGGGCGCGGCGCGCGGCGCGTGCAGGATCACGGTGCGGCCCAGCGGTCGATCAGCAGTCGCAGATGGGCGTCGCCGCGTGTGATGTCGATGCGGCGCGGCGCGGCGTCGGGCGCATCGTTCGAGTAGTCGAGGTAATCGACGATCCAGCCCTGATCGATGACCCGCCGCGGGCGGCCCTGCGCGTCGCGGGTGCGCACTTCCGCATCCGGCGGCGGCGCGGCTTGTGTCCACGCGGCCAGCCGTTCAGGCGGCAGGGTGTTGTTGGCGATGCCGGGAAACAGGCGTGGCAGCAGGTCGGCGGCGCGCTCGGCGTAAAGATGTTGGCCATCCATGAGCGTCAGCTCCGCCCCCGCCGGGCCCGCGTCGAGGCGGGCGACGATCTGGCCGAAGGGGCTCGATACGGTGAAGCGGTCGACTTCGGCTTCGCGCTGCCACTCCAGTCGCCCGGAGGCGGACTGTGTGCCGTCGCTGGCGGACAGGCGTCCGCTGAGCAGGAAGGTGTCGGCGAAGTGGCGTTCGGCCGGTGGCGCTGTGTTGTCGATGGGCGCGGTGACGCAGGCGGCGAGCAGGCACGCCGACAGCGCGGCGAGCGGGACGCGGAAGAGACGGACGACGGCGGGCATCAGCGTTTCTTTTGCGGCGCGTAGAGGCGCCGCACCGTGATTTTCAGGAAATCGTTGTCCGGGTGTGCGGCAAGCGCACCGTCGAGGATGCGGCGCGCTTCGTCGTTGCGATTCAGCCGCCATAGCACTTCGCCCAGATGGGCGGCGATTTCGGGGTCGGAACGGGTGGCGTAGGCTTCTTCAAGCTTGGGCAGCGCACCGGGCAGGTCGCCGCGCTTGAAGCGTATCCAACCGGCGCTATCAAGGATGAACGGGTCTTTCGGCAACAGTTCCAGCGCGCGGTCGATCAGGGTTTCGGCCTCGTCCAGCCGGATGCCGCGATCCGCAAACGAATAGCCGAGCGCGTTGTAGGCGTGCGCGAAATCCGGTGCGAGCGCGATCAACTTGCGCAGACGGGCCTCCATGACGCCATGCAGCCCGGTGCGTTCGGCCAGCATCGCGGATTCGTAGAGCAAATCCTGGTGATCGGGCTCCTTGGTAAGGGCGCGGTCGACGAGTGCGTAGGCTTCCGAGGGGCGCTTGGCTTCGAGCAGCAGTTGCGATTCGGCCAGCAGGTAGCGGCGCTGCGTGTCCGTATCGGCGTTCGGAACCTTCTGCAACAAGGCGCGCGCCTGCTTGAGCTTGCCTTCCTTCGCCAGACTTTGTGCGCTGCGAATGCGCGCGGTGGCGGTGAAATGGCCGGGGCTGACGGCATTGAACCATTTGCGCGCTTCGGCCTGCTTGC
Organism: Azoarcus sp.; assembly: GCA_031268195.1. Lineage (GTDB taxonomy): Bacteria > Pseudomonadota > Gammaproteobacteria > Burkholderiales > Rhodocyclaceae > WRNU01. Next base: position 42,349 of record JAIRXQ010000006.1, on the reverse strand, counting down.
CGCGGGCGCTGGCGATCTTGCCGAGTTCGATGCGGATGGCGTCGGCCTGCGGGTGCCCGGCGGCGAGTGCCTCTTTGAGCAGGGGTTCGGCGGTGGCGGGGTCGTCGAGTTCGGCGGCGGACAGCATGCCGACGGTATAGAGCAGGCCGCGATCGGCGGGCGCGGCGGCGAGCAGGGTATTGAACTGCTCGCGCGCTGCCGCGAACTGGCGGGTGGCGATCAGGCTGCGGGCGTAGGCGAGGCGCAGGTCGCGGTTGTTCGGCTGGCGCGCGATGGCATCGACGAACAACTGGCGGGCCTGGGGGGCGGCCTCGGCCTCATACAGAAGCTGGGCCTTGATGAGCAGCGCCGGCAGCCAGTCGGGGCGCAGCGCAAGGGCGCGATCCGCCGCCGCCAGCGCTTCCATCGGGCGCTTGGCGAGCGCGGCTGCCTGCGCGCGGGCGAAATGGGCCTCGGGATAGGTGAGATAAGGTTCGGTCAGTTGCTGGATGACTTTTTGCGCCGCCTCCTTGTCGTCGGCTTTGGTGAGCGCGGCGTTGAGCGATATCAGGTTGGCGGGCAGCGCCTCCGGCTTTTGCGCCAGTGCGCGTGCAAGGATGATCTGGATGCGGGCGAAAACGCTGTCTCTCCCCGCCGAGATGTTCTCCATCAGTTCGCGCGCCTTCGGCGAATTCGGGGCGATTTCGCGCCACAGGCGTGCGGTGTTGGTGATGAGTTGGGCATCCTTGGCCGCGAAAGCGTATTGCACGGCGCGAAAGGCGATGCGCGGGTCGCGCGTCTCGCGCGCCAGTTCCATGAGCGTGCGCGCCGACAGTGCGGGCTGCTCGCGCGCACCGGCGATTTCGGCGTAGAGGAAGTTGAAAAGCGTTTTTTCGTCCAGCGCTTGTGCGGGCGGCAGGTCGGTTTCGGTCGCGGCGCCTTGGGAGAGGGGATCGGCGATGATGTCGTCATCATCATCCGGATCGGCGCTTTCGGGATCGACGCTTTCGTCTTCGTTATCCGTGTCCGTGTCGCCGTCGTTGTGGAGCCCGCCGGGGTCGTCCGTGTCCTCGTCATCCGGCTCGGCCTGCTCGTCGACGCCGTCGTCCGCAGGGCGTGCCGGCGAAGTGTCCGTGGCATCGTCCGCCGCGAACGTGGGCGTTATTCCCAGCGGCAGGCAGAGTGCCAAAACAACACTGAGAAAGGCAAAAGTAGAGGCTGGCGAATGCTTCATGGCAAAATCCGCAAAGGGAAGACCGAACAGACCGAAGTCAAGCGCATCATGGTAGGCATGTTGGCATGGCGACGGCAAGCAGGAGAATGCAAATTGGTCGCAGCGTGACATGGTTCGGTCGATGCCCCCAGAGAGAAAGATGCCTGAATTACCCGAAGTCGAGATCACCTGTCGTGGCATTCGTCCGCACATCGAGGGCCGGACGCTGGTCGGGGTGACGGTGCGCGAAGCGCGCCTGCGCCAGCCGGTGCCGGAAGGACTCGGCGCAGCGCTGGCCGGGTGCGTGCTCACCAGGGTGGGGCGTCGCGGCAAATATCTGCTGTTCGATTTCGATTCCGGCGGTGGCGTGCTCGTGCATCTGGGCATGTCGGGCAGCTTGCGGGTGGTGGCGCGCAATGAGCCGCCCGGCTCGCACGATCACGTCGATTTCCCGTTCGACAATTGCACCCTGCGGCTGCACGATCCGCGCCGTTTCGGGCTGGTGGCGTGGCATGCGGCGGCGGCGGCCAGCCATCCGCTGCTGGCGCGGCTCGGGCCGGAGCCGCTGGGAGATGATTTCGACGGACAATGGTTGTACCGCGCCAGTCGCGGCTTGCGCGTGCCCGTCAAGCATTTCTTGATGGATGCCCGGCGTCTGGCCGGAATTGGCAATATTTACGCCTCGGAGTGCCTGTTCCAGGCGCGGATACATCCGCAAACGCCGGTCGGACGCCTCGATGCCGAACGCTGTGCGGCGTTGGCGAACGCGCTCAAGGAAACGCTGACGGCCTCGCTTGCGGCGGGCGGCAGCACCTTGCGAGATTTCGTCGGCGGCGATGGTCGTCCCGGCTATTTTCAGCAACAGCACTTCGTCTATGGACGTGAGGGAAAACCATGCCGGGTGTGTGGTACTGTGATAGAACGCATAGTCAGCGCAGGACGCGCGGGTTTCTTTTGCCCAGTGTGTCAGAAGCACGACTAAAAGAACGGATTGGCATGCTTCCACGATGCATGTGTGTTCGATAGGCGCTATCCTTGGGCCGGATAATAGGCTACTGGATTTATGAGCCGCAGATTGAAAATCATGGTGAATTGAAATGACTCTGGCCGAACAATTTTCCGCCTATAGCCGCTGGCGCGGTGAAACGGTCGAAGCGGTATTGCGTTTGCGCAATTGGTTGAATCGCAATGACGTTGGTGACGCGCAATCCGATCAGCGCCTGCAATGCCTGATCGAGCGTCTGCGCGCCGACAAGCTCACGGTCGCGTTCGTGGCCGAGTTCTCGCGCGGCAAGTCCGAACTCATCAACGCGATCTTCTTCGCCGGTCACGGCGGCCGCATCCTGCCTTCGAGCGCCGGGCGCACCACGATGTGCCCGACCGAGCTGCAATGGACGCCAGAGTCCAGGCCCGAGCTGCGCCTGCTGCCCATCGACACGCGCGCCCGCACCGAGCCGGTGAGCGAACTCAAACTGCTGGACGAGTGCTGGACGGTGGAGCCGCTCGACACCGAATCCACTGCCAAGCTCCAGGCCGCGCTCGCGCGGGTGGGCGAGGTCACACGGGTGGCGGAGGACGAGGCGGCGCGCCTCGGCTTCAAGATCGACCCGGAAGGCGAGGATGGCCTGAAGCCCGCCCACGACGGCAGCGTCGAAGTGCCGAAATGGCGTCATGCCGTCATCCAGTTCCCGCATCCGCTGCTCGAACAAGGCTTGGTGGTGCTCGATACGCCGGGCCTGAACGCGATCGGGGCGGAGCCGGAACTGACATTGTCGCTGCTGCCCAACGCGCACGCTGTGCTGTTCATCCTTGCCGCCGATACCGGCGTCACCCTGAGCGACATGGCCGTGTGGCGCGATTACGTCAATGCGGGCGCGCGCGAAAAAGGGCGTCTGGTCGTGCTCAACAAGATCGATGGCCTGTGGGACGGCCTGCGCGACGAGGCCAGCATCGAGGCCGAAATCGAGCATCAAGTGCAGTCGGTGGCCGACACGCTCGAAATCGGCACCGAAGCCATCTTCCCGGTTTCGGCGCAAAAAGGTCTGGTTGCGCGCGTCAACGGCGACAAGGCGCTGTTCGAAAAAAGCCGCCTGCTCGCGCTGGAACGGGCGCTGTCCGAAGACCTGCTGCCCGCCAAGCAGGAAATTGTGCGCGACAACACCCTGAACGAGACGCGCGATCTCCTCCATCAAACCGAAGTGCTGCTCCAGGCGCGGCTGGACGGCGCCAAGGAGCAATTGCGCGAACTCACCGGCCTGCACGGCAAGAATCGCGGCGTGGTCGAGTATATGATGTACAAGATCCGCGTCGAGAAAGACGAGTTCGAGCAAGGGCTGAAAAAGTATTACGCCGTGCGCTCGGTCTTTACCGGCCTGTCCAACAAGCTCTTGTCGCACGTCGGCATGGATACCCTGCGCACCGAGACGCGCAAGACGCGCGACGCGATGATCGAATCGCGCTTCTCGCTCGGTCTGCGCGAGGCCATCAAGGATTACTTTGCGCGCATGCACGCCAATCTCGGTCAGGCCGAGACGGACATCTCCGAGATCTACCGCATGCTCGACATCATGTACAAGCGTTTCAGCGTCGAGCACGGGCTCAAGCTCGCCGCGCCAGAACGCTACTCCACCCGTCGCTGCGAGGCCGATCTGGTGCGGCTGGAGACTATCTGCCACTCCCAGTTCAACAGCACGTTGAGGCTGATGACCACCGAGAAGAACGTGCTGATGAAGAAATTCTTCGAGACGGTCGCGGTGCAGGTGCGGCGCATCTTCGAGATGGCCAACCAGGAAGTCGAGCAATGGCTGCGCGCGGTGATGGCGCCGCTCGAAATCCAGGTGCGCGAGTATCAGCTGCAACTCAAGCGCCGTCTGGAGAGCGTCCGCCGCATTCATCAGGCCACCGACACGCTGGAGAACCGCGTCGAGGAGTTGAAGGAGTCCGAACAATCGACTGCCGCCCTCATCGACGAGCTCACCGAACTGCGCGATGGCATCCACCATGCGCTGGAAGAAGCCGTCAGGGCCGAAAAGAGCACCGTGAAACTGGCCGTGGTCGCCTGAGTGTGCGGGCGGCGCGACGGGCCTCGATTGACTTCACCGCGCCCGCCGTTATAATCCCGCCCCTCTTGGCCAGTTAGCTCAGTTGGTAGAGCAGCGGACTGAAAATCCGCGTGTCCTTGGTTCGATTCCGAGACTGGCCACCATAAAACCAAAGGCTTGCATGGGTCTGCGCCCGGCAAGCCTTTTATTTTGTGTCATTTCTGCGTGGGCGGGTCATGCCGCAAGCGCCAACCGGCCCCGTCAGGCCGCCGCCAGATGCAGGCCAGACGCAGGGCCAGACGCAGCGATGGCGCGCGTGGCGGAAAAGCAACACTTGCATGGTGCTCGTTCATGATGCGCTGCAAGGTGTCCTGGCGGGACGATGTGGATTGGCCGCCTCCTTGCCGAATACGCCAACGAGGCCGATGTGTATTGCCTCGAAATGGGTCCGGATATTGCTTTTATACGGTTTTTCTTTTGGTTCGTGCTAAATTTATACGTTATTTTCATCTCATAAACGCGCCGTTAAACAAATGCACGGTTGTTGCGCTTTGGATGATTGGATCGATTCATCTTTTAGCGTTTTTTGTTATTTTAGGGATATCTTCAAGATTTTTATTGCTTTTTATCGAGGCCAAAACCCTGATAAATGGTGCTTATTCAATATTTGAACGGTTTATTTTTTTAAATCAAAAACCGTTGGAAACACCTACAATCCGTAGCCTATGTTTTCTTCTTCCTCCTCCAACATCCTCACCCTCGACCGCCCCCGCTTGCAGCGCCTCCAGCGCGCCCTGCAAGCCAGACGCGGCCGCGCCACCGCGCAAGCCGACTTCGATGCGCTGCTGGCCCGTTCGCAAGCCGCCTACGCGGCTCGTCTGGCCGCGCTCCCCAAGCCGGCCTTCCCCGAAGCGCTTCCCGTTTGCGCCCGCCGCGACGATATCGCGGCCGCATTGAGCGCTCACCAGGTCATCATCGTCTGCGGTGAAACCGGCTCTGGCAAGACCACGCAATTGCCGAAGATTTGCCTCTGCCTCGGCCGTGGCGCGGCAGGGTTGATTGGGCACACGCAGCCGCGACGGCTGGCGGCGCGGGCAACGGCGGGGCGGATCGCGCAGGAATTGGGATCGGCGCTGGGGCAGGCGGTGGGCTACAAGATTCGCTTCACCGACCGTGTGAGCGAAAAGAGCTACATCAAGCTGATGACCGATGGCATTTTGCTCGCGGAGACGCAGGGCGATCCGTTGCTGTCGGCCTACGATGTCATCATCATCGACGAGGCACACGAAAGATCGCTGAACATCGATTTTTTGCTCGGCTACCTCAAAACGCTGTTGCCGAAACGTCCCGATCTCAAGCTCATCGTCACCTCCGCGACGCTCGATGCCGAACGCTTCGCACGCCATTTCGCGGATGCCGAAGGCCACGCCGCGCCGGTGATCGAAGTCTCCGGGCGGCTCTACCCCATCGAGATGCGCTACCGGCCCGTGCAGGACGACGACGAGGGCGAGCGCGCGGGATCGAAGCGCGAAGCGGCGGTGAAACGGCGGCGCGATCTGTTCGATGCGCTCATCGACGCCGTCGACGAGGCGCAGCGTTGCGGAGCGGGCGATGTGCTGGTTTTCCTGCCCGGCGAGCGCGAAATTCGCGAAGCGGCCGAAGCGCTGCACAAGGCGCGGCTGCTGGCGGGGACGGAAATTCTGCCGCTGTTCGCGCGGCAGTCCGCTGCCGAGCAGGCGCGGGTGTTCGCGCCTTCCAACGGGCGGCGGGTGGTGCTGGCAACCAACGTGGCGGAGACTTCGCTGACCGTGCCGGGCGTGCGCTACGTGGTCGATACCGGGCTGGCGCGCATCAAACGCTATTCGCCGCGCAACAAGGTCGAACAGTTGCAGGTCGAGAAAATCTCGCGCGCGGCGGCGCAGCAGCGCGCCGGGCGTTGTGGGCGGGTGGCGGACGGCGTGTGCCTGCGCCTCTACGATGAAGACGATTTCAACCGGCGCCCGGCGCATACCGACCCCGAAATCCTGCGCTCGTCGCTCGCGGGCATCATCCTGCGCATGAAGGCGCTCAAACTGGGCGCGGTGGAGGATTTCCCCTTCATCGACCCGCCCGGTTCGAGGCTGATCGGCGACGGTTACGCGCTCCTGTCCGAGCTTGGCGCGATCGACGATGACGGCGGTGAGGCGGGGCGGGCGTTGACGGCCATCGGGCGCGAGTTGGCGAGGCTGCCGCTCGATCCGCGCATCGGACGCATGCTGCTGGCGGCGCGTGAGCGCGGGGCATTGGTCGAAGTGCTGGTGATCGCCGCCGCGCTCTCGGTGCAAGATCCGCGCGAACGTGGGCAGGACAGCCCCGGCGCGATGACGCAGGCGCACGCGCAGTTTCGCGGCGCGCCGCAGGATCAGCAATCGGAATTTCTCTGGTACTGGCATTTATGGCGCGCGTGGCGCGAAGTGCAGCGGCACGAATCCGGCAACCAGCAAAAGCAGTGGTGCCGCCGTCATTTTCTTTCCTATCTGCGGATGCGCGAATGGGGCGACGTTCATGCGCAGTTGCACGCGCTCTGCGTCGAACATGGCTGGAAGATCGGCGAAAGCCCCGCCAACTACGAAGCCATCCACAAGGCGCTGCTCGCGGGGCTGCTCGGCAATATCGGCTGCAAGGCGGAAGAAGCCGTGGGTCCGCAGGCGGGCAGCTACCTCGGCGCGCGCGGCATCCGTTTCTGGCCGCATCCGGGTTCGATGCTGGCGAAAAAGGCGGGCAAATGGATCGTTGCCGCCGAGCAGGTGGAAACCTCGCGCCTGTTCGGGCGTTGCCTCGCGCGCATCGAGCCGGAGTGGGTGGAGGCGGTCGGCGGGCATCTCATCCGGCGGCAGTGCTTCGAGCCGCATTGGTCGAAAAGCGCGGGCGCGGTGCGCGCCTGGGAGCGCGGCGTGCTCTACGGTCTGACGATCTGGCCGCGTCGGGGGGTGCCATATCGCGACATCGACCCGGCGCTTTGCCGGGAGTTGTTCATCCGCGAAGGGCTGGTGGCGGGCGAAATGGCCGAAGCTCCGGCGCGGGCGATGGGGTTTTTGACCCACAACCGGCAGCTGGTTGCGGAAATCGAACGCCTCGAACACAAAACGCGCCGTCCCGACGTGCTGGTCGACGAGACGCTCATCGCCGCCTTCTACGACAGCAAGATTCCCGCCGAGGTGGTGGATCTCGCCGGTTTCGAGCATTGGCGCAAAGAAGCCGAGCGCACCGCGCCCAGGTTGCTGTACCTGATGCGCGAACAACTGATGCGCCACGAGGCCGGGGGCGTCACTTCCGAACGTTTCCCGCCCGCGCTCGATGTGCTCGGTCAGACGCTCAAGCTCGACTACTTGCACGAACCCGGCGCGGCGGACGACGGCATCACCCTCACCGTGCCGCTGGCGATGCTCAACCAGATTCCGGCGCAGCGTTGCGAATGGCTGGTGCCGGGGCTGCTGGAAGAAAAAGTGGTGGCGCTGATGAAAACGGTGCCGCAAAAGATCCGCCATCGCTTGCAGCCCCTGGCCGAAAGTGCCGCGGATTTCATCGTGGCCGTCGAGGGTGGCGAAGTCGACGCCAGTGCGCCGCTCTTGAAGGTACTGCAAGGCTTCATCGAAGATCGCGTCAGCCTCAAGCTGCCGCTGGAGAGTTTCCGCCTCGAAAACCTGCCGCCACACTGCTTCATGAATTTTCGCGTGCTCGACGAGCATGGCCGTATGCTGGGGGTGTCGCGGCAATTGAGCGAATTGCGGGCGCGCCTGAAAGAGCAGGTGGCGGAAAAGTTTGCGGCGGCGGTGCTCGGCAACGGTGTCGTGGGGGGGCGCGGCGCGCGCATACAGACGGATGGCGCAGGAACACCGCGGGGAGAGGGCGCGGCGCGCCCTGCGGGTCCGCCGCCGTCGCAGCCTTTTGCCGGTTTCTCCGCCTGGACATTCGGCCCTCTCCCCGAGCTGCTCGAAATCAGGATCGCCAACCGCGACGTCATCGGCTTCCCCGCGCTGCATGATGATGGCGAGTGCGTTTCGTTGCGCCCCTACGACACCCCGGAAGAAGCGGCGCGCGTGCATCGCAAGGGCCTGGCACGCCTGTTCGCCCTCGCGCTCAAGGATCAGGTCAAGGCCATGCAACGCTTGCCGGGTCTGCGCGAGCTTGCCTTGCAAAGCCGCGATTTCGGCGGCGAAGCCGAGCTCAAATCGCGTTTGGTCGATGCCACGCTCGCGCGCTGTTGTCTGGCCGATCCGCTGCCGGCCGATGCCGATGCCTTCGCCCAGCGCTGCCGGGAAGCGCGTCCGCGCATGACGCTGGTTGCGCAGGAATTCATGCGTCTGGCCGGGCAGCTGGCGACGGAGAACACCGCCCTGCAAAAACGGATCACGGCCCAGGCGAAAGCCTTCCCCGAGGCCGTGGCCGACATCAAAGCGCAACTTGCCGCGTTGCTGCCCGCCGATTTCCTGCTCGCTTTCGAATGGCATCATCTCGCCCATTTCCCGCGCTACCTCAAAGCGGCCGCGTTGCGCCTCGACAAACTGCGCGACGACCCGGCGCGTGATGCCAGACTGATGGCCGAATGGAAGGCGCTCGCCAGCGCATGGGAGCGTGAATACCTTGCCCGCTGCCGTGCGGGGGTGATCGACCCGGAACTCGAATCCTTCCGCTGGCTGCTCGAAGAGCTCCGCGTCAGCCTCTATGCCCAAAGCCTCAAAACCCCGATGCCGGTGTCGGTGAAGCGATTGCAGAAGATCTGGGACACGCGGCCGCGATGAGGGGCGCTGCGCGGTGGTAGACTCGCCCCGGCGCCGGGCGTTTATCCGGTGCGAATCGAGCACAGGACACCCGACATGGCCAAGCCTTACGTTTCCGAATTCACCGTTTTCATGCGCGCGTGGCTGGAAAAGCATCCTGAAGAGCGCGACGTGTGCCGCACGGGGCGCGCCTTGTGGTGGGACAGGCCGCAAGACTTCGAAGCCCGCAAGCGGTTCGATGCCGCGAGCGTGCCGAGGCAGCCGTATTACTACGATAGCCCCTCCATGAGCGATGACATCCGCTGACGGGTTGCGCGCGGCGCACTTCGTAGCCATCGCGGCCATCGCGCTCGCGCTGACGGCATGTGTTCCCGATACCGTCGAGCGGAGGCCGAAGGTCGCGCCCAAGGCCGTGCCGAGCACCCGGGCGACGGCCAAAGCCGCGCCGCCGCAACCGCAGCCGCCCCGGAGCTCGCGGGACGAGCGCGTCGAAGGGCTGTTCTACGAGGCGATGGCGCAGCACAAACAGGGCTTGATTTCGCAAGAAATCGTTGCGTACGACGAAATCGTCTGGCGTCTGGACAACGGCGGCAATCCGGGGCTGCAAACGTGGACCGCCAAGGCGCTGCTCGACAAAGGGAAGGCGCTGGATCAACTGGGGCTGCACGACGAGGCGGTGGCCGTCTATGACGAAATCTGGCGGCGCTTCGCACATGATGAGCGTTTTACGTTGCGGCAGATGGTGATCGGGGCGTTGCTCGCCAAGAGCCACGACCTCGGTATTCTGGGCGATATCGAAGGCAGGCTTGCCGCGCTCGATCTGGTCGTGCAACGCTTCGGCAACGATGCGGATCCCGGCATTCGGGCGTGGGTCGTCGATGCGCTGAGCGAGAAGGCCGTGGCCCTGGCGCGTGCGAACGGGCAGCGCGCAGCCGATACCACGTATGACGAAGCGCTTCGCCTTTTCGGCCGCGATACTGATCCCAGGGTGCGCGAACAGGTCGCCCGGATTTACCTCGACAAAGGCATCGCGCTCGGACGGCAAGGACGCAGCGGCGAAGCGGTCGCCGTTTTCGACGACATCGGGCGGCGTTATGGGCGAGACGAGCGCGCCGACATCCGCGAGATCGTGGCGCGGGCCTTGTTCAACAAGGGCGTTGCGTTGGCCGGGCAGGGGCGTCGCCGGGACGCGTTCGCGGTCTATGACGAAGTGGAGCGGCGCTACGGCAAGGCAGACAGTCCCGCCATGCGGCAATTGGTCGGCGAGGCGCGCGCCCACAAACGCAGCGCGCCGGGCGCGCGGTGATGGGCGCGCGAAGATGAAAAACATCGTGAAAGACACGGGCACCGTCGTGTGCGCTGCGTTCATCGCATGGGTGCTGACGGCGTGTGTGCCGTTTGCCATCAAGCAAAAAGAGGCGCTCGTCGTTCATGTCGCACCGTGGATGCAGGAGAGCGAAAGCGCGCCGGTTTTTGCTTCGCCGCCGCAGCCGGGCGCGATCACGCCGCAGGATATGGAAACCGTCGAGGAAAGCGACTCTCGCACCTTGCTGCATGACGGTGAAGTGCTCGGACGACAGCGCAAATTCAACGAAGCCATCGCTTACTACGATGAAATCGAGCGGCGCTACGGCGGCAGCGACGCGCCGACGATCCGGCGGCGCGCAGCGCGGGCGCTGTTCGACAAGGGCAACATTCTGGCCTGGCAAGGCCGTTTCGACGCATCCATCGCCGTGCATGACACGCTGCAACGCCGTTTCGGGAACGATGCCGATCCGTCGATCCGGGAATCGGTGGCAATGAGTTTGTCCGACAAAAGCGCAGTGCTGTTGCGCCAGCGCAAGCCCGAACAATCGCTTGCCGTCGCGGCCGATATCGAGCGCCGTTACGGGATGGAAAGTAGCCGCACGTTCCGGGAGGCGCTCGTCGTCACACTCGTCAACAAGGGCGCGGCCCTGGGCGTGCTCGGCAGCTATCAGGCCGCGCTCGCCGTTTTCGATGACATCGAACGCCGTTTTGGCGCGGACACCAATCCGTCGATCCGCAGCCTGCTCGATATGGCGCGTCAGGGCAGGGCCGTGGTGGCGGAGAACCGCGACCGGGCGGCGGGGCACTAGCGTTCTGCCCCACTGGTCCTTTTTGCCGGATTCGGCCAGGAACCGTCGACCGGAATGAAGTGCACATTCCCGCGCGGGCGCGCTGTCGGCCAGACCTCAACCCTGGACTGACGGGACGGAGATACCCGCGCGCGTTCAGATCTCGATGTTGTCGATCAGCCGGGCCGGGCCGAGGCGCGCGGCGGCCAGCGCGACCAGCGGTTCGCTGCCCGTCGTCGCAGGGGTTTGCAGATCGATGCGGCGGCGCACGGTGACGTAGTCCGGCCGCCAGCCGTGCTGTTCCAGCGCCTGGATGGCAGTGGCTTCGAGCGCGGCGAAATCGCGCGACCCCGTGCGTACGGCGGCGGCGATGTTAGAGAGCGCCTTGTACAGGCGCGGCGCTTCGAGGCGCTCCGTTGCGGAGAGATAGCCGTTGCGCGAAGAAAGTGCCAGACCGTCGGCGGCGCGCGTGGTTTCCTGCGCGACGATCTCGACCGGCAGCGAGAGTTCGCGCACCAGATTCCGCAACACCATCAACTGCTGGTAATCCTTCTTGCCGAACAGCGCGACTTCGGGTTGAACGATGTTGAGCAGCTTCAACACCACGATTGCCACGCCGCGAAAATGACCGGGGCGCGCGGCACCTTCGAGAATCGTGACGTGCGCCGGGTCGGGCTCGACGTAGTAGCGCTGCGGCTGCGGGTACATCTCCTTCTCGTCCGGGGCCAGTACATGCGCGACCCCGGCGGCTTCGAGCTTTTCGTAATCGGCCGTCGGCGTGCGCGGGTATTTGTCGAAATCTTCCGACGCACCGAACTGGATGCGATTGACGAAGATGCTGGCGATGACCGTGTCCGCGTGGCGGGCGGCCTCGCGCATCAGGGCGATGTGGCCGTCGTGCAGATTGCCCATCGTCGGCACGAGCGCGACCCGGCCCGCTTGGGCGCGCGCGGCGCGCAGGCTGGCGACGGTGTGGTGGAGTTGCATCGTTCGCTTATCCCTCGTAACAGTGTTCCGGCGCGGGGAAGCTGCCGTCCTTGACCGCCGCCACGTAAGCGGAAACGGCCTCGTCGATGGCGCGCGCGCCCTGCATGAAATTGCGCACGAAGCGCGCCGTTTTACCGGGGAAGACGCCAAGCATGTCGTGCATCACCAGCACCTGTCCGTCGCACCGTGGCCCTGCGCCGATGCCGATGGTCGCCATTGACGAGAGACTGGCGGTAATTTCGCCCGCCAGCGTCGCGGGCACCATCTCCATCACCAGCAGCGCCGCGCCCGCCTGCTCCAGCGCCAGCGCGTCCGCCTTGAGCCGCGCCGCGCCCGCGTCGCCGCGTCCCTGCACGCGATAGCCGCCCAGTTGATGCACCGATTGCGGTGTGAGGCCAATGTGCGCGCACACCGGCACGCCGCGTTCGACCAGAAAACGCACTGTCTCGGCCATGCACGCGCCGCCTTCGAGCTTGACCATCTGCGCGCCGGCGGCCATCAGCCGCACGGCGCTGTGCATCGCCTGTTCCGGGTTTTCCTGGTAGGTGCCGAAGGAGAGATCGCTCGCCACCAGCGCGCGCTGCGCGCCCCGGCAGACGCATTCGGTGTGATAGACCATGTGATCGAGCGTTACCGGCAGCGTCGAGGTCTGCCCCTGCATGCAATTGCCGAGCGAATCCCCGACCAGCAAAATATCGACGCCACAGCGCTCGAACAGCGCGGCGAAACTCGCGTCGTAACAGGTAAGCATGGCGATTTTGCGCCCTTCGGCGCGCATCTTGCCCAGCTCGAACAGCGTCATGGGTTTGTCGTTCTGGAGATAGCTCATGGCGATGGCCTCCTTTCGGGGTGCGAAGTGTCGGCCAAAGCGGGGGAATGTACAAGGGGAGGCGCGCCTGCGAAGCGTGTGCAGACGAGTGTGCAAACACGAGTGTACACACGACAGCGTGCCGGGTTTCGCGGGCGTGGCGTGAACGCGGGTTTTCGCCGCGTCTCAGGTTTGCAGTTTCAGGCTTGCAAACTGTCCGCGAAGCCCAATGCGGCCAGTTGTGCGTGATTGAGCTGTTCCGGGGCGATCTGCAATTCGTTGGCGAGTTTGCTGAGGGCGTTGGGCTCGAAGCTCTCGCAGGCGCGGGCCAGATGCAGGAAAGGCGCGAATTCGCCCTGGTCGTAGAGCAACGCGTCGGTGACGGACTCGGGCAGCAGCATTTCTTCGAGTAACGATTCCATCGTCGCGCCGAGCAGGACGTTGAGCATCGAGAACGCGCCGGTGATGAACAGGTTATCGCAGGCCGTTGCGTCGAAGAAGCTCGCGCCGATTTGTTCCATGAAGCGTCCGCGCGCAATGGCGGTCTGCATCATCGCCGGTGCGCCGGGGTCGCGGCTGGCCGTCACCAGCAGGAGCGATAGCCATTTGTTGAGCTTGTCGTAGCCGAGGATGCTGACCGCGTGGCGGAAGGACTGGATTTCCACCATCAGCCCGAACCCGGCGGAATTGATGTAGCGCAACAGCTTGTAGGAGAGCGCCACGTCCTGTTTCAGGACGTTTTCGATGTCGCGGATTTCCCCATTGTTGCGCACGAGGTTGAGCAGACGAATGATCTGCGCATGGTTGGGCGAGAGCTCTTTCGCGGGCGGGTTGCCGTTGAAAAAGAACCAGCCCGATGCGCCATCGTAGCCGTTGGCGATGGCCTGCTTGAACGTGGGCACGTCCGGCAGTCCCCATGCAAGACTCAAGCCCGGCGAGCCGGAGGGCGTGGCGTTTTTGCGCCCGTCGATGAGCACGAAGCGCCAGCTTACCTCCGGCGGCAGCGCCACGCCGGGCACGAACCACGTCAGGCAGATGCCGATGCCTGCTTGCTGGAGCAGCGGCAAAAGCGCCTGCGTTTGCGGATGGGCGAGCGTCTGGGCCGGGATTTCGATGTGGGCGTTGGGCGGCATCTGCCATTGCATCAGCTCCGGCGTGGGCACGAGGCGGCCGAGGCTGAGGAATACCGGGTACTGCCCCGGCCAGTATTCGTTTACGGCATTGAGCGTTTCGACCACCGAGGCGATATTGGGGCCGTGCGCGATCAGGCGGTTGGCGGTAATCGCCCGTTTCTTGTTGACCACGGGTTCACGGGTAAGAAGGGTGGTCTGGCTCATCAGCGTCAATCCTTGACGGGCGGCGCGCTGGCGAAGGAAAAGGCGTCGGAAAAGAAGGCGTCTTCGGGCAGTGCGCGCTCGCGCATAAAGGCGTTGCGCGCGGCCTCGATCATCGGCGGCGCGCCGCAAGCGTAGACCTCGTGCTGCGACAAATCAGCGTAATCGGCCCGCACTGCCTCGTGCACCATTCCCCGGCGTCCCGTCCAGCCGTCGTCCGGGCGAGTGTCGGAAACAACCGGAATGTAACGGAAGCCGGACAATCCGGACTGCCAACTTTGTGTCAGTTCACGCATATAAAACCCCGCCGGATTGCGCGCGCCCCAATAGAGCGCGATAGGCCGCTTCAAACCGATGTGGATGGCATGTTCGATGATGCTTTTCAGCGGCGCGAAGCCGGTGCCGCCGCCGACGAGCACGATGGGGCGATCGCTGTCCTCGCGCAGATAAAAATTGCCCAGTGGTCCCTTGATGCGCAGGATGTCGCGCGCCTTCATGTCCGAGAACACATGCTGGGTGAATTTGCCGCCGGGCACGAGGCGGATGTGCAGCTCGATGATGCCTTTCCTTTCGGGCGGATTGGCAATCGAAAAGCTGCGATGCTCGCCGTCTCCGATGGAGATGTCGATATACTGGCCGGCGCGAAAATCGAAGGTTTCGGAGGCAGGCAGTTGCAGATCGACCCGCATCACGTCCTCGGAGAGCCGTTCGAGCCGAGAGATGCGCGCGGGCATTTTTTGCGGCTTGTTGGCGTCGCGTTCAGCCTTGGGCACATCGAGCACGAGATCGGAGCGCGCCCGTGTGCGGCAAAGCAGGGTGAAACCCGCCTCGCGCTCGGCGGCGGACAGCACCGCTTCGCCGTACCCGGCGAGGTCGAATTCGCCTGAAACGACTTTGCCCTTGCATGCGCCGCATACCCCGGCGCGGCAGCCGAGAGGCAGGGCAACACAGGCATCGAGCGCCGCGTCGATCACGGTCTGTTCGTCATTGGCGGTGAAAGTCTGGCCATCGGCCAGAAGCTGGATCTGATAGGACATGATGAAAAGGATTCTCGTCATTGGCAGTGGTGACATTGCGCGGCGTGCGATTGCGCTGCTGACGCCGCATTTCCGGGTGTTCGCGCTGGTTCGCCGTTCGCAGGCGATGGCGGCGCTGCGGGCGCTCGGCGCCGTGCCGATTCGCGGCGATCTCGACGACCGCCGCAGTCTCGCGAGGCTGGCCGGCACCGCCGATGCGGTGTTGCACTTCGCGCCGCCGCCCGCCTCCGGAGACGGGGTGGATGCCCGCACCCGCCACTTTCTGGCGGCTTTGGGCAGCCGGCGCAGTCTACCACAGCGCCTTGTATACATCAGTACGACAGGGGTATATGGCGATTGCGGCGGCGCGGTGATCGACGAGACGCGCCCCTGCCGTGCGGGGAGCGTTCGTGCGCAACGCAGGTTGGACGCCGAACGAGCCCTGCGCGCTTTCGGGCGCCGCCGCCATGTGGCCGTCTCCATCCTGCGCGCCCCCGGCATCTACGCCGCCGGGCGCTTGCCGCTGGAACGCCTCCAGCGCGGCGATCCCGTGCCGGAAGCGGGCGCTTGCGCCTTCACCAATCACATCCATGCCGATGACCTTGCCCGCCTTGCGGTGGCGGCGCTATTTCGCGCCCGCGCGGGCCGTCTCTACAACGCGGTCGACGATAGCCGCATCACCGCGGGCGACTGGTTCGATCTCGTGGCCGACACGCACGGCCTGCCGCATCCGCCCCGCCTGCCGTGGCCGCAGCTGCGCCAACATCTGTCGCCGCTGGCCTTGTCGTTCCTGCAAGCGTCGCGGCGCATCGAAAACAGGCGCATCAAGCGCGAACTTGGTTTTCGGTTACGCTATCCCACAGTGGTGCACGGCCTTGCCGCGCTCCAAACCTGACGGATGCGCCATGAATCTCTACAATCTGCTGAAAATATTCCACATCTTCTTCGTCGTGAGCTGGTTCGCGGGTTTGTTCTATCTGCCGCGTATCTTCGTCAATCACGCCATGACCGAGGATGCCGCCACCCGCGAGCGCTTGCTGGCGATGGAGACGAAGCTCTACAAGTTCGTGACGCCCATCGGCGCGCTCGCCATCGCGTTCGGGCTGGCGATGTGGATCGTCTTCAACGCCGACATGTATTCGGGCACCGCCTGGTTGCATGTGAAAACGACGTTGGTCGCGCTGCTGGCCGTCTATCATCTCTATTGCGGCCATCTGCTGCGCGATTTCGCCGCCGGGCGCAACCGGCGCAGCCACACGTGGTATCGCATCTTCAACGAACTGCCGGTGCTGGTGCTTCTCGCCGTGCTGGTGTTGGTGGTGGTGAAGCCTTTTTGAGCGCTGTCATGAGCGAGACTTTTTTCTCCCCTGTGCCGCGCGGCCTGGAAAGCCTGCTGGCCGACGAACTGCGCGCGCTCGGCGCGGCAGATCCGCGTGTCATGCCCGGTGGCGTCGCATGGCGCGGCGGCTGGGCGGCGTGCTGGCGCGCCAATCTGGAAAGCCGCCTCGCCACGCGGGTTTTGTGGCGTGTCGGCGCGGGCCGCTATCGTAGCGAGGCGGACATCTACCGGCTCGCGCACAGCATCACCTGGGCGAAGTGGTTTATGCCGGAGGACACGATTCGTGTTTTCGTCACCGCACGCCATTCACCGTTGAAAAGCCTCGAATTCATCACCCTGCGCATCAAGGATGCCGTGTGCGACCACTTCCGTGCCGTGCGTGGCGCGCGGCCCAGCGTCGATACGGCCAATCCGGCGGTGCGCGTGTACGCCTTTCTGGAACGCGACATGGCGACGCTCTACCTCGACACCTCCGGCGAGCCGCTCTACAAGCGCGGCTTCAAACCCGGCACGGTGGAAGCGCCGCTCAAGGAAAACCTCGCCGCGGGCATCCTGCGGCTCAGCGGTTGGCGCGCCGATGAGCCGCTGGCCGACCCGATGTGCGGCAGCGGCACTTTCTTGCTCGAAGCAGCACAAATCGCGCTCGACATCGCTCCCGGCCTCGGCCGGCATTTCGCCTTCGAGCGCCTGCGTACATTCGACGCCAACGCGTGGGCCGCCCTGCGCAAATCGGCAGAAGATCGCCGCCGGCCCCCGCGCGTCTTGCCCATCCACGGCGCTGACATTGCCAACAGCCAGTTGCGCCGTGCCCGCGAAAACCTCGCCGCCGCCGGTCTGGAAAAATACGTGACGCTGGCGCGTGCCGATCTGCTGGCATCCACGCCCCCCGCACCGGCAGGCGTGATGGTGGCAAACCCGCCCTACGGCGTGCGCCTTGGGGAAGCCGAGGAATTGGCCGCTTTCTACCCCCGCCTCGGCGACGCGCTCAAACGCCATTGGGCAGGCTGGCGCTGCCATTTGCTCTCTGCCGACATGAATCTCGCCAAGCTCATCGGCCTCAAAGCCAGCCGCCGCACGCCGCTTTTCAATGGCGCGCTGGCGTGCAGGTTGTTCGAGTACAGGATCGTGGCGGGGAGTAATCGGGGGGCGTGAGACACGCCCAGATCCAATGTCTTGAATTCTTCTTTCGCCAGTTCATCTCGAGCCTGAAATATTAGGGATGAGTAAACGTTGGAATCATGTTTTTTGACAATTCCACCGAGCGGATTATCATGTGCTCTATTCCACTGACTCCGGGAAATGCGGCTTCGGAGTCGACTCAAAGAAATAACCCTTTACTGGACAGGAGGTAGATCGCATGAGTGGAAGCATCGCTGACGTTGTCAAAGCTAGGGTACGGGATAGCGATGTAGCACGGGAAAATACCCTGGTTCAGGCTTTGGTCCAGCGACCAAAGTGGGGTGTTGTCGATCTGTTACGCTGGTTCCCATTCAGAGAGCGGATCGATTCTGAATTTCTCCAACTTGGAATGCCGTATATTCAGACATTCAAAAACACTTGGGTTGTCCATAACAGGCATTATATCCTGGAGAATGCTGCCAAAAACCAGATCCGCCAAGAACTGCTCGCGGGCGTTTGTTGGGTGGAAGTGGGGGGCGATCCCAATATTGCTGACTGGGGCGCGTTCAGCGCGCGTGTGTTCAATCAATCGTTGGGCTCGCCGTTGAATGGAAAAAATGCATGGAAAATCGGCGAATTGCTGACAAAACCTCCAGAAAATACATCGTTCGGCTCTGTCAGCATGCAAGTTCGAACTGCGGCTGATACCGTAGGAAGAAGTTTCGATGATTATTCCGACCAGCTCAGGCTTGCCGCGATCTTACAGGTCGATGTAAATAATATTGAAATCGTCGCCCGCCATTTACGGCAATTAGCTGAGCACGACAAATTTTCGCCTCCTTATACGAAGGAGCAGGCGCGTATTATGGCGACACGCTATAATCGTGGTGTGGGCAGACCTTTGGAGAAATTATTGGCTGACAAAAGGAGCATGTCGTACGGAGATTTTGTCGTGAGATTTTGGGAAAACTTCGGCTATCTGCTGAGCGATGCAGCCAATCTTGAATATAAGAAAGACGGAGATTTCAAGAACAGTGATGCCAAACCAGCATTACGATGGACGCCCCCTGTGCGGTAACTGCATTCGTTCGATAAGGCACAAAAAAGTGTGAAATAAAAATTCTGTCCGGAGGGATGAATGTCGAAGAAGAATATCTATATTTTTGCTGCCTTGCTTGCTTGTGGTACAGCCTTGTTGTTCGGCTGGTGCGCGACAGATCATTACATGGTGGTCGCACCGGGAAAGCCGGGCGATCCTTTTGTCAACAGCATCGGGATGGAGTTTGTGTATATTCCGGCGGGAACTTTCGAGATGGGATGCCGTGATATCGATGAAAAGTGCGATGAAGACGAATTGCCACGTCACCGTGTGACGATCAGCAAGCCATTCTATTTGAGCAAATATGAGGTTACACAGAGACAGTGGGAAGAGTTTATGTTCAACAGGAGCTTCTATACCACGGTCATCGGCGTAAAAGGAGATTACGGCAAATATCCAATAGATAATGTTTCATGGGACGATGCAGAGATGTTTATATGGCGTTTGAACAAAAGAGAACGAACAGCAAGTTATCGCCTTCCCACAGAAGCAGAATGGGAATACGCTGTGCGTGCTGGAACGTCAACGCCGTGGTTTTTTGGGAATGATCCGTCGCGATTGGACGAATATAGAGAGGATTCCGGGGATATTCAGCCTGTCGGCCAAAAGAAACCAAATCCACGGGGGCTATACGACATGCTCGGCAATGTTGAAGAATGGGTGCAGGACTGGTACGGCGAGACATATTATGGTGAAAGCCCCGAGGTGGACCCTGTCGGTCCCGCGCAGGGGCGCCTGCGGGTGTCTCGCTCTCGCGGCGGCGGACGCTCGGCGGCACGCAGTCAGGGCGAACCGGATCGGCGTATGTGGGGCATGGGGTTCCGGGTGGTTTATGTCCCACAATTCGAATAGGAATGAAAAGACGGAAGCGAACGCCCGTGCAAGGCAACTGGCCGGTCGGCGGGCAGCAGGCCCGCCAAACACATTCCGCAAGGGGCTGCCCTAAACCACCCCCAACGCCTTGATACTGTCCTTCAACTCTCCCGGATTGCTGTGCTTGCTGTTGAGCTTGATCTGCAAGCGCAGGTCATTGACGGAATCTGCATTGCGCAGGGCATCCTCGTACGTAATCATTTCTTCTTCGTAGAGACTGAAGAGCGACTGGTCGAAGGTTTGCATGCCGAGTTCGCGCGAGCGTTTCATGACTTCACGGATTTCAGGGATGTTGCCTTTGAAAATGAGATCGGAGATGAGCGGCGAGCCGATCATGATTTCGACGGCGGGGACACGGCCCTTTTTGTTTTTGATCGGCAGCAGACGTTGCGAAATCATGGCGCGCACGTTCAGGGACAAATCCATCAGCAGTTGTTGGCGGCGCTGTTCGGGGAAGAAGTTGACGATGCGGTCGATGGCCTGATTGGTGCTGTTGGCGTGCAGCGTTGCCAGGGCGAGGTGGCCGGTTTCGGCGAAGGCGATGGCGTAGTCCATCGTGTCACGGTCGCGGATTTCTCCCATCAGGATCACATCGGGCGCTTGCCGCAGGGTGTTCTTCAATGCGGCTTCCCAGGAGTCGGTGTCGATGCCGACTTCGCGCTGCTCGATGATGCAGTTCTTGTGTACGTGGATGTATTCGATCGGGTCTTCCACGGTGATGATGTGGCCGTAGGAATTCTCGTTGCGGTAATCGACCATCGCCGCCAGCGAGGTGGTTTTGCCGGTGCCGGTGCCGCCGACGAAGACCACCAGACCGCGCTTGGTCAGGGCGATCTCCTGGAGTATCGGGGGCAGGAACAGTTCTTCCAGCGTGGGAATCTTGTTGGAGATCGTGCGCAGCACGAGGCCGACGCGACCCTGTTGCACGAAGGCGTTGGCGCGGAAACGGCCGATGCCGGCCGGGGAGATGGCGAAGTTGCACTCCTTGGAGGCTTCGAACTCGGCGGCCTGCCTGTCGTTCATGACCGCGCGCGCCAGCTCCGAGGTGTGCGCGGGTGACAGGGGCTGGTTCGATTGCGGCACGACGCGGCCATCGATCTTGATCGCGGGCGGAAAGCCCGCGGTGATGAGCAAATCGGAGCCGTTCTTTTGCAGCAGCAGCCGCAGTAGATCGTGCATGAATTTGAGTGCCTGATCGCGTTCCATGAGTTTTTCCCGAAATGTTTTTCTGCCGCTCGGCGATCCGGCTCAGGCGGCGAAGTTGTCTTTGTTCTGTGCGCAGGCCCGCGCCTCGGAGGTGGCAACGATGTTGCGCCGCACGAGCTCGGCCAAACATTGGTCGAGTGTCTGCATGCCGTGGTTTTGCCCGGTCTGGATGGCGGAATACATCTGCGCCACCTTGTTTTCGCGGATCAGGTTGCGGATGGCGGGCGTGCCGATGAGGATTTCGTGTGCGGCGACACGGCCCGAATCGTCCTTGGTTTTCAAGAGCGTTTGCGAGATCACCGCGCGCAGGGATTCGGAGAGCATCGATCGCACCATTTCCTTTTCGGCGGCGGGAAAGACGTCGACGATCCGGTCGACCGTCTTGGCGGCGGAGGAGGTGTGCAGGGTGCCGAATACGAGGTGGCCGGTTTCGGCGGCGGTGAGCGCGAGGCGGATCGTTTCGAGATCGCGCAATTCGCCCACGAGGATCACGTCCGGGTCTTCGCGCAGCGCCGAGCGCAGGGCGTTGTTAAAGGAGAGCGTGTCGCGGAACACTTCGCGCTGGTTGATGAGGCAGCGCTTCGGTTCGTGCACGAATTCGATCGGGTCTTCGACGGTGAGGATATGGGCGAAAGCGTTGTCGTTGACATGGTCGATCATCGCCGCCAGCGTGGTGGATTTGCCGGAACCCGTCGGGCCGGTGACAAGCACGATGCCGCGCGGCTGATCGACGATATCGTAGAAAATCTTCGGACAGTTGAGCGATTCGAGCGAAAGCACTTTGCTCGGAATGGTGCGAAAGGCCACCGCCGCGCCGCGCTCCTGATTGAAGGCGTTGACCCGAAACCTGGCCAGATTGGGGATGGCGAATGAGAAGTCGACTTCCAGCACTTCCTCGTATTGCTTGCGCTGGCGATCATTCATGATGTCGTAGACCAGCGCGTGTACATCCTTGTGTTCCATCGGCGGCAGGTTGATTTTGCGCACGTCGCCGCTGACGCGGATCATCGGCGGTAGCCCGGCGGAGAGGTGAAGGTCGGATGCCTGATTCTTGACGGCGAATGCAAGCAGTTCTGTTATGTCCATGTCGTTGCTCGAAAAGGTCGCGCGGGGCGCGGAAGATGCCGGTGTATACTCCGTCGGCTTGCTGAACAGCCGGTTCGCGCATTCATAGCAAAAATTTCGGGGTCATGCCGTCAATTAGTACCAACTTGCAGGCCGTTGCCGCGCGCATCGCCGCCGCCGCCCGCGCTGCCGGAGGCGATCCGGGGGCGGTGAAGCTCTTGGCGGTCAGCAAAACGTGGCCCACCGATGCCGTGCGCGAGGCGTATCGTGCCGGGCAACGTGCTTTTGGCGAGAACTACGTGCAGGAAGCGGCGGAGAAGATCGCCGCGCTCGCGGCATTGGACCCCGCTCCGGAATGGCATTTCATCGGCCCCTTGCAGGGCAACAAGACGCGCATCGTGGCTGCGCTTTTCGACTGGGCGCACAGCGTCGATCGCCTGAAGATCGCGGAGCGCCTTTCGGCGCAGCGCGGCGACGGCCAGCCGCCCTTGCAGGTTTGCCTGCAAGTCAACGTGAGCGGCGAGGCGAGCAAGAGCGGCGTTGCGCCGAACGAGGTCGCAGCGCTGGCTCGCCGGATCGCCGTCTTGCCGCGCCTGCGTTTGCGTGGCTTGATGTGTATCCCCGAACCGAGTGAGGATGCCTCCTTGTTGCGGCAGCGTTTCGCGGTGCTGCGCCAGTTGCGCGACGATCTGGTGGGCATGGGGCTGGCGCTCGATACCTTGTCGATGGGCATGTCGCACGATCTTGAAGCGGCCATCGCGGAGGGCGCAACCATCGTGCGCGTCGGCACGGCCATCTTCGGCGAGCGGCACGAATCGTCCGCAACAGGGTGAATTTTTTTGAACACGAAAGGAACGGCGTGCATGAAGATTGCTTTTTTGGGCGGTGGCAACATGGCAGCCGCCTTGATCGGCGGCATGGTGGAGCGCGGCTTTGCACCCGCCGACATTCTTGTCGTGGAGCTGGATGCTGCCATCCGTGATCGCCTGCAAGCGACATTGGGCGTACAAACGCTCGCTGCGCCCGATGCCGCCGTGTTCGGCTGCGACGTGTTGCTGCTGGCGGTGAAGCCGCAGCAGATGAAAGCGGCGCTCGCACCGTTCGCCGGCGCGTTGCGCGGCGCATTGGTCATCTCCATCGCCGCCGGGTTGCGGCTGGCCGACATCGGCCGCTGGCTCGGCGGCAACGGCGCGCCCTATGAACGCCTGGTGCGCTGCATGCCCAACACCCCGGCGCTGATCGGCGCGGGCGTCGCCGGCATGTTTGCCGCGCCCGCCGTCGATGCCGCCGGGCGCGAACTTGCCGTGCGCATCCTTGCCGCCGTCGGCGAGACGGTGTGGGTGGAGGACGAAAGCAGGCTGGATGCCGTCACCGGCATCTCCGGCAGCGGTCCCGCTTACGTCTTCCACTTCATCGAGGCGCTGGAAGCAGCGGGGCGCGCGCAGGGGTTCGAGGTTGCCAGCGCCCGCAAACTCGCGCTCGCCACCGTACTGGGTGCCGCGAAACTCGCCGCTGCCTCGGACGATTCGCCCGCCGTGCTGCGCGAAAAAGTCACCTCCAAAGGGGGCACCACCGCCGCCGCGCTCGCGCAACTGGCGGCGCGCGGCTGGCACGATGCCGTCGTCAAAGCGGTGGAAGCGGCGGCCGCGCGCAGCCGCGAGCTGGGCGATCAGCTCGGCAAAGACTGACATCCCGATGCTTACAAGGAAGAAACGTCATGCTCGTCGACATCTTGCGTCTCATCATCAACACGGTGTTCGGGTTGATTGCCCTGACACTGCTGGCGCGGTTTTTCATGCAATGGGCGCGGGTTTCTTTCCGCAACCCGGGCGGGCAATTCGTGCTCGCCACCACGGATTGGGTCGTACGGCCCTTGCGCCGCTTCATTCCCGGTCTGTTCGGGCTGGATCTGGCGACCCTGTTGGCGGCGTGGGTCGCACAGATGCTCAATCTCGGCCTCGTGCTGGTACTGCTCGGTGCTCCGGCCAGTTCGCTGCTTGCCGCCGTGCCGCTGTATGCGTTGCTCAAGCTGGCGCAACTGGCGGTTTATCTGATCATGGGGATCGTCATCGTGGCGGTGGTGCTGTCGTGGGTTGCGCCGCACGCTCCGGCCGCGGCAGTGGTCAACGGGCTGATGCGCCCGTTCATCACGCCTTTTCGCCGCATCATCCCGCCGCTCGGCGGTGTTGATTTTTCACCGCTCGTGCTGTTGCTGGTCTTGCAGGTCATTCTGATGGCATTGTCTCGCGTGTCGCTTTGAACGCTGTCGTGTCCGATTGGCTCCAGCAAGCGGCGGACGGCAGCCTGCTGCTGACCCTGCACGTCCAGCCGGGCGCGAAACGCACCGGCTTCGCGGGGCTGCACGGCGAAGCCGCCAAACTGCGCCTTGCTGCGCCGCCTGTCGACGGCAAGGCCAACGCCGCGCTGTGCGCGTTCCTTGCCGAGCTCTGTAAAGCGCCGAAATCGGCGATCGTGCTGGTGAGCGGCGAGAGCTCCCGCGCCAAGCGGGTACGCATCGCGGCGGGGGAGGGCCGCCTGGAACGTCTGCGCGCGGCGCTGGCGGCGGAATAGCGCTGATGTCCAGGGTCACGATCCAGTCGCGCTCGGAGACGACGCGCACGCGCTGCGTGGGATTGTCGCCGTAGTCGCGACCGGGAATCTCGTAGACGCCGCGCACGCGCTGGCGCAACTCACCGCTGCTGCGCCGCTGTTGGTAATCGGCGTGCCTCACTCTTTCGTCACTCTGTCCAGCCAATCGGTGTACGCAGGGTCTGCATCGGCAGGAAGCTGCTTGATATGTGCCTGCAACTCGTCTTGCATGCCAAACATTTTCCACACGAGCGGCGCCAGGCGACCAACGGGGCTGTTCGCCTGATTCGCTTCTCGAAGCAACTGAAGGCTACGTTCCTTGTATTCGGGCAGCACGTCGGATCGATAGTCAAGTGCTTTGCCAAGACCTGAGATATACATCAGCTTCGGCACTTCAACCGTGGGCCAGTGCAGCGCCATGTTGAGTGGCCAGTCGAGCATGGCGCGCTCACCCCACATCGCTGACTTCGGCATGTGTTCGTTGGCAAGCAGCGTCAGCATGAACGATTGGCCCAGTTGCGTGAGGTATACCGTCATGGCTTCGGCGTTTGGACGCTGATAGAAGGCATCCAGCGGCTGTTCGCGCGTCTGGCCGATCCGGGCAAGCAGGCGTTTCTCCAGCGTAAGAACCAAGGCGCCAAGTTCTGACTGGATGGCCGTGCCGCTTTCGCTGGCTTGTTTGCCGCGTGTGGTGCAATCCCATAGGCTAAGGGATATCCGCCATTGGATGGCATCGCCTTCACCTGAGCAGCCGATTTCGCCGGTCACGAAGTACTTCATGTCAGGCGGCACAATGTCAAAGAGCGCATTGCCGTCGGACTCGCCTCCTGCCACGACCGGGCCGCCGCCTTTCACGATCAGGCTGTAACAGCTCGCGGCATAGTCGCTCCAGTAGTGCGCTGCTTCGGCCAGATACAGCGCAATGGCACGGGAAAAGCGTCCCAGATCGTCTTCACGTTGAGATTCGGCATGCTCCGTACCATCCGTGATTTTTGACAGCGCGAAGAAGCCCACCTCCAACGCACCCTGTGGCTTCTGCGCAAAGAACCAGTCGGCGTTTCGCAGGCCGTAGTGCCAGATCGGCTGGCTCAATGCAATCGTGTCAACCTGCAGGTTGTCAGGGTCGATCGGCGTGCCTTGCGCGGTTTGCTGTCGCATTGCCTGGAAGGCCTGTGCAAACTCATCGAGCTGCTGCTTGATTGGCATGATCCCCAACGCGTACATGCGGCCAAGCAATGCTTCGCCTTCGTCCACCTTGCCCAACTGGTGGCAAGCGCGCAGCAGGTTCAGGCCAGCCATCGGATCGTGCTTGTGCTCGTCGTAGATGGGAGCAATCAATTCAAGGATCAGCGGAATCTGGCCGTTGTTGCCCAGATCACCGGAAATCATCATCAACGCGCTTTGATCGTAGAGGCCACTGGACAACACTTCGGCGTAGAGGGCGCGCGCGGCCTCGGGTTGGGCATGTTCCAGATGATGGCGTGCCAACCACAATTTCGCGCGCCAACTGCCAGGCAGTGCGGCTGCCGTCTGCAACGCCTGAAGATAGCCCGCCTCTCCGCGGCGCTCCTGCTCGATTGCTGCCCACCACAGCAAACCATTGTCCTGATTCGGATCGGCTTGCACGGCCTGCCAAAGGATTGCGTCTGCCTGTGCCTGGTCGCCACGATGAGAAGAAACTTTGGCAAGGTTTGTAAGCAATGTTCCGGTTTCACCCGCCTTGCGCATGCCTTCGCGTAAGGTGGCCTCGGCAGCACTGAGTTGGCCGTTCTCCATCAGTACGATGCCGTGGATCGTGTGGCTGCGCTCTGGCATCGGATCAATGTCGACCAGGCGCGCTGCTGCCGGCAGCAGATCGGCAGCAAAACCATCGCTCAATGCAGACACGATCATCGTGTAAAGCTCGTCAGGGGTATCCCACTTCTTTTGCAGGTTGGGCCGCAACATGTTCTCGCGCCATTCATGGCGCGTGATCTTCAACTCCCTGCCATAGGCGTCATAGACCGTGATCAGATCTTCCGTCGCCGGTTGCGGCCCAGTTGATTCAATGGATCTCGGCGAGGCCGTTGCGGCAGTGTCGTTTTTCTTGCCGGTCAGGGCTGAAAGAAGGCGTTTGAACATGAATAGTGGCACCGGAGTTTCGTTGTGTCGGCGAAGCAATGATAACCACGTATGTGGCGCGTGCTTGCGTGATCGTTTTCGGCAACGCCTTGTTTGTGAGCACGCAGAACCCGCATGATATTAATCCGGCCCAAAAATTTTTGACATTCTCATTTTTCCTGCAGCGTACCGGATTTTTCCGTGGCTAAAATAAGACTGAATCCGTGCAGGCTTTTCCATGACAAAATCATAATATATGTCAAAATATATCGGGCCGTGTTAATAATTACCGCTCGAACATCAACCGCCCTTCCACCAGCGTGTAACGTACCACTCCCGGCAGCGTTTGGCCGAGGAAGGGCGTGTTCTTGCCCTGGCTCTTGAGGCTTTCGCGGCTGACGCATGAACGGGCGTCTGGGTCGAACACGCACACGTCGGCGCGTGCGCCGGGGGCGAGGTGCCCGGCGCGGGTGATGCCCGCCAGCTTGGCGGCATCGGAGGTGACGCGGGCCAGTGCCGTGGTGAGTGGAAGCTTTTTGTCCTCGGCCCATTTCAGGGTGAGCGGCAACAGGAGCTCCAGGCCGGTTGCGCCGGGTTCGGATTCGCTGAACGGCTTTAGCTTGTGATCGTCATCGACGGGAGTGTGGTCGGAGCACAGGGCATCGATGCGGCCGTCGGCCAGCGCTGCTGAAAGGGCGTCGCGGTCGGACTGTGCGCGCAGCGGCGGGATCAGGTGGCAATGGGTGTCGAAATAGCCGATGTCGGCGTCGCACAGGTGCAGATGGTTGATCGACACATCGCAGGTGACGTCGATGCCGTAACGTGCGCGCGCCTGCTCGATCAGGGAAAGCCCCTCGGCGCTGGACAGGCGCGTGACGTGCAGCTTCACGCCGGTCACTTTCGCGAGTTGCAGGTAGGTGAAAATCGCCACCGTTTCGGCGGCGACCGGGATGCCGGGCAGGCCGAGGCGGCTGGCGACTTCACCGCTGTGGGCGAAACCGCCACGCGTCAGGAAGGGCGCAATCGGTTGCAGCCAGACGCGAAAACCGAAGGTGGCGGCGTATTGCATGGCGCGCATCAGTACCAGCGTATCGACGATGGGTTCGTTTGCCTGCGAGAAGGCGAAGCATCCGGCTTCGAGCAGTTCGGCCATCTCCGAGAGGCGCTCGCCTTTCAGCCCGATGGTGAGCGCTCCAATCGGGTAGATGTGGGCGCGGTTGAGCTTCTCGGCGCGGTAGCAGAGCATTTCGACCAGGCCCGGTTCGTCGAGGGCGGGATCGGTGTCAGGCGGAATCGCCACGGAGGTGACGCCGCCCGCCATCGCCGCTTCCATCTCGGATTCGAGCGTGGCGCGGTACTCGAACCCCGGCTCGCGCAGACGCGCGGCGAGGTCGATCAGGCCGGGGGCGACGATCAGCCCTCTGGCTTCGAGGGTGCGATCGGGCGTGAAACCGGCAGGTGCGTCGCCGAGCGCGGCAATCTTGCCCTCGGCAATGAAGACGTCCCGAACGCTGTCGGACTGATGGGCGGGATCGACGACCCGGCCATTGGCTATGCGGATTTTCATCGTTTCCAGCTCCCTCATTGACCGGCCAGCATGCTCATCACGGCCATGCGTACGGCGATGCCGAAGGTGACTTGCGGCAGGATCACCGCCTGCGAGCCGTCTGCAACGGCGGAGTCGATTTCGACGCCCCGGTTCATCGGCCCCGGGTGCATGACGATGGCGTCGGATTTGGCGAGCGCGAGTTTTTCTTCCGTCAGGCCCCACACCTTGTAGTACTCCTGTGGCGTCGGCAGCAGCGCGCCGCTCATGCGCTCATTTTGCAGGCGCAGCATCATCACTACGTCTACGTCCTTCAAGCCTTCGCTCATGTCGTGAAAGACGCGGATGCCCAGTTTTTCGATCTCGGCGGGCAGCAAGGTTTTGGGGGCGATCACGCGCAGCTCGGGCACACCGAGCGTGTTGAGCGCGGCGATCTGGGAACGCGCCACACGCGAATGCAGCACGTCGCCGACGATGGCGACGGTGAGTTGGGTGAAATCGTGCTTGTAGTGGCGGATCGTGTACATGTCGAGCAGGCCCTGCGTCGGGTGGGCATGCCGCCCGTCGCCGGCGTTGACCACGTGGATGTGGTCGCGTCCCGCCGCTTGCAGGTGTTTGGCGATCAGCACCGGCGCGCCGCTGGCGGCGTGGCGCACCACGAACATGTCCGCGTGCATCGCGCAGAGATTGTCGATGGTGTCCAGCAGGCTTTCGCCCTTGGCGGTGGAACTGGTCGACACGTTGAGATTGACCACGTCGGCGGACAGACGTTTGGCCGCGATCTCGAAAGTGGTGCGGGTGCGGGTGGAGTTCTCGAAAAAGAGGTTGAAGATGCTCTTGCCGCGCAGCAGGGGCAGTTTTTTCACCTCGCGTTCGGCCACCTCGGTGAAAGGCGCGGCATGGTCGAGGATGCTGACGATCACGTCGCGGGGCAGGCCATCCAGGGTGAGCAGGTGCTGTAGCTCACCGTTTTTGTTGAGCTGTGGATTACGCATCGATCAACCTCAGAGTCAAATTACCGTCTTCCGTCTCCTCCAGTTGCAGATTTTGTGAGGCGGGTAGCGGCTCGGGCAGGATGTGGGCGCAGTAGCGGGCGGCGACGGGCAGTTCGCGCCCGCCGCGATCGACGAGCACCGCCAGCTCGACGCTCGCCGGACGGCCGAAATCGAAGATCTCGTTCAGGGCGGCGCGGGTGGTGCGGCCTGTATAGAGCACATCGTCGACGAGGATCACCGGCGCTTCCTCGATGGAAAACGGGATGTGCGTGCGCTGTGGGCTGGCGTGCAAGCCTTTCGCGCCGTAATCGTCGCGGTAGAACGAAATGTCGATGGCCCCCGGCGGCTCCTCGATGCCGAGCAGCGCGTGCAGGCGGCGGGCCAGCCATTCACCGCCCGTGCGAATGCCGATCAGCACCGTGTTGGGCTTGAGGCAGGGGCGTATTTGCTCGGCGAGTTGGCGGCAGAGCGTTTCAGCATCAGGAAGTTGTGGCATGGCGAATCGAGTCCAGAAAGTGTTGCAGGATGAATTGTGCCGCGACGGCATCGAGCTTGTCTTTGCGCGTTTGCCAGCGTCGCATGCCTGCCGCGCGCAGGCTGCGCTCGGCCTCCACCGAGCTGAGGCGTTCGTCTCCAAAAATCACCGGCAGGCCGAAGCGGCCATGCAGGCGATTGGCGAAGCGGCGGCAATCGGGCTCGAATTCATGCGCGCCTTCGCCGTCCAACGGGCGCGGCAGTCCGACCACGAGCGCCACCGGATGCCATTGCGCAATCAGACGCGCGATGGCCGCAAAGCGCAAGTCGCGGCTCTGCGCCGCGATGATGGTGAGCGGGCTGGCAAGCCCGGTTTCGAGTTCGCCGGTCGCGACGCCGATGCGGGCCAGACCGAAATCGAAACCAAGGATACAGCCGCGTTTTGGCAGGGAGGAGGGGGCAGGGGCGGGCGCGGGCGCGCCGTCAGGCATGCCCGGCGACCTCGCTCAACTGGGTGAGATCGATGCCGAGCTTTTGCAGTGCGGCGCTCAGGCGTTGTTCGGGTGGGACGCCAAAAACGATGGACATGTCGGCGGGAATGGTGAGCCAGGCGTTGTCGGCCAGTTCCTGTTCGAGTTGTCCCGCTGCCCAGGCGGAGAAGCCGAGGCTGACCAGCACTTCATGCGGTTCGCCCTTGCTGCCGATGGCTTGCAGGATGTCGCGGCTGCTGGTGAGTCCCACTTCGTCGTTGACCCGCAAGGTGGAATGCCACTCGCCGCTTGGACGGTGCAGGACGAAGCCGCGATCCGTCTGTACCGGGCCGCCGAAATACACGGGTTGTTCGTCGAAACCCGAAGATTCAAGGCCGAGTTCCACGCGCTCGAACAAGGTGCCCAGCGTCATGTCGAGCGGGCGGTTGACGATCACACCCAGCGCGCCCTGTTCATTGTGTTCGGCAATGTAGGTGAGCGAGCGCGCGAAATGCGGATCGAACATGCAGGGCATGGCGATCAGGAAGTGGTGCGTGAGATTGGCCGAGACGGTATCCATACACGGCATTTTACGCTGCCATGAGCGGCGCGTGGCGTGCGAATTGGAACGCCATGCGCTTTTCAGGCGTGGTGCGTGTAATTGGCGATCAGGCTGAGCAGTTCTTCTTCCTGATACGGCTTGCCGAGGTAGTGATTGGCCCCGATCTCCATCGCGTATTCGCGGTGTTTGTCCGCCAGCCGCGAGGTGATCATGATGACCGGCACGCTCTTGAGTCGTTTGTCGGCGCGGATGTTGCGCACGAAGTCGAACCCGTCCATGCGCGGCATTTCGATGTCCGAGAGGATCACGTCGGGGATGTCGTCGATCAGCGATTCGATGGCATCGACACCGTCCTTGGCGGTGATGACGCGATAGCCCTCGCGCTCCAGCAGGCGACTGGTGATCTTGCGCACGGTGAGCGAATCGTCGACCACCATCACCGTCGGCTCGTGCGTCGGGGCCGGCTGCGGCACTCTCGAGTCTGTCGTTTCGCTGGCTTTTTGCGCCTGGCCGTAGATGATCTCGCGGCTGACCATCGCCACCGGGTTGATGATGAGCACGATTTCGCCGTTGCCGAGGACGGTTGCGCCCGACATCCCGGCGATATGCGTCAGCTGCGGGCCGGCATTTTTGACGATGATTTCCTGATGGCCGTGCAGGGCGTCCACATGCAGTGCCAGCGCCTGTGTGCCGGAATGCAGCAGCAACACCCAGCTATAGCGGCCGATTTCGGGCCGCGCGGCGCCATCTCCGAGCAAGTTCGGCAGGTAGTAGTAGCCGTACTGCTGGCCCATCCACTCGTAGCTGCCCTCGCGACGCATGTGTTCGACGGCGTCGGCCTTCAGCTCCATGACCTGCGAGATCATGCTCGCGGGAATGGCATAGTGGCTGCTGCCCGAACGCACCAGCAACGCTTGTGTCACGGCCAGCGTCAGTGGCAGGAAGATGCTGAACATCGTGCCCGCGCCCGGCGTGGTGGAAATATCCACCCGGCCGCCGACTGCGGCGGTTTCGGCCTTCACCACGTCCATGCCGACCCCGCGCCCGGAGACGGCGGTGACGACTTTGGCGGTGGAGAAGCCGGGGACGAAAATCAGGTTCGCCAGACGGCGTTCGTCAGCGGTTTCATCGGGGCCGAGCAGGCCGTGTTCGCGGGCGCGTTCCGCGATACGCGCGAAATCCAGCCCCTCGCCGTCGTCGGCGAGTTCGATCACGATTTCGTTGCCTTCCTGGCGCGTGGTCAACGTGATCTGGCCCAGTTCCGGTTTGCCGTTGGCGCGGCGCACCTCCGGCGTTTCGATGCCGTGTGAAAGCGCGTTGCGCAACAAGTGTTCCAGCGGCGCGACGATGTGTTCGAGCACGCTGCGGTCGATTTCGATGCCGCCGCCGCGCATGTCGAGGTTGGCGCGCTTGCCGAGTTCTTTCGCGCTCTGGCGCACGATGCGATACAGGCGCACGGCGAGGCTGTCGAACGGCACCATGCGCACCTGCATCAATGCTTGTTGCAGTTCGCGCGTCGTGCGTGCCTGGCTGTGCAGCGCGAAGTCGGCGCTGTCGAGGTTTCTCAGCAGGTTCTGCTGCACCGTGGTGACATCGTTGACGCTCTCCGCCATCATCCGCGTCAATTCTTGCAGGCGCGTGTAGCGGTCCATTTCCAGCGGATCGAACTCGACATGGACGCTTTCGGCTTGCGCCATGCGCGTTTGCATCTGCACGTCAGCCTGAAGCTCGATTTCGCGTAACTGGTTGCGCAGGCGGATGACGTTTTCGGTCAAGTCCAGCATGCTGCGGCGCAATTGCCGCAATTCGCCTTCGATGCGAGTGCGGGCGACGCCGATTTCGCTGGCGTCGTTGACGAAGTTGTCGACCAGCTCCGCCCGCACGCGCAGTGCGGCACTGACCACTTCGGATTCGGCAGGCGCGGAAATCGTCGTGATCGGGGCGGCGCGCGGCGTCTCGCCCGGGAGGCGAGCGGCTGGCAGCCGGAAGAATTCGGCCGGTTCGCTGCTTGCGGTTTGCGACAGCGCGGCGCCGGGTTCGGAGACTTCGATGGCTTCGACAGCGGGCGCGGGGCCGCCGTTGAGCGTGGCGATGAGCTGCTCGGTCACGTCCAGTTCGGAGGCGATCTCATCGATGAGCGCGGCAATGTCCTGCTGCTCATCGACGAGCGCCGATTCGACGCGTGATTCGAGCTGGTGGATCTGGTTGCCCAAAGCCATTGCGCCGGCCATGCGCGCGCTGCCCTTGAGCGTGTGCAACTGCCGCTTGATGAGTTGGGAATGTTCGGGATTGGCGTTGTCGTCGTGCCAGACGCGCAGGCTGTTGTGCAGGCCGGTGAGCAGTCCCTCGGCTTCTTCGAGGAAGATCGGCAGCAATTGTTCGTCGATTTCGTCGTTGAGGACAGGCGGTGCTTCCGGCGCAGCCTGCGCCCTCGCGGCTTTGCTGGCCGCCGAGGTTTCGGAGACGACGTGCGCTACCGCCTGCGCGATCGTGTCGTCGGTGAGCGGGGCATTGGAGATTTCGACGGGGTGCCCGATCCGGTCGAGCAGATCGACCAGCTCTGGCGTCTCCAGCGGCATGTTCAGGCCGATAACCTCGGTCAACATGGCGTCGAGCGTGTCGGCGCTGGTTTTGAACAGGTCAAGTTCTTCGGAATTCGGCGGGCGTTTTTGGTCGTAGATGCGTTGTTGCGCGTGCTCCAGGGCGCGGCCGAGCGTAAAGAGCGGCGTGCAGCGCGCGGTGCCGGAAATGCCGGTGCACGAATGCGCCGCGCGCAGGGACGTCTCCGGCAGCGACAGTGTGGGATTGGCGCCGAGGTGGTCGAACTCCTGATGCAGGGTGGCGATGTGCATCTGCGCTTCGGCCACGTAGAGCTCGAACAGCGGGCGCGAAATCTCGACCTCGCCGATATGCAGCGTGTCGGCATCGGGCGCGGATTCAGGTTCGGAGAAGGAGGTGGATTCGGGCGTCATCTCCGGCGAGGCGATGGGCTCGGCCACCGCTTCTGCGACGATTTTCTCGCCGACGGGTTCTTCGTGCGCGGGTTCTTTTTCAGGCGCGGTCTGCGCTGTCTCCTGCGCGGTGAAATCGAACGGCTCAAAATCGAAGGGCTGGAATTCGGGCACGGACGGCAGCTTTCGTTCCGTCTCCTTCGCTGTTTCTGTTTGCGCCGACGCTGTTTGTGTGTATGGCGGTTCGGGGACGATCTCGATGTCTTCGGGGACAATCTCGATATCTATTTCGGGGGTGAGATCCGTTTCGACCGTTTCGGGCTCGTCGAGTTCGATGAGGTGAACGTCTTCGAGATCGATGTCGACCTTCTCCGGCACGATTTGCGTGCGCGAGAAATCGCCTCCGCCGCCCGCGTCTCCCAGATCGAACTGGATGTCGGGCACGTCGAGCGCGGTTTCGGTCGCGGGTTCAAGCTGGATGTCGGGCACATCGAGCAAGGTCCGGGTCGCCGGTTCGGGATGCAGGTCGAACTCGACGGCAGGCGCCGCGGGGGGGCTCGGCGGTGTTTTCGCTGCCGGAGGCACGGCGGGCGCCTGGAGCGCGGCGGGGAGTTCCTCGTCCGATCCGCTGCCGCCGCTGTTGCGCAGGTGCTCGGCACTTGCGAGTAGCGCCGCCACGTCGCGCTGGTATTCGCCCTCGTCCTTGATCTGCTTGACCCAGGCGGTGAATTCGCGGCAGGCGTCGACGGTCAGCTGCAACAGATCGGGCGTAACCTGCCATTCAAGTTTCAGCCAGCGGTTGTAAGTCTGTTCCATCCCCCAGGCGGCTTCGCCAAGGTCGGACAGCCCCACCATGCGTCCGCTGCCCTTCAAGGTGTGGAAGCCACGGCGGATTTCGGTGAGATGGTCGAGATTATCCGGTTCGTTGCGCAGAAATTCGAGATCGGCGCTGGCCTTGTCCAGCACTTCATGCGCTTCTTCGATGAAGATGGACAGCAGTTCGGCGTCGAGTTCTTCCTTGGGCGCTTCGGCCAGCCGTTGCGTTTCGGCGGTAATGGGCGGGATCGGGGTGGGCGGTTTCTCCTCTGCGGCAATGACGGGCGTGCCTTCGACATCGATCTCGAATGTCGGGAAGGATTCGATTCCGTCCGCTGAGAATGCAGGCGCGGCCGCTTCGGTTTTGCGCGCCTGAAGCGCGGGAATGTCCAGCAGGGCGGGTAGATCGAAACGGGCTTCGCGCGGTTGCGCGGCGGCTTTGTCCGGGCTCAGGTATTGCGCGACGGAGGTGCGGCTGTATTGCAACGATTGGATGAAGAAGCCGAGCGCCGAGAAACGGCGGGCCAGCTCGTTGAGATCGGTTTCGTCGACCGGCGCATCTTCCTGTGCGAGTGTGGCAATGGTCTTGCCGGCTTCCCGGATCAGGGCGATCGCATCGGTTTCGCCCAGTACGGCCAGCGCGCCTTCGATCTTGTGCAGGGGCGCTTCCAGCGTTGCCAGCGGCGCGCGCTTGGCGTGATCGCGGAAAAAATCGTCCAGCGTCTGCTCGATCGTGGCGAGGCTGGAAAGAATCTCGTGCGACAACTGCGCCTGGGCTTCTTTTTCTTGCCGCTTGCGCGCCGATTCGACCCCCGCCGAACTGGGCGTGGTGCTGACTTCTTCGCCGCGCGCCAGGGCCTCGAGCCGGGCGAGCGCATCGCCCACCTGATGCTGAAAACCGGGATCGGGCACGCTGCGATCGAGTACCGATTCCGCCAGCAGCAGTGCGGTGGCGAATTCGAGCGCGATGGGTTCGGAATAGCGCTGCGGGTTGGAACTCAACCACACCACGAAACGGCTCATGCCGTTGAGCAGGCGATGGAGCACCGGGCGGCCCAGCGGGGCGATGGACTTGGTGAATTCTTCGAGTTTGGCGGTGAATTCGGGCAGCGCGGTCGCGCCTTGTTCACCGAAGGTGTTCCATTCTTCCTTGATCTTGGTGAGCCGGCTGTGCAATTCCTGAAGCAGCGGGGCGAGCGGCAGATCGCTCACGGTCACGTCCGCTTCGGGCATCAGCGCATCGAGCTGCCAAGCTTGGCGCGCCGCTTGCTGGATCGGCGTGGTGGCGGGGCGGCTGGCGATTTCGTAGAGCAGTTCGCGCAACAGTCGCTCGGGCACGGCTTGCGGGCTGCTGCTGACGTGGCGCAACTGATTTTCGAGCCGGTTCAGCAGGTGCTTGGTGGCGGGCAGTTCATCGGCCGGAATGGAAACGAGCGTGTCGATGAAAGCCTGCCCAGCCCACCACAGGGCGCGCAGGCCGGGGGTGTCTTCGGAGGCTTCGAAGCCCGCCAGCGCGGAGCGCATGGTGTCCGTGTGCACAGAGGCATCCGGCTGTTTGATCCAGTCGACGAAGCCGCGCTGGAAGCGCTTCAGCATGGTGCGGTGCTGGATTTGCCGTTGCTCGGCGTCGAGTTCCGGCGCATCGGCGCGGCGCGGGATGCGCACGCTCAGATCGGGGAAAAAGAGATCGGCGGGGAAAGGCGCCGTTTCGCCGCGCGCATTCACCAGCTCGCGGTACAGCGGCAGCAGGCGCAGGGGCTGATCGGGCGCGCCATGCACCAGTTCGCTGAGATAGTTGCCAATGCTCGCCAGCCCGCGACGCCCGAGTTCGAGCCGGTCTTTGTCGACAGGCAATTCACCGCGCGCCAACGCGCCGAGGAACAAATCCAGCGCCGCGACGAACTTGGTCAGTCCGTCCAGACCGATGATGGACAGTGCGCCGTGTGCCTGGTGCAGATGGGTCTGCGCGAACTGGACTTTGGCAGGGCCGTCGGCGCCCGCCTCGCCCGCGCTCTTGAGGCTGTCGGTCGCTTGTGACAGCGCCTGGTCGATCTCGCCCTTGACCCAGGTCAGCGGCCCAAGATCCGGTTCATTGGCTTGCGTCATGGATGCAATCCCGTGCTAATCCTGCTCAAACCTTGAACCCGGAAACCGAGCCTTTCAGTTCGATGGCGAGGTCGGCAAGCTGGCCGACCGATTCCGCCGTCTGTTTGGTGCCGTGCGTTGTCTGCTCCGTAATGCCCAGGATGCCCTTCATCGACTCCGCAACACGGATGGCCTCGGCTGCCTGGGTCTGCGTGTCGGAGGAGATTTGTTCGATCAGGTGCGCGGCGTCCATGGAAACCTGCCCCATTTCGGCCAGCGCCTGACCTGCGGCATCCGACAGGCGCGCGCCCTCGACCACGTCGCGGGTGGCGTTTTCCATAGCACCCACGGCATCCTGGGTGTCGGTCTGAATCGTCTTGACGATGGCGGCGATCTGCTTGGTGGCTTCCGCCGAGCGTTCGGCCAGCCGTTGCACTTCTTCCGCAACCACGGTAAAGCCGCGTCCCGCTTCGCCCGCCGAGGCGGCCTGGATGGCAGCGTTCAGGGCCAGCACGTTGGTTTGTTCGGTAATGTCCGAGATCAGTTCCACGATTTCACCGATTTCCTGCGAGGATTCGCCCAGCCGCTTGATGCGCTTGGAGGTTTCCTGAATCTTTTCGCGGATGGCGTTCATGCCGCGGATGGTGTTTTCCACCGCATCCGCCCCCTTGCGCGCGGATTCCAGCGAGGCGCGGGCCACCTGCGCGGTGTGCAACGCGCGTTCGGAAGAGTGGGTCATTTCCTGCGCCATGTTCTGCACGGTCGCGCCCGCTTCTTCGATCTGGTGCGACTGGCGTTCGGTGGCATCGAGCAGTTCGGCCGAGGTGTGCTGTGCGGTCTGGGTGGCGTTGGTCACGCGTCCGGCGGCATCGTTGATCCGGCTCACCAGCATGGCCAGCTCCTCGATGGTGTAATTCACCGAGTCGGCAATCGCGCCGGTGATGTCCTCGGACACGGTGGTGCGGATGGTCAAGTCGCCGTCGGCCAAGTCGCCCATCTCATTCATCAGGCGAAGAATGGCGGCCTGGGTATGATTGCGCTCGTCCTCGGAGAGCTGGCGCTGCCGGTCGATGCCAGCCTGACGGGCGGTCACTTCGGTGCCGTACACCTTGGTGATGAGGATCAGCACGAGCAGGGCGAGCACGGCACACGCGACGATCGCCACCGAGAATATGTCATCGATGTTCGACGCCTGCGCGAAGATCCTACCCAGTTCTTCGGCCTGCTTGAAGACGACGTCCGCCTTCGAGTCGGCCCCCTTCGCGGGCAGAGACAAGGCATCGTTTGCGCGCTTGGCTTCGATCAGCGCGCCCATATCCTCGTCTTCTTTGGTGAGCCGGGGAAGCAATTGCACGGTTTCCTGACTGGCGCCCGGCGTTTTCAGGATGAGCAGCAGGCGGTTTACTTTGACCAGCATGTCGTCCGGCGTCGCGTGGGCGATGCTGAGCAGGCCCTGCTTCTTGGCGAGGATCGACTTGATTTCGATATCCATGCCACTTCCGCCGATCCAGGCATTTTTGAGCACTTGCAGTTGCATGCGCGCATCGGGCGTGAGTCTGGGGCTGGCGTCGAGCGTCTCGATCAGTTCGTTGAAACGCGCCTCATCCTGCGCGAGCACGGTGAAAGCCCTTTCTTCGCCCTGAAGCGCCAGTTGTCCCGCGCTGGCGATGCGCTGCGACAACGCCTGCATTTCGCCCGTGATCGTGACCTGTGCGACCGCGCTGATGCGCCAGTACTGATAGGCCATCAGGCCGGCGGTGACAAGGCCCAGCAGCACGAATATCCAGGCAAGGAAGCGCACCCGCCCGGAGCCGGTCTGTTGCTTTTCGCCATGCTCGGCCGCGAGCCGTTCCGCGGTCGAAGACCGTGGCAACTTCTCGCGGTTATCCACGATGGTGGTGGTTTCCGTGGGCTGCCCTTGCTCAGCCGAATGATCCGAAAAGAGCTTGAATGCCATTTGGTGTGCTCCGCCGCAGTTGCTGACCTGCTGATCCTGGAGGGGAATCGGGAAAGATCGAATTTATGGAAGGAATGATGCCGCTCCTAGTTGGAACCTGCATCAAGGAAAATACTATTGACCAGAAGTCGTGGCACGTCCAGCCGCAACCACAGATGCCCGTTCGCATCGCGCTGGCGGGCGCTTACCCACGGGCGCTCGTCGGATGCCTGCTCATCGGCTTCAAAGTCTTCTTCATTGTGCAACCCCAGCACGCGTGTCACCAGAATGGCGCTATGTACACCATGCCGCGCCCCGATCAGCAACAAACGGGTCTGTGCGCCGGGCGTGATGGTGAGCGAGCCATCGTGGAAACGCGACAGGTCGATGACGCTGTACAGGACGCCGCGTACATTGACCAGACCGCGATACCACTCGTGCGTGAGCGGAACCGGGGTTAAAGCGGGTGGCGAAATGATCTCGCCTGCTTCGGGCAGGGAAAGCAGCCAGTTTTCCTCGCCCGCCTTGACGCCGAGCAACCCCCGGCGTTCGCTGGCATGGGACTCCGCCAGTCGGTGAGAAAGGTTTTCCTGGAATTGGCGCAGGCTGATCCGTTTGGACATACGCGCTAACCGATGCTCTTGATGCGGGCAAGCAGGGCGGTGTGATCGAGAGGCTTGACGATATAGTCGTATGCGCCCTGGCGCATGCCCCAAATCTTGTCGGTTTCCAGCCGCTTGCTGGTGCACATGATGATCGGAATGCCACGGGTCGTTTCCCAGCGTGAGATCGTGCGCGTGGCCTGATAGCCATTCATGCCGGGCATGACGACATCCATCAGGATCAGGTCGGGCAATTCACTGCGGCTTTTACTGATCGCATCCTCACCGTTTTCGGCGGTAACGACCTGATAGCCGCTACGGGAGAGGACTTCGGTCAACGCCAGCCGTTCAGTGGGCGAATCGTCGACTACGAGTATTTTCTTGACTGGCATCGTCGGTTCTATCCATCGGGTATTACAAGTGTTCAGCGCGGGTGATTGAGGCTATGTTCGGATACCGCTTTGATCAGACTGTCCTTTGTGAAAGGCTTGGTGAGATACTCATCCGAGCCGACCATGCGCCCGCGCGCACGGTCGAAAAGCCCGTCCTTGGAAGACAGCATGATCACGGGCGTTGTCGCCAGTTTCGGGTTCTTCTTGATTAGAGCGCAGGTTTGATAACCATCGAGACGGGGCATCATGATGTCGACGAAAATGACGTCTGGGTGATGGTCGGTGATCTTGGACAACGCATCGAAGCCGTCTTCGGCCAGTAATACCTGACAGCCCGCCTGGCTGAGAAAAATCTCGGCGCTTCGCCGGATGGTGTTGCTGTCATCAATGACCATCACCTTGAGCCCGTTCAGGTTCATGCACTCTGCCCTCGGAACACGCGACGCGCCAATGGCGCCGCACCCTGAATTGTTACAATCGCCGCTAAGCATACCGCAAAAAAGAGACTTTAATACAGGGATAAGTCCTTGCCAGCGGCGGGCGAATCCATTTCTAAAGAAAGCCGGAGTCGGCAGTCTGGCGACAATGGCATATACCTTTCATGGAAGAGGTGGAGTTTTCATGTAAAAGCGCAATGAAGAAAGCTAAAAATGAAACCAGCGCGGTACGCTGGCACGGTCTTTACGCGATCACGCCGGACGAAACCGATACCCCACGCCTGCTCGAGGCGGTTGCCGCCGTGCTCGAGGGCGGCCCGGCCTTGCTGCAATATCGCAACAAGGCGGCTGCGCCGGCTTTGCGCCGCGAACAGGGCGCGCGCGTGTTCGCGTTGTGCCGCGCCGCCGGTGTGCCGTTGATCATCAACGACGATCTGGCGCTTGCGCTCGAACTCGATGCCGACGGGGTTCATCTCGGCCGCGGCGATGGCGAGCTGGCGGCGGCCCGGCGGGCGCTCGACGCCATGCGGCCGGGGCGCATCCTCGGCGTTTCGTGTTACGGCGAATGGGCGCGCGCCGAAGCGGCGGCGAGCTCGGGGGCGGACTACGTCGCTTTCGGCGCCGTCTTCGCCTCGCCCACGAAACCCGCGGCGGTGCGCGCGCCGCTTGAACTGGTCGGGTGGGCACGGCACGAGCTGAACATGGCCGTGGCGGCCATCGGCGGCATCACGCTCGCCAACGCGGCCGAGGTTTTCGCCGCCGGAGCCGATCTCGCCGCCGTGATCACAGATGTTTTCGGCGCGCCCGATCCAGGCGCGCGCGCGGCGGCATACCGGGCGCTGGCGCGCACCTGAACGACCGAAGCCATCGCGCTGCTTCACATGGCTTAGAATCGGCTCCCCTTCAGCCGCTTCTCTTCAACCGGAGCCGTTATGGCGACTTCTCCGCGCCCCGCCGTCGACCCGCAACTGTCCGCGCTCAAGCTGCCACCGCACTCGCTGGAGGCCGAGCAATCGCTGATCGGCGGTCTGCTGCTCGACAACACTGCGTGGGAGCGCATCGCGGATCTCGTCACCGAAGAAGATTTCTATCGTGACGATCATCGCCGCATCTACCACCACATCTCGAAGCTGGTCGACTACGGCAAACCCGCCGACGTGGTGACGGTGTTCGAGTCGCTGGAGAAGAACGGCGAAACAGAACAGGCGGGCGGCCTCGCCTATCTGGCCGAAATCGCCAACAACACCCCGTCGGCGGCCAACATCCGCCGCTACGCGGAGATCGTCCATGAGCGCGCCGTCCTGCGCAAACTCGTGGCAGCGGGCGACGAAATCGCCGCCAGCGCGCTCGCGCCTTCCGGCAAGGACGCCAAGGTGCTGCTCGACGAGGCCGAAGCCCGCGTGTTCGAAATCGCGGAAGCGGGCACGCGCCACGGCTCGGGCTTTCAGGTGATCCAGCCGATCCTGAAACAGGTCGTCGATCGTGTGCAGGAGCTCTACGACCGCGACAACCCCTCCGAGATCACCGGCGTTCCGACCGGCTTCACGGATCTCGACGACAAGACTTCCGGCCTGCAAGCCTCCGACATGCTGATCGTCGCGGGCCGCCCGTCGATGGGCAAGACCAGCTTCGCGCTCAACATCGCGGAGCACGTCGCCATCGAACAGCATCTGCCGGTGGCGATCTTTTCGATGGAAATGCCAGGCACCCAGCTCGCCACCCGCTTCATCGCCTCGGTGGGCCGCATCGACATGCAGAAGATTCGCAATGGGCGCCTCTCGGACGACGACTGGCAGCGGCTCACGATGGCGATGCAAAAGCTCTACGATGCGCCGCTCTACATCGACGAGACGCCGGGCCTGAACCCGATCGGCCTGCGTGCCCGCGCCCGGCGGCTGGCGCGGCAATGCGGCAAACTGGGCCTCATCGTCATCGACTACCTGCAACTGATGAACGGCACGCGCGAAACCGACAATCGCGCCACTGAACTGTCAGAAATCTCGCGCTCGGTCAAAGCGCTCGCCAAGGAACTGCGCGTACCGATCATCGCCCTGTCGCAGTTGAATCGCAGTCTGGAGCAGCGCCCCAACAAGCGCCCGGTAATGTCCGATCTGCGCGAATCCGGCGCGATCGAACAGGATGCCGACATCATCATGTTCATCTATCGCGACGAAGTCTACAATCCCGATTCGCCCGACAAAGGCAGCGCCGAACTCATCATCGGCAAGCACCGTAACGGCCCCACGGGCATGGTGCGCATGACCTTCCTGGGCGAATACACGCGCTTCGAGAACTACGCGGGCGGCGGCTTCCAGTACGCCGAGTGATGAAGGGGGTTGACGCAGGGCAATCGCACGAATGCCGTTGTTGTACACGTTGACGTTTTTTCGTTTACGCACAAAGACTTACACAGGGGGCTGTTCACAGCCTTTTGTTTTATGTAGTTTTCTGTCTTTTTG
>JAIRXQ010000044.1 GCA_031268195.1 Azoarcus sp. | reverse complement strand
AAGAGGTTTGCGCGAAAGACAGAACCGGCTGTGTGCTGAGGGTGAGGATCAGGAGCCGCGCGATCCAGCGCATCCAGCGCGGCGGGAGAAAGCCGGGGGCGCTGCGTGTCTCTGATGCGAGGTGCGGCGCAGATGCGGGGCGGTTATTCAATTGGATTGCGGGGGGGGTCGACTATCTGGATCTCCGGAATGCAGTGTCTGTGCGGGTGTCATAAGTCACCCGTC
This sequence comes from Azoarcus sp., assembly GCA_031268195.1. GTDB lineage: Bacteria > Pseudomonadota > Gammaproteobacteria > Burkholderiales > Rhodocyclaceae > WRNU01. The sequence goes on along the minus strand of JAIRXQ010000044.1, from coordinate 6,940 downwards.
ATGTATTAGGGACGTTTGGATAGAGGTCAAAATTGGCTGGCATCGTACTACTTTGGAGATGGGGGGTGCAATGGTTTTTTGTGGGATTACCTCAGGGTAATCGGGTGAACGCTGTTTGACGAGTCCGTGGCTTATGAAGAGATGAGGCTGGCGAGAATCGGGCAAGGCGTTGAAGTGGGCAAGAAAATTGGCCGATTCGGCCTGCATCTCGGCCTGGTTGGCGGGAAATTCGGACATGGGGCGTCTCGCAGCGGATGAAAGCCGCTGCAAGCATGACGGGGATAACGCTAAAACGACAGGTTGGAAAAATTTGTTCGCCCGATTGCCCTGGGGTCATTCGTATGTTGCGAGCATTGTCGAGAATTCGCGCTCCAGAAGCGATGCGTCGCCCAGGTTGAGCGCGATCAGGCGGCGCAGGTGAGCAACGCTGTCGAGGTCGGTCTGCTCGCAGACCAGCCCGATCTGCTGCCCGTAGCGGTGCGCGACGTGGCCGTCCATGCGCACGCAGGTTTCGTCGTCCAGTTGCAGTTCGAGCAGGCAGGACGAGCCGAGCGTGATTTCTTGCGGCAATTCGGCGGTGACCAGCGCACCGCGCAGAGACAGGTCGAGCACCTCGCACGGCCACTGTCCGGCGTCGGCCTGCAAAATGGCGGAACCGCGATAGCGGATGCGCGAAAAGCGCCTGCGTTGGACAGTGTTCATGGCGTCTCCCCCTGCTATGCATTTTTGTTGAGCATTTTCTGCCACGCAATCAACGCCCGCAAGCGCATATGTATGCTGCCGCAACGCAGTGGACGTGTAGAATTCACGCTTTATCAAACTTTACTGGGCGAAGCGTCCGGGTAAGATCCGGTCCAATAAGTTTATCTATCTGTGGGACATTTCGTGACCGAGGCAGTCAGGCAACAAATGCAACAGCCGGAGCAAGCTCCGGTGGCGTCGGATCGGCCGCCGGCGTCCGCCGATCATCCCCCCGTCGACGCATTGCTCAACAGTCTGTTGATGCTGGTGCGCGCTTTCGGCGGCAACCAGACGCGGGATGCTATCGTCGCCGGCTTGCCGCTCAAGGGCGGACGGCTGACTCCCGCGCTGTTCGAGCGAGCCGCGCGGCGCGCCGGCATGCGCAGCAACATTGTCGCTACCGGGCTGGACGGTATCAATCAGGCTTTGCTGCCGGTCATCTTGCTGCTCAACAACGGCAGCGCCTGCGTGGTCACGCAGACGAGCACTCGCCGCAACCGCTGGAAAGTGGTGTTCCCCGAATTGAGCGAAGCCGCGGTGATGCTCAAGCGCGAGGATCTGGAGCGCAACTACAGCGGGCACGCCATCTATGTGCGCCCGGCCTTCCAGTTCGACGCCCGTGCCCCGCACGCCTCGAAGAAGGTGCGTAGCGGGCACTGGTTCTGGAGCGTGTTTCGGGAAAACTGGCCCATTTACAAGGACGTGCTGCTGTCGGCCTTCGTCATCAACCTGTTCGCGCTGACGATGCCGCTGTTCGTGATGAACGTCTATGATCGCGTGGTGCCGAACGGCGCCCTCGAAACCCTGTGGGTGCTGTGCGTCGGGGTGTTCATCGTGCTGTTGTTCGATCTGGTACTGCGCACCATGCGCGGCTATTTCGTCGATCTCGCCAGCAGTCGCATCGACGTGCGGCTTTCGGCGCACATCATGGAGCGCGTGCTGGGCATGCGCATGGAAGTGCGCCCCGCTTCGGCGGGTTCGCTCGCCGCTACCATGAAAGCCTTCGAGAGTGTGCGCGACTTCATCGGCTCGGCCACCGTCACCGCCTTCATCGATCTGCCTTTCGCGCTGCTTTTCATGATGATCATCGCCATGATCGCCTGGCAACTGGTGCTGCCATTCGTTTTCGGTGCGATCGTGCTGGTGATTTATTCCGTGGCGGTGCAGGGCAAGTTGCACGACCTGTCGCAAACTTCCTACCGCGCCGGAGCGCAGCGCAACGCAACGCTGGTGGAAGGGCTGGTGGGCGTGGAAACCCTCAAGACGATGGGGGCGGAGGCATCCGTGCAGCGCAAATGGGAATCGAGCACGGCGCTCCTGGCGCGCATCAGCACGCAGTTGCGGCTCCTCTCCGCGATGGCGGTCAACGGCACCGGCTGGGTCATCCAGATGCTGAGCCTCGTGGTGATGCTGATCGGCGTCTATCTCATCAACGAGAACGAACTCTCCGTTGGCGGACTGGTGGCCTGCTACATGCTCTCGGCGCGCGCCATGTCGCCCATTGGACGTATCGCCGGGTTGTTGGTGCAATACCACAACGCCGCCACCTCGTTCGAGTCGGTCGACAATCTCATGGACCGCGAAACCGAGCGCCCGGACGGCGCTGCCTTCATCAGCCGCAGGAGCCTGCGTGGTGAAATCGAATTCCGCGACGTGGTTTTCAACTACCCGAACCAGCCGCTCGCCTGTCTGAACGGGGTGTCTTTCCGTATCAAGGCGGGCGAGCACGTCGCCATCATCGGGCGCGTCGGCTCCGGCAAGACTACGCTGGAGAAGCTGATCCTCGGCCTTTATCGCCCCTCGTCCGGTTCGGTGCTGATCGACGGCATCGATGCGCGCCAGCTCGACCCCTCCGAATTGCGCCGTCACATCGGCTACGTGCCGCAAGACCCGACGCTTTTCTTCGGCACCCTGCGTGAAAACATCGCCTTGCCGCTGCCGCACGCCAGTGACGCCGACGTGTTGCGCGCCGCCGCCATTGCCGGGCTGACCGAATTCGCCGACGCGCATCCGCAGGGCTTCGATATGGTGGTGAGCGAGCGCGGCGATTCGCTCTCCGGCGGGCAACGGCAAGGTGTCTCCATCGCGCGCGCGGTCATCCACGATCCACCCATTTTGTTGCTGGACGAGCCTACGGCGTCGATGGATCATACGAGCGAAGAAGAAATCAAACGCAATCTGGGGACATTCAGCCAAGGCAAGACCATGCTCCTCATCACGCACCGCACGCCGCTGCTCACGCTGGCCGAACGCATCATCGTCCTCGATGGCGGTCGCATCGTCGCGGATGGTCCCAAGGCGCAAGTGGTCGAGGCTCTGAAGCAGGGCAAAGTCGGGAGAGCGCGGTGATGGACAGTCGCATCAAATCTGCCCGCGCCGCGCCCAGTCTGCCGGGCGAAACCGTGATGCCGGACGAGCTCCAGCCGCAGGCGGAAACCATGGACCGCGCCCGCAAAGCCTTCGAGCGCGTGGGCAAGATTTCCGACAAGCTCGCCGCGCCGGTGCGTCCCGCCACCGACCGTTTTTTCGATCTCCTGCTGCCGACGCTGCCGACCGCGCAGGAAATGAACTGGGGCGACGAAGCGGATTGGGCGCGTCTGCAACAAGAGCCGCTACGCGCCCGCTTTCTGCTGCGCATCGTCTGCGTGGTCGTTGTGCTACTGCTGGTGTGGGCGGGCGTCGCCCAGATCGACGAAGTCACGCGTGGCGACGGCAAGATCATCCCGTCTTCGCAGATGCAGACCGTGACCGCCGTCGACGGCGCGCCGATCCAGGAAATACTGGTGCGCGTCGGGGATGTGGTCGAGAACCGGCAGGTGCTGATCCAGCTCGACCCCGTTCGTCTGGCGGTCGATCTGGGCGTGGTGCGTAACGATTACCTCGCGCTCAAGGCCAAGACCGCGCGCCTGCAGGCGCTCGTCAACGGACAGCCGTTCGTGGTGCCGGTGGACGTGCTGGAGGAAAGGCCGGAACTCGCCGCGCAGGAGCAGGGTTATTTCGATTCGTCGAACACCGAGATCGAATCGCAGATCTCCGTCGTGCGCCAGCAATACATGCAACGCGAAGAAGAACACAAAGCCGCGCAGGCGGGCTACACCTCGGCGCTCAAAATCTTCGATTCCGCCTTGAAAATCCTGAAAATGAAGGAACCGCTGGTGAAAGAGGGGGCGATCTCCGAAGTCGAACTGCTCGAAGCAAGGCAGGCCGTGACCAAGGCCACCAGCGATCGCGACAAGGCGGCGGCGGAAATTCCGAAAACGCAGGCGGCCATCGTCGAATTGCAGCACAAGTTGCAGAGCGTCGAGCTCGATACCCGCAACAAGTGGAGCAACGAGTTGTCCGACAGCATGGCCAAGCTCCAGAGCGAAGAAGAAAAATTGCGCGGCGGCGTGGACAAAGTGGAACGCTCGAAAGTACGCTCCCCAATGAAAGGCACGGTCAATTATATTTACATCAATACCGTCGGCAGCTTCGTCCAGGCGGGCGCGAAACTGGTCGATGTCGTCCCGCTGGGCGACAAACTGCTGGTCGAAGCCAAGATCAAGCCCAAGGACATCGCGTTTTTGGCCGTTGGCATGCCGGCGCGGGTCAAAATCACCGCCTACGATTTTGCCATTTTTGGCGGACTCGATGGCAAAGTGGAACAAATCTCGCCCGATACCGTCTCTGACGATAAGGGCAACGCCTTCTATCTCATTCAGGTGAGCACAGACAAATCCTCGCTGGGGAAGGACAAGCCGATCACCCCCGGCATGGTGGCCGAAGTCGACGTGCTGACGGGCAAGAAAAGCGTTCTCAACTATTTGCTCAAGCCCGTACTGCGGGCCAAGCAAAATGCGATGACGGAACGGTGATGCACACTCTTTTCCTCATCTCCGATGCGGTCACACCCTCTTCGCGCTGGCAGGACGCCTTTCCCGACGGCGTGGCCTGCACATGGGATGTGGCCGTCAGCACGGGACACCGGCCCGACCTCGTGTGGCTGAGCGCGGGCGCCTCCGGCTGGAAAGATTTGCTCGCTGCGGTGCTGGCCGAATTCGAGGGCGTCGTGGCTGTCGTGGTGTCCAATTTTCCCAACGAACGCGAGGCGCTCTCCGCGATGGTCGCCGGGGCGCACGGCTACTGCCACGCCTGGGCCGCCCCCGTGCAGTTGCAAAAGGTTGCGCAAGTCGTGCGTGGTGGCGGCTATTGGATCGGTGCGGACCTGATGACGCGGCTGATCGGCGTGGTCAGCAAACGCTCGGCGGCGCCAGCCGAAATTCCCAAAGAGCTCTCCGAGCGCGAATCCGAAGTCGCCCGCGAAGTGGCCGCCGGGCGCTCCAACAAGGAAATCGCCGTCTCGCTGGGCATCACCGAGCGCACCGTCAAGGCGCATCTGGGCGCCATCTTCATCAAGCTCGGCGTGCGCGACCGCTTGCAGCTGGCGTTGAGCTTGATGGGAGGCAAAGAGGGCAAACCGCCATGAGCGCGCCGGTTTACGTCAAAAAAGGCACGGACGGCCGCGTGGTCGCGCTCAGCCGCACCCCGGTCGCCGCGCCCGGCTGGCGCGTGACGGCTCACGATGCCCGCGAAGTGCTGGATTTCATCGAGGCGCTGGATGACGAGGCTTTGGATGATGTCGAGGGTAGCATCGAGGACGCCCTGAGCGAATCCGACCTGCCGTTCGTGCGTGTGCTCGAAGATGTGATCGACCTCCTGATCGACAACGCCCTCATCCGTTTCACCGATCTGCCGCCCGCGGCCCAGGACAAACTGTTGCAACGGCGCACCTCCCGCGAACAGCGGCAGGGCTTGAGCCTGCTCGTCGACGAGGACACGATCTAAATCGGCTGGGCAAGAGGTGTGATTTTTTTCACACTCTGTACGTCAGTACAATATTTTTCATCCATGACAATTTATACGCTTGCGTCAGCGTGGATGAGTGTCTGGCCCACGTAGCAATGTGTCGTGGCGTTCATCGAATCGAAAGTTTGGATCTGTAAATCGTCGTTAGGAGATACCAGCATGGTTCCCAATCAAGTCGTTGCAACCGTTGATTCCATCAAGGGGCATGCCTTCGCGCGCGGCCCGGACAACAAGGTTCGCCCGCTACGGGCTGGCGATCCACTCTACGACGGTGACACCCTCGTTCCAGATGGTCCAGTGGTCGTCGCGCCCGACGACGGTAGCGCTCCGTTCGTCGCCAATGCGCCGATGGCCATGGGGCCCGACATGGGGTCGGACGACGAATCCTGGATCGACAATATGCCGCCGAACCTCGACGACTTGCCGCCCCCTGCCGCGCCGCCGGGCGGCGGCGGCGGTGGTTTCAACTGGGTCGAGCTCGCCCGCATCATCGAAAGAACCGATGGCGCACGTACCGGCCCGGGTTCGGGCGGCGCTCCATTAGGCGGGCGCTTGCGTAGCGGCGGTGACCCCGGCACACATGGCGACGGCGGCGGGAATCCTTCCATATTTCAGCATGACTTGGCCGGGACGTCCGATCGCTACGAAGTGGTGGAAGGCAGTGGCAACGCCACGTTTGGCAACGTCCTCGACAACGACGAGAACAGTGGTGACTTGACGGTGGTCGCGGTCATCGACAAAGACGGCGTCGAACACACCGTGCCGCCGGGCGGCAGCGTTCACTTCGAAACCAGCATTGGTTGGGCGACGATCTATAGCGACGGGCACTTCGAATACGAAACGCCACCGTCTCGCGATAACGATCTCTCGACCCCGGAAGACACCGATGGTTCGGACGATGCGATCTTCCAATACATCGCTGCCGATGCGGACGGCAACCGAACGGCCCCGGTCGACGTGTCGATCACCATCCTGGACACCGTGCCGGAAGCCAACGACAACCACTACACCGTGCCGGACACCACGGAGCTGCACGGCAACGTGATTACCGACGTCGACCCGCAAGCCGGCGCGGACGTACCCAGCGCCGATACGCCGGTGAGAGTGCTGTCGGTGCAATCCTCGACGTCGGCAGAGCAAACGGTGGCCGAGCCGGGCGAACATTACAACAAGGGCACTTGGACGCACATCACCACCGACCAGGGCGGGACGGTGTGGATCAGTCCGGATGGCACCTTCTGGTACGCGCCCGATCCGAACTACGTCGGTCCGGACCAGTTCCAATACACGATCGTGGATGCGGACGGCAGCACCAGCACGGCGACAGTGCATCTGGATGTGCCGCCGCCCGATG